>JAJRTF010000055.1 GCA_021545585.1 Zetaproteobacteria bacterium
AAGGTACGCATTCATCAGGAAATATTGTTCGGAATATCCGGTCAGAATGCTGTGCCGGGTCATGCGGGTGCATCCCAGCGGTTACTACGCTCCTGTTGTTTATCTGATTCAGGCAATGCCTGTCTCTATAAACGCAGGAGAGATTGAAAAGGGGTTAAATCAGTTCATCGGGCGGATGCAGTCAGGGCATGATGGAGGCTAGGCCTTTATCGGACTGAGCAGCGATGCCGCATTTTCCAGTACATAATCATGGAATGCCTTGCTGACCGGTGAGAAATGACGGTCCTGACGATACACCAGATGCCAGTGGCGCATGATGGGGAAATCCTGCACATTCAGTACAACCAGCCGCTGCAGGGTCATTTCCATTTCCAGTGTATGGATGGATACGACTCCCAGCCCCAGTCCGGCCTGTACCGCCTGCTTGATGGCTTCGGAAGAGTTCATCTCCAGGCTTTGCGGACGCTCCAGCTCATGTGTTGCCAGAAAACGCTCAACAGCAGCACGGGTGCCCGAGCCGATTTCACGGACAATGAAATTTTCCTTTGCTATTTCCTCCAGGCTGACTGTTTTCTTTTTGCTCAGCCTGTGCTTTGGCGGGGCCACCACAACAAGCGGATTTTCCATGAATACCTCTGCTGCCAGCGGCATATTGGCTGGCGGCCTGCCCATGATGACCATATCGGCGGTATTTTGCTCGAGCGCTTCGAGCAGGCCGGCGCGGTTGGCAACACTGAGGCTGATCTGGATGTTCGGATACTCGCGGCAGAAGCCGGCCAGAAGCTTGGGAGTGAAATAGTTGGCGGTCGAGGCCATGGTCAGATGCAGGCGCCCGCGCTTGATGCCGCGCAGCTCTTCCATGCTTTGCTGGGCCTCTTCCAGCTGGATGTGAATACTGCGGGCATGTTGCAGCAATTCACGTCCGGCATCGGTCAGTTGAATGGCCTTGCCGATACGGTCGAACATGGGCATGCCGACCTCTTCCTCCAGTTGTTTGATTTGCATGGAGACGGCCGGTTGACTTAGATATAGCAATTTCGCAGCCCGGGTATAACTTTGCTGCTCGGCCACGGTTTCAAAGATTTGAAGTTGTTTGAGGGTAATACGCATATTCGCCATCCATAAGTTAAATTTATAGTATAAATCATAACCTTTGATTTTACATAATGAAAGAATAAATCCAGACTTCCCCTTGTTGCAGATGAGGCGTATCGTCCACTGCCGCGAGAGGGGGATTCATGATGATTCCCTGATATTACAATTAAACTTGGAGGAATATCTAAATGGATCAATCGAATCGTTACGCAGATCTTAGTCTGAAGGAAGAAGATCTTATCGCAGGCGGCAAACATCTGCTTGTTGCTTATAAACTAATCCCGGCTGAAGGCTATGGTTTCCTGGAAGTGGCGGCGCACATCGCAGCTGAATCTTCAACCGGTACCAACGTGGAGGTATCCACGACCGATGACTTTACACGTGGTGTGGATGCACTGGTGTATGACGTTGATGAAACCGCGTTCGGTGATCACCCCGTCACAGGCGGCGGTTTGATGAAGGTCGCTTATCCTGTTGACCTGTTTGATCCGAATCTGATCGATGGTCACTATAATGTTTCACATATGTGGTCGCTGATTCTGGGTAATAACCAGGGTATGGGTGATCATCTTGGTCTGCGCATGCTCGATTTCATGGTGCCGGAATGCATGATCAGGAAATTCGACGGACCAAGCGCAGGTATTGCTGATCTGTGGAAGGTTCTGGGTCGTCCTGAAGTGGATGGCGGTTATATCTCCGGTACCATCATCAAACCGAAACTGGGTCTGCGTCCGGAACCGTTTGCCAAAGCATGTTATGATTTCTGGCTGGGTGGCGACTTCATCAAGAATGATGAGCCGCAGGCCAATCAGCCGTTCTGTCCGATGGAAACTGTTATTCCAATGGTTGCAGAGACCATGGATCGTGCGCAGCAGGAAACCGGCGAAGCCAAGCTGTTCTCCGCCAATGCAACGGCCGATTTCCACGGTGAGTGCATCAAGCGTGGTGAATTCATTCTTGAATCATTTGCCAAGTACGGCAATGAAAAGCATGTTGCCTTCCTGATCGACGGCTTTGTGACCGGTCCTGCCGGTGTCACCACTGCCCGTCGTGCATTTCCTGACACCTTCCTGCACTTCCACCGTGCCGGCCATGGTGCTCTGACCTCTTATAAGTCTCCAATGGGTATGGATCCGTTGTGCTATATGAAGCTTTCCCGTTTGCAGGGCGCTTCCGGTATTCATACAGGCACCATGGGTTACGGCAAGATGGAAGGCCACGGTGCTGAGACCGTTCTTGCTTATATGCTCGAACGTGACGAGTGCATGGGCCACTATTTCAACCAGAAGTGGTACGGCATGAAGCCAACCTGCCCGATCATCTCCGGCGGCATGAATGCACTGCGTCTGCCAGGCTTCTTTGAGAACCTGGGTCATGGCAATGTCATCAACACCTGCGGTGGCGGAGCCTTCGGTCATATCGACAGTCCTGCTGCCGGAGGTAAATCACTGGGCCAGGCCTACGAGTGCTGGAAGACCGGCACTGACCCGATTGAATACGCCAAGACTCATAACGAGTTTGCACGCGCATTCGAATCATTCCCGGGCGATGCTGACAAGATCTATCCGGACTGGCGCGAGAAGCTGGGCGTACATAAGTAAGTCCAGAGTCATTGCTACGATGAGAAACGCCTCCGGCTTGCCGGGGGCGTTTTTTATGTGCTGGCGGCAGTCTCCTTTAGCCATGATCTGGAATGACGTCTTGCACGAAAACAGCAAATAATTCAGCATTTAAGTCAAGTGATTGTGCGGTTACCCATGTCCAACAGAGGGAACGATATTGAAAAGCGTGAATTCGAGCGTTTTTTGCTCGGGTCTGTTGATAGCGTTTGAGCCGGAGATCATAAGGTGAAATTATAAAACCCATAAATTATATAAGTTAGTTCTTTCCATACCATCAGCTAGAGTAGGCCTATGTTTATGTCCGGAGGAAGAGATGACCGATAAAGACCAGTACAAGATTCATGAAGAGCCGTTTTATCAGGCGCAAGGCGATGAGGTGGAGCTGTATGAGGCGGCCTATGCGGCACGCCTGCCTGTGATGGTAAAAGGCCCGACAGGCTGCGGTAAATCACGTTTTATCGAATACATGGCATGGAAGCTGGGTAAACCGCTAATCACCGTGGCCTGTAACGAGGATATGACCGCCTCGGATCTGGTGGGGCGTTATCTGCTTGATGCCAATGGCACCCGCTGGCTCGATGGTCCGCTGACTACAGCAGCCCGTATCGGTGCGATCTGTTATCTTGATGAAGTGGTTGAAGCGCGTCAGGACACGACCGTGGTGATTCATCCGCTGACCGATCATCGTCGTACTCTGCCGCTCGATAAAAAGGGTGAGCTGATTGAAGCGCATGCCGATTTCCAGCTGGTGATTTCATATAATCCGGGTTATCAGAGCCTGATGAAGGATTTGAAGCAATCAACCAAGCAGCGCTTTGCCGGTTTTGAGTTTGATTATCCGGCGGCTGAAGTTGAGACAGGCATTGTTGCCACGGAAACAGGTATTGATGCTGAACTGGCCGGCAAGCTGGTCGCTATCGGTGCAACAGCGCGTAATCTGAAAGGTCATGGCCTGGATGAAGGTATTTCAACCCGTTTGCTGACCTATGCAGCAGCTTTGATCAAAGGCGGTGTTGAACCGAAAGCCGCCTGCCGTATGGCGCTGGTTCGTCCGATTACGGATGATGAAGACATTCGCGATACACTGGATCATGCCATTGATGCCACTTTCGGCTAAGTCCTGCCAGTAAACAGAGAAAAGGAAATCACAGATGTCTGAAACTGCTCCGCGCAGCATGGAACTTGAGATGTACTGGCAACGGCTGGGCTGCAAATTTGCTCAGGTCGATAAGGTTTTTGATGCCTGTATGGAGGAGGCCAAGACGCTGCTTTCAACTCAGGGGCTGGTTGACTACATCGAACATGCGGGATTTCTCGGGAAACTGGGTCGTGGCGCGGAACCTGTGCTGGTCTATCTGGAAGAGGCTCCGGCTGTTGCGGCCGAGGTCGGGGAAGAGGTGCTGGCGGATTTGCGCGAGTTTGCCCATTACATGTCAACGCATACCAATTTTAAGGCCATGGTGCCATTTTTACAGACCAGCGGTGCTGTGGCGCGCCGATTACAAACCTATGAATTATTCAGGCAATATATCAACCTGATTCGTGACATGATGGAGAAGACTTCCGGCTCTGTTCATGGACACCACACCACATTTCCAAGTCCCGGCCTGCCGGATCTTCTCAAGCAGGCGCCGCGCCTGCTGACGGAGTTATCCCTTGAGGGCTTCAAGAACTGGGTGGATTACGGTGTTCATTACTACAGCAATCATCCCGGCCGTCAGGTGGACTATTTCTGTCTGCAGTCAGCTGATGCCCATGCAGTCATGCAACGTGAGCGCCATGGCACGCTCATGATTGATCATGAACGCAAGCTGGATGCATACATGCGGGGTCTGTGGAACGATCATGATTATCTTGTTCCATATTCACTGGCCTTTGATGAACTGCGTAAACCCATGCCGTATTTTGATGATCTGGGCATACGTCTTCCCGATGTTTATGATGATGATCGCGGCGTGTCCGGTATTGACCGTTATCGCGCCACCCTTGCACATATGGCTGCACATCGCCGCTGGAGCCAGAAGATGGTGGTGGATAACTGGAGTCCGTTCCAGCGTCTGGCCGTTGAAACCTTTGAGGATTGCCGGGTTGAATATCTGGCCATGCAGCGTTTCCCGGGCCTGAGAAAAATCTTTCTTGCCCTGCATCCGGTTCCGGATGAAAAGGCGCTGGAGCTGGAAGCAACATCGCTGATTAACTTGCGCCTGGCGCTGGTATCCCGGGCAATCCTTGATGCCGATTTTCAGTATGAAAACGAAGATGTGCGTGAATTTGTCGGCCGCTTTTTCACCGAGATGGAGAAGGGTGAGGTGTCGACCAGTGCCGATATGGCTTCGATTGCACTCTCGTTTATCGCCCGAACCCGCAGGCAGAGCGATGCCCTGCCCAACACCTATTTTGAAAATACGGAAGTCGATTATCGTGATGATAACCGTCATCTGTGGATTTATATCGAGCAGGGCGATGATGAGGAAACCACATTCGAACATCTTGATCAGAAGCAGAAAGAGGAGGAAGAGCTTAATGGCCTGCCTCCGCGCCATTATCATGAGTGGGATTACAACTCACAGCATTATCGTCCGGACTGGGTGAGTCTGTATGAATCACTGCATGCCCGGGGCAATGCATCGAAGATTGATAACCTGCTCGCCAAGCACGGAGCATTGGCCAAACGCCTGAAGGCCATGCTCGATATGCTTAAACCGCAGGACAAGGTCCGCATCCGTTATCAGGAAGAGGGCTCCGAGCTAGATCTGGATGTGGCGATTCGTTCCCTGATCGACTTCAAGGGCGGTGCATCACCTGATCCGCGTATTAATATGAGCCACAGAACGGATGGCCGTGATGTGGCCGTGATGCTGTTGCTTGATTTGTCAGAGTCATTGAATGAGAAGGCCGAAGGCTGCAATCAAACAATTCTGGAGCTTTCTCAGGAAGCTGTTTCACTGCTGGCCTGGGCGATTGATCAGGTGGGCGATAACTTTGCCATTGCAGGCTTCCACTCCGATACACGCCATGATGTCCGTTATTATCACATCAAGGGCTACAATGAGCCTTGGGGTGATGACGTGAAGTCACGCCTGGCGGCGATGGAAGCCGGCTTTTCAACTCGGATGGGTGGTGCCATGCGCCATGCAGGCCATTACCTGAAAGCCCAGCAGACCGATAAAAAGCTGATGCTGATCCTCACCGATGGTGAACCGGCCGATATCGATGTTGACGATGAGCAGCTGCTGATTGCTGACGCGCATCAGGCGGTGAAAGAGCTGGGTCGTGATGGCATCTACAGCTACTGCATCAATCTTGATCCGAAGGCCGATGAGTACGTGGCTGATATCTTCGGCAAGCAGTACACTATTATTGATCATGTGGATCGTCTGCCCGAACGTTTGCCGGAAGTGTTTATCTCACTGACCAAATAGAAGGGTATGCTGAAGAAGTCCGGCCGGGTTTTATGATTTTATATCGGACCACGGTGAGTTTTTATCGCGTGCCTGTTCGTTCAGCATATCGAGATACAGGTTTTCAACCTTGCTTCGTGCCCAGGGGTTTTTGCGCAGAAACTTCAAGCTGGATTTCACCGACGGGTCGTTGTTGAAACAGCGGATGCGGACATGGATGCCCAGCTCGCCCCAGCCATAGTGTTCAACCAGCTCGTTTATCATCATCTCCAGCGTAATCCCGTGCAGCGGGTTATTGATTTGTTGCCCGCTCATATGCCGGATCTCCGAGGCTCAAGCTTTGTTTCTTCCATGTACTCTCCCTGATGATTGACCCGCTGGCGGAGCATGGTGCAAGTTCGAGTCATTGGCAATTCTGTATGCAGCATTAGCTTCCCGATACTGATGTGCTATTTTCCACCCATGAAAAAAGAACAGCGCAAACGCATTGTGGATCGCCATCGCGATAGCCTGACCCGTCACGGCTATCATCCCAATGCACTGTACTGGAGCAGTCGTGAGATTCAGGAGATCCGCTTCGAGGTTCTGGCCGGGATCGGTATTACGGTCGGGGGTTCGGTGCTGGATGTCGGCTGTGGTTTCGGGGATTTCAAAGACTGGTTCGAGAAGCAGGGCAGGGAGCTTGATTATACCGGCATCGATCTTTCACCGGATCTGCTGGCCGAGGCACGGAAGCGGCATCCGGATGCCGCGTTTATGGAAGGCGATCTGTTTGATATGGGTTTCCGGCAGGCTTCATTCGACTGGGTGGTGTTATCCGGTGCGCTGAATGAACAGCTACATGATGATTCGGCGTATGCATTCCTTGTGATCGGGCAAATGTACCGGCTGTGTCGCAAAGGGATGGCATTTAATATGCTTGATGCGCGCTATCTGGTGGCGCACGATTTACACAGTCAGGATCCGGCGCATGTGCTGGATGTTTGCCGGCAGCTATGCCCTGACTGTGAGCTGCATGATGATTATCTGAAAAACGATTTTACCATTCACATGAAAAAGCGGCCTGAGGATTAACGATCATCCGGCCATGCATCGTATTTGGGTAAATCTCCATCTGTTTTCAAATCATACCAGGGCGCTTTCAGACTCAGCCAGATATGCCTTGCAGGCCGGACTTCGGGATCGTCATCCAGTGTGCCCAGCCGGAGCAGATAGTGGCTCTGACCTTCCCTGCGGGCATAGATGTGTGAGCCGCATCCGGAGCAGAAGAAGCGCACCTTGCCCGGTGAGGATTCATGGCATTTGATCAGTTCCTCTCCGGCAGTGATAATGAAATCATCCTTTTGTACCGCCGCAACCGATGAAAATGCCGAGGCATGTGCCTTTCGGCATGTTGTGCAGTGGCAGTGGGTGATTTCGCTTATATCGCCGCGAACTTCATAGGCGATTTTGCCGCACATGCAGCTTCCTTTTATCATTCGGACACTTCCTGTTTTGGTGATAGTACAGAATATGGGTTGATTGTTCTGGTGAAAGTATAAACCGGTTCTGCGGCATTGACGAATATCCGGAAAATGATTTTACCGTCTATATGCACAGGCTTGATGTGCTCAGGGATTAGCTGGCAATGTATTCTTTGAGTCTTGCAATTAGCTCTTCCTTTTCACTGATCATAAGTGCAACGATGTCACGCAGCGATACAATGCCGACGAATTTATTACCGTCGAATACAACCAGATGCCGGCAGCGATTTTCCTTCATCAGATCAAGGCAATGCCCGACTTCTTCAGTCGGCATCACTTTGACCAGGGATTCATTGGTCACATCTCCAACCTTAACCGTCGCCGGATCAAGCCCTTCGCCTATAACCCGCATCATCAGGTCGCGTTCGGTGAAGATGCCCTTTACGCCATAGGCTCCGGTAACGGCCAGAGAGCCGATATAGCGCTCGGTCATTTGCCGGGCCGCCTCACGTGCGGAGCTGTTTTCATCAATGGTGGCGACATTGTACTGGATCTGGGACGTAATCAGCATGGGAATCTCCTTGTTGAATGAGTATCTTCTTAATGCCGCTGCTTACAATTCAGCATAGCGGCGGGGGAGATGAGGCGCAATGTCATGGTGTATCGCAGAGGGCTAGGGGCTGATTGGGAAAAGTGGCACAGAAAAGATAAGTTGTGCTTATTCATGACAGCCTATACAGTGCCGGCACTTCAAGCGCCTGCGTTCTGATCGGCAGCGCTCTCCCCGCATCTTCAGGCGGGATGTATAAATCACAACAGGCTTAGATCAGTCCGGGTTTCTCCGGCGAGCCTGTAACGGAAATAATATGACATTTAATGATTTTGGTCTCTGTGAAGAGATCCTTCGCGCTGTGCGCGATCAGGGCTACGATAGCCCGACACCGGTTCAGGCTCAGGCCATTCCGGTTGTCCTGGAAGGACATGACATCATGGCCGGAGCCCAGACGGGTACCGGCAAGACGGCTGGCTTTACGCTGCCGATACTTCAGATTCTGCAAAAAGAGAAGGCAGGCCATGGGCGGCGTCCGATCCGGGTGCTGGTTCTGACTCCGACACGGGAGCTGGCTGCCCAGATCGGCGAGAGTATTGCTACCTATGGCAAGTATTTGCCGATTCGCTCCACCGTCGTGTTTGGCGGTGTGGGTATCAATCCGCAGATCGACAAACTCAGGCGCGGTGTGGATATCCTTGTCGCCACGCCGGGGCGCCTGCTTGATCTGGCCGGTCAGAAAGCGGCTGACCTTTCGCACATTGAGATGCTGGTTCTTGATGAAGCTGACCGTATGCTCGATATGGGATTTATCCATGATATTCGACGTGTGCTCAAGCTGGTTCCAGGCAAGCGCCAGAACCTGCTGTTCTCGGCTACATTTTCCAATGATATCAAGAAACTGGCCGGCGGCATCCTGCATGATCCGGTATTGGTGGAGGTGGCTCGAAATGAAGCATCCGGGCAGGTGAAGCATGTGGTTCACCATGTCGGGAAATCCCAGAAACGCGCCCTGCTTTCACATTTGATCTCCGGTCAGGACTGGAAGCAGGTGCTGGTATTTACGCGTACCAAACACGGAGCCAATCGCCTGACCGAACAGCTGGGCAAGGATGGTATTCAGGCGGCGGCCATTCACGGCAACAAAAGCCAGACTGCGCGCACCAGAGCACTGGCCGGCTTCAAAAAGGGGGAGATTCGCGTACTTGTGGCGACGGATATCGCAGCGCGGGGGCTTGATATCGATCGGTTGCCGCACGTGGTGAATTATGAACTTCCCAATGTGGCCGAAGATTATGTGCACCGCATTGGCCGTACAGGCCGTGCCGGCCGTAGCGGTGAAGCGATGTCGCTGGTCAGTGTGGATGAGATGAAATTGATGACCGGTATCGAGAAGCTGTTGCGCAAGAGGATTCCGGTTATTGAGGTGGAAGGTTTTATTCCTGATCCGGCAGCGTTTGCGGCGGATGGAGATAGTGAGCGCGAAAGGCCGGCGCAGCGCCATAGCCGTAACCGGCAGGCCAGGCACGGGACGTCCCGGAGACGCCGCAGGCGCGGCGGCATGAGCGCTCCGAAAAGCTGATTCAGAGGTGTCCGGCAGGGTGACGGCGTGCTAGAATTGTAACAGCGAAGAAGTCCGAGGCACATGATGAAATTGTTTGGACGATGCAGCAGTTGCGGTAAGACAGAAGTGCTATTCTATGAACGGATGAGCGTGCCGGAACACATGTTACTGTCGATTATCACGATTGGTATCTGGTTGCCATGCTGGCTGTATTTATCCTGGAGTTATAAGGCTCGGGGTGAATGCGTTAGCTGTGGAAGAATATGCGTTACCCTGGGTTAGAGCTTTAACGCCTGAGATTCTTTTTGCGTTCCAGACGCTTGTGATAGACCACCCAGATATCCATGGCGATGGTGACCAGCATCAATAGCCATATGGCAAAGCCAGGCAGGCCGGTGAATTCAACCACGGCCGGCATGCCTTGGCCCACACCGAACTGATGCAATAGCAGATAGCCGATGATGGCATGTCCGCCAATGAAAATGACCAGTTGCAGCACCATCATGGAACCGTAGATCAGAAACTCGGCATTGGAGCTGCTGCCGGGTGCTCGTAGGCCCATGTCTTACCTGTTATCCAGGCCGAAGCGGCGGATGTGTGCGGCGCGCAGTGCTTCGTCATAGGTGATTTCAATACCGCGTGTTTTGAGTTCGCCGGATTCCTCATCCTCGAACTGCTCGATATAGGTGGCCCGGTTGGGATGCAGCACGTCCTTCAGCACCGGTGTGCCGAGGGCCTGCTCGATACGGAATTTGGTATCGCCTTCCTGAATCAGATAGGCCTCATTGGGGTTGATGCGGTTGCCCTGATGAATGGGTTCATACATGCAGCCGGAGAGCAGAGCCAGGACGATGATCGCCAGAATAGTGCGCATCAGGCGGTTTCCACCGGGCCACGGTGCGCTTTCTCAAGCAGCTTGACGTATTCATCCATGCCGCGCTCAAGCGTCCACTCAGGCTTCCAGTTCAGCAGCGCAGCAGATTCGCTGACATCCGCTTCGGTGTGCATCTGGTAAAAAGAGAACGGATTATCGAAATAGTCGATGTCCAGTTTCCGGCCGAGGCTGGCACCCAGCGTGGAGACGACATCATTGAAGGTGCGCGCAGCACCGGAGCCGACATTGCAGACACCGGAGCGGGGTGCATCGAGAGCGGCCAGATTGGCGCCAATAACATCACGGATATAGACGAAATCGCGTTTCTGTTCGCCGTGTTTGAACAGGCGCGGACGTTTGCCGGCCTTCACCTGCTCATATAGTTGCAGCATCATCGAGGCGGTTTTGTTGCCTGATTTTTCATTCTTGTGTGTTTCGCCCGGCCCGTAAACATTGAAATAACGCAAGCCGATAATGGGCGCGCTATGTCTGTCATGCCAGCGGCAGGCAATGCGATCCATGGCCAGTTTGGAAAAGCCGTAGATATTCTCCGGTTCTTCACCATGACCGACGCGATTGGGAGCCGGTGAGTTGCCGTAGGTGCCGGCCGATGATGCATAGATGACACGGGTCGAAGATGCGTGGCTGGCCTCAAGGATGCTGGCAAAGGCATTGGTGTTAACCTCGATCATGAAACGCTGATCCATAACCGTGGTGTCGGTAATCGCGGCCTCATGGTAGATGGCGGAAAAGCCACCGGCAGCAATTTCATCAAGCAGCTCGGGAGCATCACAGTCCAGTGCACGTACTTCGCAATCCACATGGATCAGATTGCGCCAGTCACCGGAGGAAAAATCATCCACGACGAGAACATCCGTGCCCGGCCGTCTGGTTAGGGCGGCAGCAATATTGGAGCCGATATAACCGGCGCCGCCGGTAACAAGTATACGTTCACTCATATGGGAATCTTCCGTTAATTGATGTTTCTGGCGGGGCTATGCCGATTCAGCGCCGCGCCATTGCAGCTGCAGGGCAGCCAGCGCGCGGGTCGTCGCTTCATTGCATAGCGGGTAACCGGATTTGTTGTTGATGCGGGCGGTGATTTCCTCGGCCGGGAGCTGACGGATGTCGGTCTCACTCATACCGGCCTCGGCAAACAGGCGTGAAATCCATGAGCCGAGTCCGGGCAAAGCTTTGATGCGTACGATGCGAATCAGCTCATCGCAACGTTCGCGACTTACCTGGCCACCGCTGGCCTTTGAGAGTTCTGCAGCATCCGCATCAGCAAAAGAGTCGATGGGGCGGCACAGCAGCTTGAAAATAACCCATTCGCTCTCGGTGATGAAATCACGATCCTCATGCAGGGGGAATGCGCCGGGCAGGCTCTGGATGTTGCTCATGTGGTTTATATTCCTCGTCAATGCCGCCTTAATCAATATAGGCCGTAGGGCCTGCAATATATGTGCCTTTCATGGCCCATTTGCGAATCTTGGCCAGCATGCGGTTGGTATGGGTCAGGTTGCAGCGGCGTAGCCTGGCCCCGGTCAGGTCGGCGGCGTAAATGCTGCCGCGCGACAGGTCAGCGGCGCGCAGGTCGGCCTTGGTCAGGTTGCAGTTGGACAGGTCGGCATCGCGCAGGATGGTTCCACGCAGATTGCAGCCCGACAGATTGCAGCCGGAAAGGTCAGCGCCGGATAAATCCTGACCGGATAAATCCAGGCCGGACAAATCCTTATCATGCAAAGGTTTCTTCTCACGTACTGCCAGTAAAACTTCTTCCGCCCTCATGATTGATCTCCCTCCAGACAATAAAGGTGGATATTACGTTTCACAGAGCCCGACGCAAGGGCAAGTGTCCACTTGCGAATGCTTGTAAGGATTGCCAGCCTACTCCGACTCTAGTCTGATCGGCGGGATAAGGTTCCGGCAGGTGCCATTTTCAGCCATCCTGAGCTGACGAAAACACGGTGAGTGCGAGATTCAAGGAGCTCAAACACGATGTATGCAACGCTGCCTTTGCTGAAAAAAACCGACTTTCCGGCGATTTGCAGGGGTACCCTCGATACCCTGCAGGTGAATCTCGGCTATTTGTGTAATCAGACCTGCATCCACTGCCATGTCAATGCCGGCCCCCGGCGCACGGAGATCATGCAGCAGGATACGATCGCCACGATTATCGATTTTCTTGCGCATGCAAACATTAAGACGCTTGATCTGACCGGCGGTGCGCCGGAGATGAACCCGCATTTCCGCGAACTTGTCCGGGCAGCGCGTGATATGGATATCCGCGTTATTGATCGCTGCAACCTGACCATCGTCGAGGAAGACGGCTATGAGTGGCTGGCTGACTTTCTGGCCGAACAGCAGGTTGAGGTGGTGGCTTCATTGCCCTGTTATCTGGGCGATAATGTTGATGCCCAGCGCGGCAACGGCGTATTCGATGCCAGCATAGCCGCGCTGAAAAAATTCAATGCGCTGGGCTACGGCATGGATGAGTCCGGTTTGATCCTGACGCTGGTCTACAATCCGCAGGGCGCGAGTCTGCCGCCATCGCAGACGGAACTCGAGGCAGCCTACAAACGTGAACTCGGTATCCGCTTCGGTATTGCCTTCAATCAGTTGTTTACCATCACCAATATGCCGATCAAACGTTTTGGCAGCTGGTTGATCTCCAAGGGGCAGTTTGCCGACTATATGCAGGTGCTCAAGGATGCTTATAACGAGGACAATCTCGATCATGTGATGTGCAAAAGCCTGATCAGTGTGGATTGGCAGGGCTATGTTTATGACTGTGATTTCAATCAGATGCTGAATCTTCCGATTGAGAATGAGAACGGATCGCGGCGTCATTTAAGTGATCTGATGGGTGTGGATCTGAAAAGCGAAGCGATTGTGGTTATGGATCACTGCTATGGTTGCACGGCCGGTAGCGGCTCAAGCTGTGGCGGAGCCTTGGAGAGCTGATGAGTTTGCTTGAAGATATTCAGAGCATGTAGGCGGGTATGGCCGACAAAATTCCGGCTGAAATCATGGCGATGTTTACCAGGGCAACCCGGATGCTGGTGGCATCACAGGTGGCCGAGCGCGCGATTCAGGCAGGCGATCATGCGCCGGATTTCGAATTGCCCAAAATTGGCGGTTTGTCGGTGCGTTTGTCCGAGAGGCTGAAGACGGGCCCTGTGGTGTTGAATTTTTATCGTGGCGGCTGGTGCCCGTACTGCAATCTGGAATTGCATGCCTTGCAGCAGCATGCGGATGCCATTCAATCCCGCCATACCTGCCTGCTGGCGATTTCGCCCGAATTGCCTGATAGAGGTGCACAGACGCAGGCGAAACATCAATTGAGTTTCCCTGTGCTTAGCGATGTCGGCAATCATGTGGCCAGAAGCTACGGTCTGGTGTTCAGCCTGAGCGAGGATTTACGGCCGGTTTATGCTGATTTCGGCTTTGATATCCCGGTCATCAACGGCGATGATTCGTTCGATTTACCGATTCCGGCCACCTATATCATTGGTCGCGATGGCATGGTTGCGCATGCGTTTGTAAATGCCGATTATACGCAGCGCATGGAGCCCGAAGAAATTGTGCACGCATTAGAAAAACTGGAGAACTGAACATGAGCCTGGAAGCAGACAATATCCGTCAACATGTACGCAAATCCTATGCCGAGGTGGCCGAAGCCAGCAATGATGGTGATTGTTGCGGTGAGGCAGCGAGTTGCTGCGGCGTGTCCGATGATGCAGCCATCAATACGCTTATCTCTACCCGTCTTGGTTATTCCGAGGATGATCTCGGCAAGGTGCCGGAAGGTGCCGATATGGGGCTGGGTTGTGGCAATCCGCGCGCCATTGCCAGCCTGAAAGAAGGAGAAGTGGTCATTGACCTGGGCAGTGGCGGCGGTTTCGATGCCTTTTTGTCGGCCCATGAAGTGGGGGCAAACGGTCATGTGATCGGTGTGGATATGACGCCGGCTATGCTTTCCAAGGCCAGAGCCAATGCCGAGAAAGGCAAGTTTGCCAATGTCGAGTTTCGTCTTGGTGAGATCGAACATATTCCGGTGGCTGATAATACAGCCGATATTATTATCTCCAATTGCGTTATCAATCTGTCGCCGCATAAAGATCAGGTGTTTGCCGATGCTTTTCGCGCCCTGAAACCCGGTGGTCGGCTGGCGATATCCGATGTTGTGGCAACGGCGGCAATGCCGGAAGATATGAAGAATGATCCCATGCTGCATGCCGGCTGTATGGCCGGAGCCTCGCTGATTGACGATCTTGAGGTGATGATGAAAGAAGCGGGTTTTGAGCAGATTCGAATTCTTCCCAAGGATGAATCACGGAAGTTTATCCGCGACTGGGCGCCGGGGAGCGGCGTTGAAGACTATGTGGTTTCCGCTTATATCGAAGCGGTGAAGCCGGGCGGTTGCGCTTCAGGGTCGTCCTGTTGTTGATGCCTGATCCGGTTCAGGCCAGATAAGCCGGTGTTTCCCCACCCTGATATTCGATGTCTTACCGGGCGGCTTGCAGGATTTTTATTCACCGCGATCGTATTTGTTACGGCTGCATGTATCACAGATGCACGGGCTTTACCTGGCGCATCGCAGGGTGAGGACAGTGTCGATATCCTTCCATCTGTACAGTGGCATGCCGGGGGCAGCCTGCGATTGCGTTATGAGTGGCAGCAGGGCTTTAAGCTTGGCCAGCCTTCCGCCTTCGATCCTCAGGACTATTTGCTGTCGCAGTTACGCGTGAATCTTTCCGTGCATCGAGGCAAGCAATGGAGACTGTATATCGAAGGTCAGGATGCGCGTGTACATAACGCTTTTCTTGATAATGCAATCGATGATAAAAAAGCCCCCAATATCTTTGCCGATCAGTTTGATTTGCATCAGGGCTATCTCGATGTGAACTGGGGGGATACGCTTTCCGGCCGCATCAGGATTGGACGGCAGAAGTTTAATCTGGGTGCCTTGCGTCTGGTGGCATCCCTGGAATGGGTGAATACAGCGCGAGTCTGGGACGGGGTGCGAATTACCCAGCATATAGGCGATGCTGACAGGGTTGTGGATATCCTGGCCTCGCAACTGGTACCGGTTCGTCCCGAGCGTTTTAACAGCCATGCACTGACCGGAAACCGTATGTTCGACAGCCGTTTTTATGGTTTGTATTATACCGATAAGGCCATGATTCCAGCCACCGCGATAGATGCCTACCTGTTTATCAGGGACAACAAGCATGCCGGTGATCATGTGAACACCTTCGGTCTGCGCTATGCCTATAAAAATCAGGCATGGGACAGT
>JAJRTF010000001.1 GCA_021545585.1 Zetaproteobacteria bacterium
ACGCGCTCGCGCCATGCAGCAGGCTGCCTCCATTGCCATGGAACAAATCCCCCATGCTCATGAAATCAGCATAGACGACCATATTCATCGCCCTGAAACGGTTAGCCATGCAATTTGAAGGTGCGCGACGCAGCGGGCAACCGCCCAACCTGACGCCATTGATTGATATTGTATTTCTGTTGCTGATTTTCTTTTTGCTGACATCGAACTTTATCAGGGAGCAGCGCATCGATATCGCCCTGCCGCAGGCCAGTTCATCGCAGCAGATCAATCCGAATGAGAAAGCGCTGCAAATCAGTCTTAAAGCAGACAATAGCATCTACCTTCAGGATAAACCTGTCAGCCTTGATAAGCTGGATGGCGCTTTGGTTGATGCACTTCAATCACGCAGGCACAAACAGCTACAATTGCGCGGCGATAAAGGGGCAGACCTGATGCATATTGTCGCTATTCTGGATGCTGCCAGAAAAGCGGGCGCAGCCGCTGTGGATATTGTTACTGAACAACCATGATCACCGATTTGCCTCTATGGAGAATCATGGCTGTGGGCATTTCGGTGGCGTTGCATGCGCTGCTTTTCTTCCACTTCGGAGGCGCAGCATCGATCGCGCCACAGCAGCTCAGCCAGCCCAGGGTAACCCGCATTCATCTTGTCGCCTCGCCGAAGGAGCCTGATGTTGCAATAGCTGAGCCGGAAGATACCAAGCCTGCGCCACCAACACCCAGGCCTGTTTTGCGTGCTGCCCGGCGTGAACACGCCAAACCCAAACCATTAAAACCAAGGCCGGTTGTCCAGCCCCGGCGCGTGGCAGACACAGCGCATATTCAGACAGTTGAGAAAAAACCGGCAAGCATAACACAACCCACGATTGCCAGGGCAGCCGTTGCGCCGGTGAAACAGGTGTCAGTGGATGACGGCTTGGTTGCCAGAGAGCGGTTGAAATATCTGGCGAAAGTGATGGCGCATATCGAGCGGCATAAATATTACCCGCCGACAGCCAGAAGGCGCGGCATTCAGGGGGATGTACATATACGTTTTTTATTGCTCGCAGATGGCACTACCCGACAGGTTATGGTCGAGGGGGCATCCAGCGTATTGCAAAAAGCAGCAAAAAAAGCAGTCATCAGAGCCATCCCCATGCCCAAGCCGCCAACGGGCATCCATTGTCCGATGCATTGTGAGTTTGCCATGCGCTATGCGCTCAAATAAGCCCGGTCAAGGTATCGCACAATATAAGCAGCGTTTCAGCAATATGTATGAGTCTGCGACATTTTGTCCAATGTTGAGGGTATATCGAGTGCTTTAGCATTGGGAAATATCCGCTTCATCATCGGATAATACTGAATCAGGAGATCATTATGGTATCATCGATACATTCATTATTTTTCAAACGCTGTCTGGTGACAGCGGTTACCCTGCTACTGTGGGGCTTGCCTGCTTCAGTGCATGCATCATGCGGCAGCGGCCAATGCAATCTGAGCAGCCAGAGCGGAGGGAAAGGCGGCCTGCAAGCCGGGCACTGGCTGATTGATTTGAGTCAAACCTATTTAACGGTGAACAAGCCGCGTCAGGGCTCCGGGCGTATTCCGGCGGCTTTTGTCTATGAAGAAGGCAACAGCGCAGGCAATATCGGCGGCGAACCGCCAGTACAGGAAATCAGCACCACCTCACGCATTACCACACTGGCGCTGAGCTATGCCGTCACCGATGACTGGACTATCGGATTCAGTCAGCCCTTTGTGGATCGGCAGCATATCCATATTGTCACGCCCAATACGGCTACGGCAACAACCCTGATCAACCCGCTGCACGGATTCGGTGATCTGTCCCTGCGCACCCACTATAACTTTTTTCATGGCGATGGCGGCGCACAAATCGGTGCGGCTTTCGGGGTCAAACTGGCGACAGGCGATACCAATATCCCCGATCAGGAAGGCATTCGTAACGACTCCACCCTGCAACCGGGATCAGGCAGTACCGATTACAGTTTCACGCTTGATGGCTCTTTGCCGGTGAGTACAAACTGGTGGAGCTTTGGTGAAATCATTTATCGTCTGCGCGGCACCAACAGCTTTCAGTACGACTACGGCAACGACACGCTGGCCTCGCTGGGGCTGGGCTGGCATGTCAGCCCCGATATCGGCATGGGCAACAGTGTCGATCTCACCCTGCAAACCAACTTCCGCCATGCCCCGCGCGATAAAGGTCTGATTACGCCCACGCTGGTTGGCCAGCGCCCGAGCACCGGCGGCAATTTCCTGTACCTGACACCGGGCATACGTTTGCAACATAGCCATGGCATCGCTGTCTATGCCTTCGTGCAACTGCCTGTTTATCAACATGTAAACGACCAGCAACTGACCAGCCGCTACAGTATTCGGATGGGGTTAAGTCAGGTATTTTAACATGAAACAAACAACGCACCTGCATGACTTTTTCAACTCCGTGGTACTGTTTCATACCATGTGGTGGAAAAAGTCCATGCGCGTTAACAAGAACAAACAACACATTTCGTGCGTAATAATCGAATTGCGATAGCCTACCAGACATTCGCATGATCTAAGCCGTATAGTAGCTATTCGACATGCCTTATATGGCCGACTCTGATGGCAATCAGACGGGTTGATTTGTCGATAACAGTAATCCGGCCAGGATTTCATGCTGGCTGCAATAATAAAGCGGGAGATTAATCATGTTCAGAACCGGAACCATGGCATTACTGATGTTTGTACCTGTTATGTTTCTTGGCGCCTGTAGCCATGAAGAAAAAGACATGCAGTCTCAATTGGACAGTATTCGGGCCATGGTCAAACAGTCGGCAGTACTGGCTGTACAGGCTGCATGTTCCGAGCCGGAATCACGGCCCGAGATGATTCGGGCTTCGGTTACCATGTTGCGTCGGGCAATGGGGGGCCAGGAAATGGATATGATCCATAAAATGATGGGACAAATGCCGGATTTGGCAGATGGAACCATGGTCATAAAGTCCGGCATGGTTGGTGATAAAAAAGGTAAAGATGCTGCACAGATGAAAATGCATGTCGCTATCCATGATGCAGGCGAAGATGTGTTTGAATTGCTGGATGCACTTGGTGGTGACAAGTCACCAACGTGTAAAGACATACAACCGGCCCAGCTGGCTGCAACGGCCGCTCTGTTACGGGAGCGGCAGGGGCCTGATATGGATCGACTACAACAGCAGTTGGACGAACGGAGTAAACATTTCATGCGCTCTGATATTCCCGATACGGTATGGCAACTGGCACAGGCGTTGGGGAGGATTTAATTCGATGATATGGACAGCAAGGGCGCTGCCAAAACCGGGCGCAGACGTTAGTATGTGCATCCATTCGGTGTTCGTTGAAGCCTGAACCAATGCATAACCAGGAGAGATCCATTGTCTACATTCTTTTCCAGATTAAAAAAAGGCTTATCGCGCAGCCGGGATACATTGGCGCAGATGGTGCCGGGCGGGTCAGTGGATGCGTTGTCCGAAGAAGACTGGATTGATATTGAGGATGGCCTGATTATGGCCGATTGCGGTGGCGAGTTATCCGGTGCACTGGTACAGAAAGCCCGAAAATATCGCGGCAGTTCGATTGAGGCATTAAAAACGTCCATGCTTGGCATGATACCTGAAACAACGCCGGTTAATGAATCCGAATCCGGCCCGTTTGTCTTGCTGGTGGTAGGGGTCAACGGTACCGGGAAAACCACCACCATCGGCAAGCTTGCCACGATGTTTCGGCAGCAGGGTAAATCGGTGCTGGTGGGGGCGGGTGACACATTTCGTGCAGCAGCAGTCGAGCAGTTGGCTGTTTGGGTAGAGCGCGCCGGTGCCGATCTGGTACGACAGCATGAAGGGGCTGATCCGGCTGCTGTTGCTTTTGATACGGTACAGCGGGGCATAGCCAGAAATTATGATGTGGTCATTGTCGATACTGCGGGCCGCGTGCAGACCGACCGTGGTTTGATGGATGAACTGGCCAAAGTACGCCGGGTAATTACCAAGGCATATCCCGAAGCGCCGCATGAGGTATGGCAGGTAGTTGATGGCGGGACTGGCCAGAATGCTGTCGTTCAGGTTG
>JAJRTF010000056.1 GCA_021545585.1 Zetaproteobacteria bacterium
AGGTCGAGCGACTATTCAGAAGGTTGAAGGGGTTTCGCAGGATATTCTCTCGCTTCGATAAACTTGATGGCATCTTTTCATTCTTTATCTATTTCGCACTCATCATCGATAACATCAAATTAATGTGAACACGCCCTAATAGTGATGTTCATGGTGTGAATCAGGGCTGCAAAAGGTTTCTCAAGCAGCAGCTTGAATTCGACGATGTCCGGTCTTTGGGGCGCTGTCAGCTTGATGTATTCCAGATAGAGGCCAGTGTCGATCCAGAGTTCACCCTGCTGAAACAGCTGGAAGACATTTTCCCATTTCGTCTGCGTATGGGTCAATGACTTCCCTGCCTTGTTTTCAAAAACGCCGTAAAGGCCGCTTCTCCACCAGTCAGTGATGCCATATGCCAGTTCTATCTGATGTTTAACCGCTCCGTCTTTGCCCGGGTCAGCATCGCGGATGAAATCATTCAGCGACTCGAGCTCCCATTCACCACCCTCAACGATGGGCGAGTAAACCTTCGTGGCCCACCCGTGCTGCGGCAAACAGAATACCAATATGGATATGGTAAGTGTTATTTTAGCCAGATGGTAAAGATATGGCTGCTTGCAGAGATTTGATGGTTTCATGGAACCTTCCCTGATTGAATAAAGATAATGATAATCATTATCATTTTATATGCAGATGTCAAGCTCTTCGCTAATGAGGTGATTCGGTTTGTATCCAGAAGCCGAAGTTTCCGGATACAGCATTGACATTTTACTCAGACTGCAGCGGGGATGCCTGAATCTCGCTGATGTAGCCACCGGGTCATGCCGGCGGCGCTCAGGATGCATCAGACAGCAAACAGTGCCCCCGGAAGTGCTGTTTCCGGGGAAAAATTCTTCAGTGCCAGAGCGACTCCCAGACCCGCATTCTGCATGCCGATCTCAATAGCCAGCGTAATCCGGTAGCTATGCTCAAATCGAAACAGCTGTGCTGCGATCCAGCCGAAAAGATATCCCAGCGCATTGAGTGAAATCACCAGACCAATCACCAGCCCCGGGGTGTCACTGATGCGTGTCTGATTGGCGGCGACGGCATAGCTGCAAATGATGATAATGGCGATGGTGGCAACACCCGGCGCTGCCTGCTCGGCAGTGGCAAGATATGAGCTGAGGCGGGTACGCAGGGCCATACCCAGCGCCAGTGGCAGGGCGACGGTGAGCAGGATGGTCTGCATCATCGGCCAGAACGGAATGTCCATGAAACGATTGCCAAATAATTCCACCAGCGACGGGGTAAGCAGCGGCGACAGCACTGTGGCGACCATGGTCATGGCAATAGAAAATGCGACTGCGCCGCCGGCAAGATAAGTGATGACATTGCTGGCTATGGCTCCGGGTGCGCAGCCGACGATAATAAAGCCGAGTGCCAGCATCGGGGATACGCCCTGCCATACGGCGATACTGGCAGCAGCAAAGCCGAGCAGTGGCATGAGGGTGAACTGAGTGAGTACGCCAAGCGCAATGCTGGAAGGTTTTTTTAACGCCGAACGGGCTTCCTCGGGCTTGAGTACCACGCCCAGAGCAAACATTGTGGCGGCGAACAACAGCAGGAAATAATCCTTGAAGATCATGAAGACCGGCGGATAAAAGAAGGCCGCGACGGCTCCGGCCAAAGTCAGCGGGGCCAGGTTGCGTGATAGCAAATACCAGAACATGGACTTGGCTGACGGGGGTGAAGCGGTATTCGGCTAAAGCAGGTCGCGGATACGATCCACGATGGCAATGGTCGATTCGGACTTGTTCAGTGTATAGAAATGCAGGCCCGGAACACCGGCATCCAGCAGCTCCCGGCACTGGCTGGCTGCAAGTTCAATACCCAGCGCCTTGACGACATCCAGATCCCCGCGGATGGGGTCCATTTTTTGATGCAGCCAGTCGGGGATGCTTGCACCGCACATGGCCGAAAAGCGGACAATCTGATCGAAATTGCTGATGGGCATAATACCCGGAATGATGGGTAGCGTAATGCCGGCGGCGCGACATTGGTTCCGGAAGCTGAAAAATGCGGCATTGTCGAAGAAATACTGGGTTATAGCGCAGTCAGCGCCATTGTCCTGTTTGATTTTCAGGAAACGTATGTCATCGGCAACACCGCCAGCCGATTCCGGGTGTCCTTCGGGGTAGGTAGCGCAGCCGATGGAAAAATCGCCCAGTTGTCTCAAAAAGGCAATCAGATCTGTGGCATGCGCGAAGCCGCCCTCTACCGCTTTGAAATGCTCCAGGCCTTCCGGTGCATCGCCGCGCAGTGCCAGGATGTTTTCAATGCCCGCATCGCGATACTGGGCCAGTAATTCGCCCAGCTCTTCCTTGCTGGCACCAATACATGTGAGATGCGCTACAGGCGACAGGCCGGTTGCCTCCTTGATATGGGTGACAAGGCGACGGGTCCGATCCTGTGTTGAGCCTCCGGCGCCATAGGTGACGGAAATATAGGCCGGATTGATGGCGCGCAATTCATCCAGACAGCGCCACAGGTTTTCCTCACCCTTGTCAGTCCTGGGCGGGAAGAATTCGCAGGAAACCAGTGGCTTGTCGGGGCTGGAGAGAATCTCGGAAAGTTTCATGGTTTACAGCCTTGGTACCGTCACGCCGGTCTGACCCTGGTATTTACCCAGTTTGTCCTTGTACGAGGTTTCGCATATTTCATCGGATTCGAGAAACAGGAACTGTGCTACGCCCTCGCCGGCATATATTTTGGCCGGCAATGGCGTGGTATTGGAAAACTCAAGCGTGACATGGCCTTCCCACTCCGGCTCCAGCGGTGTGACATTGACGATAATACCGCAGCGGGCATAGGTGGATTTGCCGAGGCAGATGGTCAGAACCTTGCGCGGAATACGCATGTATTCGACAGTGCGCGCCAGGGCGAAGGAATTGGGCGGGATGATGCAGACATCCGACTTTATATCCACGAATGAGGAAGGGCAGAAATCCTTCGGGTCGACAATGGCCGAATTGATGTTGGTGAAAATCTTGAATTCGTCAGCACAGCGCACGTCATAGCCGTAGGATGACAGGCCATAGGAAACGATGCCGGTACCGTCGTCGGTCTTTTTGATCTGACCGTCGATAAACGGTTCGATCATGCCCTGTTCCTGCGCCATGCGGCGAATCCACTTATCTGATTTGATGGACATGACCCCTCCCGTGCCTGAATGCGATGCGGCAGCCTAACGACTGGCGCCGGATAGAGAAAGTGCCGGGCTTGGGGTGCTCAGTTCGTGCTGCATTTCATTGGCTTCGGCGACCAGCCATTGCCTGAATATGGCTACCGCCGGTTTCTCATCCTGCTTGTCAGGCCATACATAATAATAAGCACTTTCGGTTGCAAGGGTCTGGGGAAATGGCTGAATAAGGCGGCCATCTTTCAGCTCTTCATCCACCAGCACCGGATCCATCATGGCGACGCCCAGCCCGCGAATGGCTGCAGCGATGACAAAGTTCCTGGTTTCAAAGGTTTGCTCATGCGCCGGGCTAAGGGCTTCAAGTCGGGCGGCCTTCAGCCAGATGCGCCAGTCGTCGGGCCTGAGCTTGGCATGCAGCAATGTGTGTCGGGCAAGATCCTGTGGCGACGCAAGTGGCATGCCGGCACTGGTTAATGCAGGACTGCACACCGGGGTGAAACGCTCGGCAAACAGGCGGATGGCATGCATGCCCATCCATGAACCCTGTCCGGAGCGTATGGCGCAGTCGACATCTTCGCGATCAAAGTCCACCAGTGTAATGGAGGTGGAGATGCGTACCTCGATATCCGGGTGCTGTTCCTTAAAGCGGAACAGACGTGGAATAAACCAGCGCATGGCGAAGGTTGAAAGCATGCTGACGGTTAGTACGTTGGGGCGAGGTTTATCGGTGAGCTCGCTGATGGCTGCGGTCATCTGCTCGAATGCACCGGCCATGGCGGGCAGCAGGGCTTGGCCTGCACGGGTCAGTGTCAGGCCGCTGCGGGAGCGGTTGAACAACTTCTGGCCCAGATGCTCCTCCAGGCTGCGGATTTGGTGCGACAGGGCGGACGGCGTGACAAACAGATCTTTGGCG
The DNA here is from genome assembly GCA_021545585.1 of Zetaproteobacteria bacterium. GTDB lineage: Bacteria > Pseudomonadota > Zetaproteobacteria > Mariprofundales > Mariprofundaceae > JAJRVH01. The sequence goes on from JAJRTF010000056.1 coordinate 4,074, forward strand.
GCGCTGCTCAGGTTCAGGTGTCGGCCAGCCACGGCAAAAGCTCGCAGGGCATTGAGAGGGGGGAGTTTGCCGATATTATCAGACATGAGAAAAGCTCATCATAGGCTTAGTATAATTCCTTTCATATAATAACAAGTCAATAGTATAGTTCGCATCAATATGAATAAATCTCGCCAAGATCACCGGGCGAGTAGCTGAGGAAGGTATGGCAAAAACGTTATTCGATAAGGTATGGGATCAGCATGTTGTCAAACGGAATGATGATGGCTCCATATTGCTGTATATCGACCGGCATCTGCTGCATGAGGTGACAAGTCCGCAGGCATTCGAAGGCTTGCGTCTGGCCGGGCGCAAACCATGGCGGGTTTCTGCGGCGGCGGCTACGCCCGATCATAATGTGCCGACGACCAATCGCGACAAGGGTATTGCTGACTCCGTGTCACGGGCTCAGGTCGAGGCGCTGGATCGCAATTGCGAGGAGTTCGGTATTACCGAATTCGGTCTGGATGATATTCGCCAGGGCATTGTGCATGTTGTCGGTCCGGAACAGGGCCTGACATTGCCGGGCATGACAGTGGTGTGCGGCGATTCACATACCTCGACACATGGCGCCTTCGGCTCCATTGCCATGGGTATCGGGACATCCGAGGTGGAGCATGTTCTGGCGACCCAGTGTCTGATTCAGCAGAAGCCGAAACGCATGCGTATCAGTGTCAACGGGGATTTGCCGAGCGGCATCACAGGTAAGGATGTGGCGCTGTATATTATTGGTAAGATTGGTACGGCCGGCGGTACAGGCTATGCCATCGAGTTTGCCGGCACGGCCATTCGGCAGTTGTCGATGGAAGGGCGCATGAGCCTGTGCAATATGACCATCGAAGCCGGAGCACGCTGCGGTATGGTGGCCGTGGATGATGTGACAATCGAATATGTAAAGGGGCGTCCGTATGCTCCTTCCGGAGATGACTGGACGAGGGCTGAGGCAGCCTGGCGCGAACTGGTAACGGACAAAGGTGCAGTATTTGACCATGAGCTTGAGTTTCAGGCGGCCGATATCGTGCCGCAGGTCAGCTGGGGGACGAGTCCGGAAATGGTGCTTCCGGTGACGGCATCGGTACCGGATCCGGATGCTGCCCGCGATGCTGTACAGCGCGAAGGCTGGCAGCGGGCGCTCGGCTATATGGGCTTGCAGGCAGGCACGCCGATCACTGAGATAGCTGTGGACAAGGTATTCATCGGTTCCTGTACCAACGGCCGCATCGAGGACTTTCGCGATGCAGCTGCGATTGCATCCAGGGCATTGGCCAAAGGCCATAAGGTGGCCGACAATGTCAAACTGGCCATGCTGGTGCCGGGTTCCGGTCTGGTGAAAAAGCAGGCTGAGAAAGAAGGACTGGATACTATCTTTCGTGATGCAGGCTTTGAATGGCGTGATCCCGGTTGTTCGATGTGTCTGGCGATGAATGCAGACCGGCTGGAGCCGGGTGAGCGTTGCGCTTCCACATCGAACCGCAATTTTGAAGGCCGTCAGGGTATGGGCGGACGCACACATCTGGTCAGCCCGGCAATGGCTGCCGCAGCCGCGATTGCCGGTCATTTTGTCGATATCCGCGACTGGACATAAGGGGATAACATGCAGGCATTTACAACACTGAAAGGCTTGGCAGCACCTCTGGATCGCGCCAATGTCGATACGGATGCAATTATTCCCAAACAATTTCTGAAGAGCATCAAGCGTACGGGTTATGGCCCGTACCTGTTTGATGAATGGCGCTATGAGGATCGTGGTGAGCCGGAAATGGATTGCACCCATCGCCCCAGGCGGGCTGATTTTGTGCTCAATCAGCCGCGTTATCAGGGCGCATCCATTTTGTTGGCACGCGAGAATTTTGGCTGTGGTTCGAGCCGGGAGCATGCACCATGGGCGCTGCTTGATGCCGGCTTCCGCTGTGTGATTGCCCCTTCATTTGCCGATATTTTCTATAATAACTGCTTCAAGAACGGGATTTTGCCGATTGTCATGGATGTATCGACCATGGATAAGCTGTTCTCCGAATGCGAGGCCAGCGAAGGCTATGCGCTGGATGTTGATCTGCAGGCACAAAGTGTGACTACGCCATCGGGTGAGGTATTTGCTTTTGATCTTGATGCCTTCCGCAAGCATTGTCTGCTCAACGGTCTGGACGATATCGGCCTGACGCTGGCTGATGCTGATGCCATCGGGGCCTATGAGGAAAAACGACATTATGAGGCACCCTGGCTGCTGTAACTTTACGTTTATTTAATTTGTGGTCACTGCTGTCCGGTTAAGGAATCCGGGGTGATAAAAAAGGTCTGAATTCCCAAGGGATATGGTAGATTTATTGTGATTGAGACAGCAAATCTACGCTCCGGAGAATTCAGACCATGAAGCATGCTAACACGGTTTTTCA
>JAJRTF010000057.1 GCA_021545585.1 Zetaproteobacteria bacterium
CGCCTCTGCCTTGACCAGCAGCTTGCCCACTTCTTCCTGCTGCTTTTTACTAAGTTCCAGTATCTTTGCGCTCTTTACAACCAGCCGTAAATACGCGAGCGACTCACCCGGAATGCTGTGGTGGGCTGATTTTGTGCGCTGCCTGTCATACGAACCATGTTTGCCCTGCTCGCAGGCAGTGGCTGCGGATGTCATGGCGGTTGTCGCCAGTAGTATGGCTATGGCTGATATTAGCATCCGTCTTTTCATTATGATCTCCTTGGTTGATGTTTAAAATGTTGCAGTGATGCCTGCTGTCCAGCGGCGACCCGGATTAACCACCAGTGAAATATCTTCGGCGTTATAGACAAAATCGCCGTTGCTATCCCTGTATCCGCGTGCGGTGTTGTAATAAGTGCGATCCAGCACATTATCCACACGGGCAAACAGCGAGATATTCACGGCATGTTTCGCGCCTATAGAAAAATCATAGTTGGCAAGCAGGTTGAATTCGCTATGTCCGCCAATCTTCACCCGATTGATTTCATCGGCGAAATAGGCCGATTGTGCGTTCATTTCACCGGTAAGTTCCAGGCCATCCAGGGGCTTGATATGGGCGGCCAGAAATAGTTTATGGTGTGGGGTGCGGGGTATCTGATTGCCTGCATTGTTGAAATTTACGATGCGGTGCGCTCCGGGCCGGGGGCTGAACGGGTTACCCAACACCAGTCCAAAGTGATCGTAGCGGGTGAACTTTGCATTCAGATAAGTATAAGCCACATTGGCTGAGAACATCTGCTGCTGGTCGGTTTTCAGCGCTATCTCGACCCCCTGACTGCGCATGCCGCCGATATTCTGATACTGGCCGGTAACTGATCTGGCAAAGTTGTATTGCCCGGCCACATCCAGAATAAAATTCTTGCGATCAATTTGAAAGGCGGCGATATCCCAGTCCAGTCCACCAATCATATCCAGCTTGCCGCGCAGGCCGATTTCATAATTGATTGCCTGCTCAGGCCTCAGATTGGGGTTAGCAGCCGTGCCGCCGGTCGGACTGATAGTGCCGGCAAACAACTGGCGGATGCTTGGCGCGCGAAAGCCGGTAGAGACATTGCCATAAAGCGCAACAGACTCGCCAAGATCATAGGTGAGGCCGCTTCGCCATGAGTAAGCATTGAAGCCCTTAGTCAAATTCGGCGCTGCCGCACCCGGCAGGTAATCGTTGTAATCCAGGTTGATACGATCATACCGCCCATTGACTGTCAGCGTAAGCGGCGCAAACAGCCTGTATTTCGCTTCGCCATATACAGCATACACCCGCTCTTTGGTTTTATTGTCAGCCGTGATGGTTCCCGCCCGGATCACCGGACTGAAAGGGCTCGGGCTGGATTTGTAATCCTGTAATACGGTCACATGATTCTTGAAACTGTTGTCCCTTATATCCAGTCCGCCCATCCAGGCCAGCGATTCACCGGCATTGCGCCACTCCGCCTTGATGCCGCGCTGCACCTGCTTGTAATCATTATTGTCAGCATAGGCATTGACATCGGTAACCGCTGCACCTGTTGCATCATAGCGAACCGGAGAGGACCAGAATTTGGTATGATCGCCAAACTGGTAGATATTGAGCATCAGATTGCTGGTTTCAGAAATATCGTTGGCATAGGTCAGATAAAACTTGCCCAGATTCACATCAAACTTCCGTGCGAAATCACGACCCTGAATACTGGTCGGGTCTAAGGCTGCCTGTGTCACTCCGGTAACCGTACCGTGGCTGTCCTTCTTGCGTTTGGCCAGCTCCCAGCCAAATGTCAAATCGCTGGAGTCCGAGAGATAACCCTGCAGCTTTCCGTTGAGATAATCAGCTTTGTAATCGCCCTGAAAGTAATAGCTGTTTGAATCACGCCGTGATACCTGCACATGACCGGACATTTGATCATTGGCAAAGCCTGCGCGCGCCACGCCGCGTTTATAAGCGAAACTGCCGCCCTCAGCCGATATTTTGCCGCCGGCCATTTTCGCGCCGCGCTTGGTCGTGATAATCACCGCACCCGCCAGCGCATCATCGCCAAATAGAAATGATGCGCCACCCTTGATGACCTTGATAGACTCAATGTCGTCCATATTGATATTCACGCGCCCGGTGCGTTCAAACACAGGCACACCATCGATCACTACGGCAACACCGGGCTTCTCGCCCATAAAGCGCTGGTTTTCCACGCCCCGAATATGAATCTTCAGAGAATCCCCGCTCTGCAACTCCGTGGTGATGCCTGGAATGCCATCCAGAATCTGCTTGATATTTTCGCTGTGCGCCCGTTCAACCTTGTCGCCGCTGATGATCGATATATTGGATGGTTCGCCACGCTTGGCCTCAAAGCGATCATCAATGGTGGTCGAGTCCACATGGATCAACCCCATATCCTCTGCCAATACGGCCTGTGCAGATAACAGTATTCCCACCATGGCCAGCACGGCATGCCTTGTCTTTTTCAACTGATTATCCCCCCTAATTTTTGGTGCGAAAGGATGGGCAGCGGGCAATAGGTGTAAATGTGACCGATTGCCGCGCGACCGATTGTCACGCGACATTTTGTCGCACTGCGCGGGCGTTGCGCTGTGCTAGCTTGCGCACATGCATGATGAGCATATGGACTTCACCCGCTATCTGGCCCGCCTGCTGATATTGCGCGGCGTCACCCTGGCGTCATTTGCAGGGTTGATTGGTTATACATTGGCCTCAACCACGCAACAGCTGGATCAGCCGGTATTGGGCCTGCTGTTTTTGCTGGCGCTGCTGTTCAGTGTGCAGCCAGCATGGGCGTTGCTGCATAAACACCGTATTGGCGATAAGCAGATGTTGCTTCAAATCGGCCTGGATATCGCCTTGCTGTCGGCGCTGCTTTTTTACACAGGCGGCTATACCAACCCGTTGATCTCCCTGTATCTGCTGCCTGTGCTGGTGGCTGGCCTGACCTTATCGCGCCGTTATGCCTGGATCATTGCGGGCATAACCATTGCAGCATATACCCTGTTGATGCGTTTCTATCTGCCGCTGTTCAGCATGCATGAGCAGAGCATAATTTCCCACGAGTTCAAGCTGCACCTGCTGGGCATGTGGCTGACCTTTGTATTGAGTATTATTCTGCTGATCAGTGTGATCGTGCGGATGAGTGAGCAACGCCGGGAACGGGAGCGCCAACTGGCCGACTGGCAGCAACGCAGCATTCGCGAGCATGCCATTCTGGCACTGGGCGCGCAGGCTGCTTCCGATGCGCATGAACTGGGAACGCCGCTCAATACCTTGCTTTTGCTGGCCGATGAACTCGCCGCATCCGGTCTCGAACCAGAGCATCATCAGCATGTGGAAATGATGCAACAGCAGTTATTGCATTGCCGGAATGTATTGAGCCGCTTAAGCCAGCGCGCCAGAACCTTGAGCGAGGATTCGATTCAACACATTGAAACCATGGAGATGATCGACCATGCAGTCGCACAGTGGCGTAATTTACACCCTGCCATTCAGGTTGATCTGCAACATCACACGGCAACAGACATGATGGCCGACCCGATGTTGGAGCAGGCTGTGTTTATTTTATTGGATAATGCTGCTGATGCAGGAGCAACGCAGGTGCA
>JAJRTF010000058.1 GCA_021545585.1 Zetaproteobacteria bacterium
GATGAAAAACCGTGTTAGCATGCTTCATGGTCTGAATTCTCCGGAGCGTAGATTTGCTGTCTCAATCACAATAAATCTACCATATCCCTTGGGAATTCAGACCTTTTTTATCACCCCGGATTCCTTAACCGGACAGCAGTGGCTTCCTTGATATCATTCCGGAAAGAAGGGCCTGAAAAGAGAAGACCCAAGTGGCCAGTGCAATCCGATTGATTAAAGAGAGCTTCTTCAACATCCCAATGTTATTATAGATTAGAAAACTTATTCTGTTTGCCTTCCAACATTGTGGTTAAAATTTTCGAATGGACTGGAGTCTGTTTTTCTCAGCACTGATTTCTTCAACCCTGATGCCGGGCGGTTCGGAAGCGCTGTTGCTATACCGGCTAAGTGAAGGCGGCAATGCGGCGGTTCTGGTGCTCGTGGCCAGCGCAGGCAATGTGCTCGGAAGCCTGATCACTTATAGCATGGGCAGGCTCGGCAATCAGGCCGCGCACAGGAAGTGGCTACGCATGGATGAGGCAAAAGTGGCGCATGCGGAGCACTGGTTCAGTCGCTACGGCCAGCCCTCGCTGTTGTTTGCATGGCTGCCGATTGTCGGCGATCCGCTCTGCCTGGTCGCCGGCCTGCTGAAAAGTCCGCTGTTGTGGTTTATCGTTCTCGTCAGCCTCGGCAAGGCAGCACGTTATGCTCTGCTGGTCTGGGCAGTTTAGAGAACCCTAACTCGCCAGCTGCGGCAGCACCTGAATCATCAATGATGCAAATACAGCCGACATGACGGCCAGAAGCACAACCGGCACCAGAAGAATAAGCGCCGCCATACCGCCAGTGAGTTTGCAATAGGCAACCAGACCGGCCCACAACAGGTACAGATTGGCGAGAGCGGTTAACATGCCGAGATATGGAATGGCTGCCAGCGACATGGGCAGGGCAGCATAACCGGATATCTGAAAGGCATTGGCCGATGAGAGCTTACTGTCGGTAAATGTTTTTACCGCCCAGCTCATGTACCTGGACCACAACCACAGTGAAATCAGCGTAACCCCCCATGTGACCGGTAGCAGAAACAGGAATGTCATACTGAACCATGGAATCGACGCAAAACTGAATACGAAAATCACGATGGACACAAAGAACATCGCATCGCGGTAGTAAATCGCACGCGGCATATTGGCAAAGAAGTCATGCGGGCCAGTCAACAATGAGCGTATGGCAGGCAACAGCGATGTTGTCAGTGCATTGCCGGAAAAATAAACCGCTTGCGCCTTGCCTCCGGCGCTGTCGTCCTGCTCGTTGATATCACTCATACTGCCTCCATATCGATAGGGCACTCTAACCATAGCGCCCTGTCGCACAAGACAACGGAACATGCTGACAGGCGAGCTAAGCGAATACCTGCAGCCACAGCGGCAGGCTCAGCAATGACAGGGCCGTGGATAGCGTTACCGCTTCGGCATACAGTGTTGCATCCAGCTTGAAACGATCACAGATCACCAGTCCCAGCACCATGCTGGGCATGGCTCCTTCAATCACTGTCGGTGCTATCAGGCGTTCGGGCATCCCCACACCGATGGCAGCCGTCCAGGCAATAAGCGGCATCACCAGTAACTGAATGATCAACACCGGAAACAGCACCGGAATACGCGCTGCCCAGCCGGCCTGCCAGCGCAATGCCATGCCGATCGATAACAGCATCAACGGCACCACGGCTGCGCCCAGTGTATCCAGTGATGCATCCACCCAGGCCGGGATCGCCACCCCGCCGGCACTGAATAACAGACCGGCCAATGCGGCCCACAGCGCCGGCACCTGCAACAGTGCGATAAACGGATGCATCGACGAGCTGCCGCTGCCGTAATGGCGGGCCAGCATAATGCCCACCGTGAACAGCAGTGGTGTGCTGGCCAGAAGATCAAAATGAATAGCGACAAACTGACTCCACTGGCCGAATGTCTGGGTCAGAACAGGCAGGCCGAGATAAGTAAAATTACCAAAGGCCGATGCCAGTAATAATGCGCCAATGGCACGATTGGGGTTCGCGCCGCCAAGAAAGCCGCGAACGATCCGGCCATTGCTATAGATCAGGAACGCCACAAGCAGTGACAGCAGCACCGACAGCGCCGAAACAACCGGGATGCGCACCGTATTCATGTCCACCGGCACCTGCCACAACACATGCAGCACCAGAGCCGGCAGGAAGATGTGGTATACAGCCAGAGCCAGATGCGAGCGAATGGCCTCGGCGGTCTTGCCGCCCAATACCACACGCCAGAGCAGCCCGATCAGAATAATCACGGCCATGCCGAGCAGAACGGTGAACATCAGTGCGTCCTCAGGCAGCGGACTGTCACGGATATCGAACCCGGGTTACTGTTGTTCCAGATCATGCAGGCGTTCCTTTTGCTGCTCGTTGATAGCATTAAGTTTGTTTTCCATCGCCTTTTTCTGCTGCACCATATTGCTGCCGGTCAGCTCGCGTGCCGTATGGTCGGCCGAGTTTTTCGCCTGCTCACAGGCAGATAAAAAAAATGACAGGAAAATCGGCAACAGAACCCTGTGCGTATATTGAAAATTCATATCTTCACCCTCACATCTTGTACTGGCGCTGCAAATCGCGCTTCACATCACGCTCTTTGGTCGCACGCCGCTTATCATGCATTTTCTTACCGCGCGCCAGCCCGATTTCCAGTTTGGCATAGCCGCGCTCATTGAAATACAATTTCAGCGGTACAATGGTCAAACCCTGTTCCTTGAGTTTGCCGAGCAATCGCAACACTTCCTTCTTATGCAACAGCAATTCACGTGAGCGGGCCGGTTCGCGCGGATTGTTCATGGCTGCCGGTTTATACGGGCTGATATGACAACCGATCAGCAACAACTTTTCTTTGCGAATAATGCAGTGTGCCTCGGCCAGATTGGCCTGACCCTGGCGAATGGATTTCACCTCGGGGCCGGTCAGAATGATGCCCGCCTCAAAGGTTTCAAGAATATGATATTCGTGTCGCGCCCGGCGATTGATGATGCTCATGCGCGCATCCTAGGGCACAATGGCAAAAGTGCATCCATCTGCGTGACCTATGTGGAACAGGCTCACAAAAAAGGGCGGCCCGCAGGCCGCCCCTCTGATGTTTGCGTCAAAAACGCTTACAGAGCCTTCAGAGCTGCCACAACAGCATCGGCCTTTTCACCGCACTTCTTCTGCGGAGGCATTTTGGTCTTGGCGTGGTCATCACCGGTGAACTTCTTGATGGCTTTTTTGGAGTCGCACACCCATTCCTTCAGATGCTCTTCATCCCAGACCCACTCACCAGCATGAGCCTTCATGCTCTTGCTGTATTTCATATCTGCCATCTGGCCATTCTTACGACCGAAAACGGTCTTCAGGCCAGGGCCCACTTTCTTCTTGTCGCTGTCCAGCTTGTGGCAAGCCTTACACTTACCCAGAGCACCAGCTTCCGCTGTAGCAGTGGTCGCAACCATGCCGCCCATTACAAATGCAGCTGCCGCTGCGATCATCAATGTCTTTTTCATATTTGACTCCTCCTCTCGATATTGGGAACGACTTGCTACCGCAAACTCATCCACCGTGCAAGCCTATCATCGCCCGTCAAGGGCGATAGTCGCAAAGACTGCCCCGGCGGGGGAAATCCTGCCCGTGCCGGCAGCCCCCTCCGTTCAGATGGCAAGGAGCCTAAGCGGTTCTGAATTCAAGCCCGCCCTTACCGGCCAGCACTCTCAGCACGCCGCCCGGCAACACCTCGCTGCCGATCAGCATGCGGGCCACGGGTGTTTCAATATGTTGCTGAATAAAGCGACTCAGTGGCCGCGCGCCAAACACCGGGTCGTAGCCGGCATGGGCCAGCCAGGCACGAGCTGCATCATCTATCTGCAGCCGTACATCCTGTGCTGCCAGGCGCTGTTTCAGTTCCGTCAGGAACAAATCGGCAATGGCCGCCACATCGCTCTCCTGCAAGGGTCGGAACAGCACTGTATCATCCACACGGTTCAGAAACTCCGGCCGGAAATGCGCCCTGAGTGCAGCCATCACCTGATCACGCGCTTCAGACCCGATCTCACCCCGGGCGTTAATGCCTTCGAGCAGGTATTCGGACCCGATATTGCTAGTCATGATCACAATGGTGTTCTGGAAATTCACCGTACGCCCATGACTGTCCGTCAGACGCCCGTCATCGAGCATCTGCAACAGGATATTGAACACATCCGGATGCGCCTTCTCGACCTCATCCAGCAGCAGCACACAATACGGTTTGCGGCGCACGGCTTCGGTCAACTGTCCGCCTTCCTCAAAGCCGATATAGCCCGGGGGGGCGCCGACCAGACGCGATACGGCATGCTTCTCCATGTACTCGGACATATCAATGCGCACCATATTATCCTCGGAATCAAACAGCGAACGCGCCAGTGTGCGGGCAAGCTCGGTCTTGCCGACACCGGTCGGCCCGAGAAACAGGAACGAACCGATCGGACGTTTCGGATTCTTGATCCCGGCCCGGGCGCGCAACACCGCATCGGCCACAGCCTTCACCGCCTCATCCTGTCCAATGACACGCTCATGTAGTACAGATTCAAGCTTGAGCAACTTCTCGCGTTCGCCTTCCATCAAACGGGTCACCGGAATATGTGTCCAGCGGGCCACCACCTCGGCAATCTCTTCCTCACTGACTTCCTCGCGTAGCAACGCCTTTTCCTCAGCGCCCTTTGCCAGTTCAGCCAGATCGGCTTCAAGCTTCGGCAATGTTCCGTAGCGCAGCTCGGCAACCTTCTCCAGCTCGTAGTTTCGCTCAGCCGCCTCGATATCAAGTCGCGCCTGCTCGATCTGCTCACGCAACACCTGCACCTGGCCGAGCGCACCCTTTTCCTTCTCCCACTGAGCACGCATTGCATCACGTTGCTCTTTCAGATCCGCAAGCTCTTTCCTCAATGCCTTCAACCTTTCCTGACTGGCCGCATCCTTTTCCTTCTTCAACGCGGTTTCCTCGATTTCCAGACGCATGGTCTTGCGCGTCACCTCATCGAGCTCGGCCGGCATGGAATCCATTTCGGTACGAATCGATGCACAGGCTTCATCCACCAGATCAATGGCCTTGTCAGGCAGAAAACGATCGGAGATATAACGATCCGACAATGTCGCTGCTGCCACCAGTGCTGCATCAGCGATGCGTACGCCGTGATGCAACTCGAAACGCTCACGCAATCCACGCAGAATCGAAACCGTATCCTCAACATTCGGGGCATCGACCAGCACCGGCTGGAATCGCCGCTCAAGCGCTGCATCTTTCTCGATATACTGACGATATTCATCCAGTGTGGTTGCACCGATACAGTGCAACTCACCGCGCGCCAGCATCGGCTTGAGCATATTACCGGCATCGGATGAGCCTTCGGTTTTTCCCGCCCCGACAATGGTGTGCAATTCATCAATGAACAGGATGATGCGTCCTTCGGCCTCCTTGATTTCCTTGAGCACAGCCTTCAGGCGCTCCTCAAATTCACCGCGGTACTTGGCCCCGGCCATCAGGGAGGTCATATCCAGTGCAAAAACAGTGCGATCCTTCAAGCCTTCCGGCACATCCCCGGAAACGATGCGCTGAGCCAAGCCTTCAGCAATGGATGTCTTACCCACGCCGGGTTCACCGATCAGCACAGGATTGTTTTTGGTTTTGCGCGACAGAATGCGGATCACGCCGCGAATCTCGCTGTCACGACCTATCACCGGGTCCAGCTTGCCGGCCCGCGCCATTTCCACCAGATCATTACCGTATTTCTTCAGTGCCTCGTACTGGCCTTCCGGCGCATCGGTGGTCACCCGCTGATGGCCGCGCACCGCCTCCATCGCCTTAAGAAAACGCTCCCTGCTCAGGCCCGTATCCTTGAGCATACGCCCGGCTTCGGTTGCTGCGCCCTCACCGATAAAGGCAAGCAGGAGATGTTCAACCGACAGGTATTCGTCCTGCATGGCCAGGGCTTCCTGCTCGGCCTGGGCAAATAACTTTTGCAAGCGCTGGGTAATATAGACCTTGTCGGCTTCGCTGGAGCCACCGCTTACTTTGGGTCGCCCGGACAATGCCTGCTGCACCCTTGCCTGTAAGGCAGACACATCCAGACCGGCATGTTCGAGAAAACGCGGGGCCAGACCATCCTCCTGAGCTAGCAATTCAGCCAGCAGATGTTCGCCATCCACTTCCTGATGACTCAGGCGCGCCGCCAGAGTCTGGCTTGATGCCAGTGCCTCGCGTACTTTCTGAGTCATGCGGTTCATATCCATATCAGGTTCTCCTTGAACCCCGTTCGGGGCAAATGACGCTCAAACTGCCGCATCACCGTTCAAATGTTTACCTGAACTATATGGGGGTTTAGGTGATCGAATCCAAGCCCTTGCCAAGTAATCCCCAGCGCACCACTTCGGCCAGCAGGTTCTTGCGCCTGTAGGGTTTACTGATAAAACCGGCCAGACCCAGTTTTTTCATGCGCTCAGCCGCCTGCGACTCGGAGAAGCCACTGCTGAGCAGTATGGGCACACTGTCATTCATGGCGCGGATAGCATGAAATGCCTGTTCACCATCCATCCTGGGCATGGTCAGATCCAGTATTACCAGGGCAATGGAATCAGCATGCTCGCTAAAGACCGCCACCCCATGCTCACCATCCATAGCCGTCAGCACCTTCAGCCCTTCTCGTTGCAGCAATTTCTGAACGACCGTCAAGACCCCCGGCTCATCATCCACCACAAGCACGGTACCCTGCAGAGATGTATTGAGCTTAAAACTGGCCGTCTCTTCCATCTCCGACTTTTCGGATGCGGCTTCGCTGACCGGGAAATACACAGTGAAACAGGTCCCGTGGTCGGGTTCGGAAATGAGCTCAAGGGTCCCCTGATGCCCGGTGACGATACCAAGCAGGGCCGCAAGCCCGAGGCCCGTACCTGTCTCCTTGGTGGTAAAGAAGGGGTCAAATATTCTGCCCTGGGTGGCTTTATCCATACCGCAACCCGTATCTCTGACCTCAACAAACACATAATCGCCGGAGGGCAGATCGGCTGCAGCATACATGCGCTGAAAATCCGTTGCAGCCAGACTTTTGACTCCCGTACGCACCCGGATTTCTCCGGCATCTCCGCCCAGCGCATCCGAAGCATTGGTTATCAGATTCATTAACAACTGGGTGAGCTGATTCTTGTCGGCATAGGTATCGGGCAGATCTTCCTGCAGCGCAAAGGATACATGGGCTTTTTTATTAATCGCACTGCCCAGCAACTCGCTGACATCCCGAATACAGACATTCAGATTATGATTCCCCATAGAGAAGCGCCCCTGCCCGGAATAGGCCAGCATCTGATGCACCAGATCAGCGCCCCGCTGCGAGGCATGGAAGATATGCTGTAAATGTTCACGCAGGGGGTTGCCTTTTGGTATCTCCATCATGGCAAGTTCCGCATTGCCCATAATGGCAACCAGAAGATTATTGAAATCGTGTGCGATACCGCCCGCCAGCACGCCAATGCTTTCCATTTTTTGCGCCTGCTGAAATTGCCTGGTGAGCTGTTGCCGCTCCATCTCGGCATTTTTGCGCCCGCTGATGTTGCGCACAGTTCCTTCAATACCCGCCACCTGCCCTTCAAGATCAAGAAAATACTGTGCATCCACTTCCGCGGGGATCGCCGAACCGTCCTTGTGCAGCATCTGGATTTCATACTGTTGCAGTGAACCGCCACTGGCTTCCAGCGCCTTGAGAAACTCGACCCGGTCTTCAGGGTGCCGATAGAGCATTTCCAGCGGCTGCCCGAGCAATTCACTGCGACGGTATCCCAGATGCTTTTCACAGGCTGCCGACACCCAAATCATTTTCCCCTGCAAATCAGCCCGGTAGTAGGCATCCTGCATACGATCAAGAATGTCTTTATATTCGGATGTGACATTCTCCAACTGCCGGGTTCGCCTGCGTACGCCTCGCCGCAATTGAAAAACAAATAACAAAAGCACCAGAGTTACAATGATCAACGATGCGATAATAAGCATATGGCGATAATGCTTGAGAGCCTCGGATAAACTGGCTTCCGGCTCATACAGAAAACCGTCCATATCAACATCTGCCTTCATTAACCCCTGCTGACTGAATACTCTGGCAACATTCTGCCAGCGGTGAGGATTGGAAAAACCGACTGGCACCACATCGGCCAGCATCAACGTGTTAATGCCCTCGGCCTCATAGCGTAAATAAGCAGCCGACTTATGCTGACTATTGTATTTTGCACGGATCAAATCGATGATCTCCGACTGATGCTCGAGTGCGTATTCCCAGCCCCGGATCGTTGCACGACGAACAGCCTCGGAACGTTCCGGACGGGAGGCCAGCTCCTTCCCCGTTGTCACCAGTGTGTCACCATAGAAATCGATGCCGTAATCGCGCGGTTGAAACATATGAAATGGAATACCACGCGCCCTGAGCATAAATCCTTCATTGGTACTGTAGCCGGGGAAAGCATCGGTTTTGCCCTGCATCAAATCCTCGATAACACCAATGGGCTGGCGAACAAAATCGTCAACACCAATGCCGAAATGCTGCAACATCGCCAGCCCTTCGATGGTTAAAGACCCCTCCTGCAGCATCACACGCTTACCGCGCAAGTCAGCAACGCTGGAGACATCGTCCCGTGTATACAGCACTTGCGGGGAATGCTGGAAAATGCTTGCCAGAACAACAATGTCTTTACCCGCCGCCCGATCCAGAAGCACACCGGCATCAGCAACAGCATAATCCACCTTGCCACTGAGTAATTCGGCCACCGGCGCATGCTCGGGGCCACCCTCTATCAGTCGGACATCAAGCCCTTCATCAGCATAAAAACCCTGCTCCAGAGCGGCATAATATCCGGCAAACTGGAACTGGTGTTTCCATTTTAGCTGAATGGTCGTAGAGGAAGTGTCAGCCTGCGCAGCCAGAACCTGGCCAGCCGGCATAAGGCCCGACACCATTATGGCCATCCAAAGTATCCATTCCCGGCATTTCATCACGCGGACAAGCCTAGAGGATGACGGCAAGCTTGATAAGTGGCCCCTAGGTCAATGTGTCCGGCCGCCCAAGTGCAGAGCGAACAACGGACAATAATTCGTGCAGGCGGAATGGTTTCTGCACAAAACCCGCGCCCTGAGCAATCATATTGTCGATATCAGCCAGATTTGCATAACCGCTGCTGACAATCACCGGCATGTCGGGAATCTTGCTGCGCACAACATCGAACACGGTTGCACCACTCATATCCGGCATCGCATAATCGAGGATCATCAAGTCGATGTCTCGGCCATGGTGTTCGAAAAGCTCCAGCGCCTGCCTGCCATCTTCGGCCTCCAGCACGCGCATGCCCGATCTTTCCAGCAATGCCGTGCCAATCCTGCGCACCATCATTTCATCATCGACAAGCAGAACCGTAGCGCCAATATCATCGGTCTTTGTCTGTTCAGGCTTCGGCGTTGCAGCACTGACATCCTTACCGGCTTCTGCAACCGGCAGCCACAATGTAAAACAGGAGCCTTTGAAGTGGCCCCCAAGAATGGGACAGTAGGTTAAGGTGTATTAAGGTGTGCTTTCCGGCAAAAGGAGAGACACATGGCACGGCAAAGTTACAGCAAGGAATTCAAGGCACGGGTAGCGCTGGATGCGCTCAAGGGCCA
>JAJRTF010000059.1 GCA_021545585.1 Zetaproteobacteria bacterium
GCTGAAATGCTCGATTGCGATATCGGTGCGTCGGTCCTGCGACGACAGGTATCGCTGATGAGCCGCAGTTCGGTGTTGTTCGATGCTGAATCCGTCCTGCCGCTTGCAGACCTACCTGCTGATTTGATGCGCGAGCTGCAGGAAGGTAAACGCCCCCTGGGGAATCTGCTGCTTGATCGCGGGCTTTCCCTTTCCCGTTCCGACCTGAGCGTAGCGCTGCTTGATGTCGAGGGACGTCATCAGGAATGCTGGGCGCGCCGTTCGGTGCTGCGCTCGCCTTCGGGTACGCGTGCACTGGTGGTCGAGGTGTTTCATGCCTAGATTTGGAAGCGCCTTCAGGGCGCCAGTCTGCGATACTGAGGAGCGGCTGAAAAACGACGCTTCGGCGCTTTCAATACACAGGGATAAAATCCGCTGCACTTGTTCAAGTTCTTTTTAAGGCTTAGTATTGGCCTGTTCATGGGGGCGACTTGGTTTCGACGAAGATGCTGAACCCTGTGGGGCATGTCGGGTTGTTGGTCCCGTAAAAAGCTGACACTTGCATATAATTGCAAACGACGACGTAGAACTAGCTTACGCTGCGTAAGTTACCCCGCTCCTGAGGTGTCCATCCATTGGGAATCCGGGGTCATATAGATGGAATCGCCATTTAGGACTGGAGGCTCGTGGTTCTGGAGGTTAAATAGTTACGAACCGACCTCTCGGGCATCTTGTCCGTTTGATTTCCTTGAGGTGCTGTTTAAACGGACTAAACATGTAGAACCGCAGGCAGATGGTTTTCGGACGCGGGTTCGAACCCCGCCGCCTCCACCATTTGAAGCACATGCGATCATCTCTATTGATCGAGATTCATGCATAAGCTGGCAATAGCCGAATGGCTGTTGCCAGTCATATGAAGCATCGTTTAATTACACTTTTATTTTAAGGTTATGCCGGCACTACGGGACGGCCTTTTTCTTGACCGTCCGTCCGGGCAATGGTAGCAAGCCCAACCTGTTTTAAGGGCAGGATCAGGGGAGTTTGATAAGCTTAGGAGGGCATTATGGGTGCGGCTTATTTGGCCAATGAGTACATCCCGATCATTATTTTCATTGTTATAGCCCTGGTGATGGGTGTTGCACCTTTAGCATTGACCTATCTTCTGGCTGAGCAGAAACCCGATGCTGAAAAGCTTTCCGCATACGAGTGCGGCTTCGAAGCCTTTGAAGATGCCCGCATGCAGTTCGATGTGCGTTTTTATCTTCTGGCCATCCTTTTTGTAGTGTTTGATCTGGAAAGCGCCTTTCTGTTTCCATGGGCCATTGTGCTGAACAAGATTGGTTTCTTCGGTTTTGTTGAGATGATGCTGTTTCTGGTGATTCTTCTGGTTGGCTATATCTATGCGTGGAAGAAGGGGGCCTTGCAATGGGAATAGAGGGCGTACTTGAAAAGGGCTTTATTACCACCACAGCTGATAAGCTGATTAATGGCGCCCGTGCCGGCTCCCTGTGGCCAATGACCTTCGGGCTGGCATGCTGTGCAGTGGAAATGATGCACGCCGGCGCTTCGCGCTATGACCTGGATCGATTCGGCATTGTGTTCCGTCCCAGCCCGCGCCAGTCCGATGTGATGGTGGTGGCCGGCACGCTGATTAATAAGATGGCGCCCGCATTGCGTAAGGTTTATGATCAGATGTCCGAGCCGCGCTGGGTGATTTCCATGGGCTCCTGTGCCAATGGCGGTGGCTATTATCATTATTCCTATTCTGTCGTACGCGGCTGCGATCGCATCGTGCCGGTGGATATTTATGTTCCCGGCTGCCCTCCGACTGCTGAGGCGCTGCTCTACGGCTTTATCCAATTGCAGGAAAAAATCAAACGCACCAATACGATTGCACGGTAAGTTGATATGACTGATGAGACTGTGACTGAAGACAAATTGCATGATGATATTTCGGCGGTGCATGAGCCTGCCTGGCCGGCTGATGTCACTGCTCTGCAGGCGAAGTTCGGCGATGATGTGCAGGAGATCGAACAGGGGCTGGACTGTGTTTGCGTGACATTGGCACGCGGGGCGATTGTTGAGGCCTGCCACTACCTGAAGGACACACAGGCTTATGAGCAGGTGATGGATATCTGCGGTGTGGATATGAGCGACTATCCGGGTCATGCAGCTGAGGCTCCGCGCTTTGAGGTGGTGTATCATCTGTTGTCGGTGTCGGAGAACAAACGTTTGCGGCTGAAGGTTCTGGCCGGCGAGCGTGATCTGGTGGATTCGGTGACCGAGGTGTGGCCGACGGCAAACTGGTATGAGCGCGAGGTTTTCGATCTGTATGGTGTGATCTTCAACCACCACCCGGATCTGCGCCGCATTCTTACCGATTACGGTTTTGAGGGCTATCCGTTGCGTAAGGATTTCCCGCTAACGGGGCGTGTGGAGATGTTCTTCGACGAAGCTCAGTGGCGCTGTGTGTATCGTCCCAACAAGGTTGAGAATCGCGAACTGGTTCAGAAGTCGTGGCCGGAGGGTGAACGTGGCTGAGATCAAGAATTATACGCTTAACTTCGGGCCGCAGCATCCGGCGGCCCATGGCGTACTGCGCCTGGTGACTGAACTTGACGGTGAGGTTGTGGAGAAATGTGATCCGCACATTGGCCTGTTGCACCGCGGTACGGAAAAGCTGTTCGAGCATAAAACCTATCTGCAGAACCTGCCTTATTTCGATCGCTTCGATTATGTCTCGATGATGGCCAACGAGCATGCCTATGCGCTGGCTGTTGAGAAAATGCTTGGTATTACAGCTCCTGAACGGGCACAGTATATCCGTGTGATGTTTGCCGAATTGACCCGCATCCTGAATCACTGCATGTGGCTGGGAGCGGTGGCGCTTGATATCGGCGCAATGACGGTGTTCCTGTATTGCTTCCGTGAGCGCGAGGATATCTTCGATTTTTACGAGGCGGTGTCCGGTGCGCGCATGCATGCTTCCTATTTCCGCCCTGGTGGTGTCACCAAAGACCTGCCTGAAGGCTTGCTCGAGAAAATCGAGGCCTTTACCGAGACTTTCCCGGTATATGTGGATGAGTACGAGACCCTGCTGACCGAGAATCGTATCTGGAAGCAGCGTAATGTTGATATCGGCGTCGTGGATAGAGAGGCTGCACTGGCCTGGGGCTTTTCCGGCCCGATGATTCGCGGCTCGGGTGTTGAGTGGGATTTGCGCAAGACACAGCCATATGATGTATATGACAGGCTGGACTTCGATATTCCGGTCGGCGTCACTGGTGATTGCTATGATCGCTATCTGGTGCGTGTTGAAGAAATGCGCCAGTCAAACAAGATCATTAAGCAGTGCATTGACTGGCTGGCAGCCAATCCGGGGCCGGTGAAGATTGATGATTACAAGCTGACGAATCCGCCACGCGCCAAGATGAAAGACGATATGGAAGCCCTGATTCATCATTTCAGGTATTTTTCCGAGGGCTTTGACGTACCTGCCGGAGAGGTGTATGCGGCAGTTGAGCATCCAAAAGGCGAGTTCGGTGTGTATCTGGTTTCAGACGGTTCCAATAAGCCGTATCGCATGAAGGTCAGAGCTTCCGGTTTTGCCCATATTGAAGCGCTGGATTACATGTGTCGTGGCCATATGGTCGCCGATGTGGTCGCCATTCTCGGAACCCAGGATATTGTGTTCGGGGAGGTTGACCGATGAGTGCGCTCGAACAGCCGCAGTTCAGTGAGGCCAGAAAGGCCGAGATTGCCAGGTTGGTGACACGCTATCCGGGAGCGCAATCTGCCTTGCTGCCTGTTCTCCATATGGCACAGGAGGATTTTGGCTATCTGTCCATGGAAACGCAGAAGCTGGTTGCCGAAACCCTCGGCGTGCGCCTGATGGCCGTGCGCGAAGTGGTGACTTTTTACACGATGTTCCGTGAGCAGCCCACGGGCCAGTATCTGCTTGAGGTATGCACCAATGCCGGATGTATGCTTAACGGTGCGGATGAGCTGGTGGCACATATGTGTGATGCTCTGGGAATTAAGGTCGGTGAGACTACGCCGGATGGCATGTTTACCGTCACCGAGGTGGAGTGTGCCGGAGCCTGTGGTGGGGCGCCCGTGGTGCAGGTTAATAACGTGTACCACGAGAAAGCGACCCCGGCATCAATGGATGAATTGATTGCCAAGGCACGCTCGGAAGGGGGTGCGGCATGACACTTTTGCAGGATTGCAAAAATGCACGCGCGGCCGCGTGCTCGCAGAGTGACGCACATGGAGGTGCGGCATGACGATTCCTTCTGATCCCAAACAGGTGAAGCAGATTTGCTTTGATCGAATCCATATCCCCAATCTGACGAAGTTAAGCGTAGCGCGTGAAAACGGTGCTTATGCGTTCCTGCCGACGGTATTGAAGGAATTTGATGCCGGTAAAATCATCGATGAGGTCAAAACATCCGGCCTGCGCGGACGTGGCGGAGCGGGATTCCCGACCGGCCTGAAGTGGTCGTTTGTGCCGCGCAATACCGGCAAGCCGACGTATCTTTTATGCAATGCTGATGAGGGTGAGCCGGGGACGTTCAAGGATCGCGATATCATGCGCTTTGATCCGCATCTGCTGATTGAAGGTATGATTATGGCAGGCTTTGCTCTGGATGTGCAGGATGCCTATATCTACATTCGTGGTGAATTTCTGTATGAGACCAATGTGATGCATGCCGCCATTGAAGAGGCTTACGAGGCTAATTTGCTCGGCGACAACATTCTCGGCAGTGGTTTCAGTATGCATCTGACCGTGCATCGCGGTGCCGGAGCATATATTTGCGGTGAGGAAACAGCCCTCATCGAATCCCTGGAAGGCAAGCCGGGGCGCCCGCGCTTCAAGCCGCCTTTCCCGGCAGTTGAGGGCTTCTATCGCTGTCCGACAGTGGTCAATAATGTCGAGACGCTGGCTACGATTCCTGCCATTCTGGAACATGGCGGTGACTGGCATGCCCAGATTGGTGAGCCGAATAATACCGGTTGCAAGATTTTCTCTGTATCCGGCCATGTCAATAAACCCGGCAATTATGAAGTGCCGATGGGAACCTCACTGAGAACCCTGATCGAGGATTATTGCGGCGGCCTGCAGCACGGGTCGGTTCCCAAGGTGATTATTCCGGGTGGCTCTTCGACGCCATGGTTGCTGGCTGAGCACTACGACGCGCCGCTGACCTACGACGGCATGATCAAGGCGGGCTCCATGCTTGGCTCGGGTGCCATTATTGTGATGGATGAAACAGCCGACCTGATTGCCGTAACCCGGCGTTTGGCACATTTCTACGCACATGAATCGTGTGGTCAGTGTACACCGTGCCGTGAGGGTACGGGTTGGCTGGAAAGGATCATGAACCGTGTCGAGGCTGGACAGGGGCGCGAGGAAGATATGCAGGTGCTGAATGAGGCTGCGGCGCATATGGCCGGACGTACCATCTGCGCACTGGCTGACGGTGCTGCGGCCCCCATTCTGTCATTGTTGAAACATTTCCCTGAAGAAGTCCGCGCCCGACTGGTGGAGAACGTAGCATGACGACATTGTACATTAACGAAGAGGAAATCACCGTAAGCGCCGGCACGAGTATTCTTGAAGCCTGCCGTAGCCATGGCGTGGATGTGCCCTATTTCTGTTATCACCCGGAATTGTCCGTGGCGGCGAATTGCCGTATGTGCCTGGTAGAAGTGGAGGGCTGGAACAAGCCGGCTGCCTCCTGCTGCACCCCGGTAGCCGAGGGGATGAAAATCCATACCCAGACCGAAGCCATCAAGAAGGATCGTCAGATGGTGATGGAATATCTGCTGATCAATCATCCGCTGGATTGCCCGGTTTGCGATGAGGGCGGCGACTGCAGGTTGCAGGATTACGCTGTTGCACATGGTGCATCCCATAGCCGTTATGTTGAGGCCAAGCGTGCCGCAACGAATCATGACCTGGGGCCCTTTGTGACGACCTATATGACACGCTGTATTCACTGCACGCGCTGTGTCCGTTTTGCCGATGAGGTGGCTGGTACGGGTGATATGGGCATACTCAACCGCTCCGATCACATGTCGATTGCCGGCATTGTCGAAGAAGCCTGCGAATCCGAGTTGTCCGGCAATCTGGCCGACATATGTCCGGTCGGTGCGCTTCTGGATAAACCGTCACATGATGTGTCCCGCCCATGGGAAATGACGCATCACCAGAGTACCTGTACGCAGTGTCCGAATGGCTGCGATATTAATATTGAATCACGTGGCGATGAAGTGATGCGTATCAAGCCGGTTGAAGGAAGCCCCGAGCCATGGCTGTGCGATCGCGGTCGTTATGTGTATGACGCATTCCGTTCCGATAACAGAATTCTTGAGCCGGAAGTTCGTCAGGATGGCGAATTACTTCAGGCGACCTGGGATGAAGCCTTTGATCGTGCTGGTGATCTGCTGCGTGGCAAGCGCGTGGGTATCATTTTCTCTCCGTACTGGAGTGCCGAGGGTCTGGCTTCCATTCGTCTGATGCGCGATGCTGTATTCCCGGATGCCAAGGTGGCCTTTGACCTGCATCGCCGTGACATGCGTCCATTTGCTTTTGAAGAAGGCTTTTCGATGACCACACAGCAGATTGAGGATGTAGAGCATGTTGTCATTCTTGGTTCTGATCTGCGCCAGAGGCTACCGCTGTTGATGCAGCGCCTGCGCAAGCGCGGCAATATGGGTAAACCGGTCAGTCGTATCGGTGCGATGAACTATCGTACCAATATGAGTATATCGAGTGATGCTATTATTCGTCCGCGTGACTGGCCGGCCGTAATCGCCCGTGCCATGCAGCAGGTTTCAGATCTTGGTCAAACGGCTGCCGGCATGGATACATGGTTGGCCGCTGTTCCGGATCGTCATGAGGCAGGCAAGGTTCTGGCGGATTCGTTGATGGGCGAGACTTGTGCCCTGCTGGTGGGCGAAGAGATTCGCTCTCATGTTGATGCTGCAGCCCTGATCCACGGCCTTGATCTGTTGATGCGCGCATGCGGCCATGCCGAAGAAGGCAATGATGGTCGCAACCTGATTCCCGAGGGTATGAATGCCCAGCTTCTGGCTTCTGCTTTTGGTGATATTCGTACCAGTGCTGGCGATCTTTTTGCTTCGGCCTCTGCCGGCGAGCTGGATGCACTGGTGCTGATTGGCAGCGATCCGGTTGGCGATGGTCTGTTCCCGTCTGCAGCCAAGGCGGCTTTGAGCAAGGTGCCGTTGATTCAGATCGGTGCGATTGCCGGAGAAATCGGCAACAGTGCCGAAGTTCAGCTGCCGGCAGCCGCCTATTCGGAGGTTGATGGAACCTTCATCAATATGGAGGGGCGTATTCGTGTTGCCAGGCAGCCGATCAGATCCATCGGACAGGCGCGCCCGCTGTGGAAGGTTATGATGCGTCTGGCTCAGGCTCTGGGTGCTGATGTGCCGGCAGTGGATATGACTGAACTGCGGGACAGGATGGCAGCCTTTGCACCTGAGCTGGCAGATGTATGGAAGGATAAGGCGACTGAAGAGGTGCTGGTCCCGGTTGCCCGCAATCGGGATGCCGAAGCTTTACCGGCCAGGCTGGACAGCAGTTTTGATCTGGATGTGGTATCACGTTACTCGATGTACCGCGAGGGGATGTGGGCGCGTGCCTCCGATCTGCTGCTGGCGGCAGGAAAGCTGCACGCACTGAATGATGTCATCATGCATCCTGAAACACTGGCTGCCAAAGGCCTGAAAGAGGGCGAGCACACAGTGCGTACTTTCCTAGGTGAACACTCATGTCATATCGGTGTGCGCGAAGATGTCAGTCCCGGCGTGTTGTTTGTAGCCAAGCGTGGTGTTGCCGGTGATCTGTCGGATGTGACGGCTGCAAGTATTGTCGGAGGGCAGTCATGACTGGTTTGGAAATGGCCGCAACGGCCGGTATCTGGACGCTGGAGATTCTGGCTATTGCAGTGACAGTGGCCCTTTCAGTGGCTTATATCACCTATGCTGAGCGGCGTGTTATTGGCTGGATTCAGGTTCGCAAGGGCTGTAACCGGGTCGGACCGGCCGGCCTTTTGCAGCCGCTGGCCGACGGCTTGAAGCTGGTTCTGAAAGAAACCATTATTCCAACAACGGCCAATAAATTCCTGTTTATTGCAGCGCCGATCATGTCTCTGACGCCGGCCCTGGTTGCCTTTGCCGTCGTGCCTTTCGGGGAGACAAGCCTTTTCGGTATCTGGGACGGCCCGCATGTCATGGCGATTGCCAACCTGAATGTTGGTTTGCTGTACATTATGGCCATTTCCAGTTTATCCATTTACGGCATCCTGATGGCCGGCTGGTCCTCGAATTCCAAGTATCCGTTTATCGGAGCCATTCGTTCGACCTGCCAGATGATTTCCTATGAAATTTCCATGGGCTTCGGCCTTGTCACGGTGATGATGCTGGCCGGTTCACTGAATCTGGCCGACATCGTGCATGCGCAGGCCGGCGGTATCCAGCACTGGTACATGATTCCGTTGTTCCCGATGCTGCTGGTGTATTTCATTTCCGGTTGTGCGGAAACAGCCCGCACCCCGTTCGATCTGGTTGAAACCGAGGAGTTGGTGTCCGGTTATTACACCGAATATTCGGGCATGTGGTTTGCCACCTTTTCGCTGGCCGAGTACGGAGCCATGATCCTGATCAGTCTGATGACCTCGATTCTTTTCCTGGGCGGCTGGTATGCACCGATCCCAGCACTCGATTTTATTCCGGGAACCTTCTGGCTGCTGGGCAAGACGGCCTTCCTTATTTTCGTCTTTATCTGGTTCCGTGCCACATTCCCTCGCTATCGTTATGACCAGATGATGCGCCTTGGCTGGAAGGTGTTCCTGCCATGGGCACTGGCCTGGATCGCTGTGGTTGGTATTTTCATCTACACGCCGGGACTTGATAGCATCATTAACTTCTGGATGCCATGGAGGTAATGGATCATGATTAAACGCGCATTCAAGACTTGGTTCTTGTGGGAGCTGCTCGTCGGGCTGTCGCTGACCGGTCGTTATCTGTTTAAGAAAAAGATCACGGTTGAATATCCGGAAGAGAAAACGCCGCTTTCCCCCCGCTTTCGCGGCCTGCACGCACTTCGGCGCTACGAATCCGGTGAAGAGCGCTGTATTGCCTGCAAGCTTTGCGAAGTGGTTTGCCCGGCCCTGGCCATAGTGATTGAATCCGAGGAGCGGGATGACGGTTCCCGGCGTACCACACGCTACGATATTGATTTCACCAAATGTATTTATTGTGGCCTGTGCCAAGAGGCATGCCCTGTGGATGCCATTGTCGAGACACAGGAATTTGAATACGCGACCGAAACCCGCGAGGCATTGTACTACACCAAGGACATGCTGCTTGCCAACGGTGATCGCTATGAGAAACAAATTGCGGCGAATCTCGCTGCAGATGCGCGTTACAGCTGACGCGTTGAATTCGAGGAGGGGAAATGCTCGAAACTGCATTTTTTAACCTGTTTGCCGGCTTGAGCATCTTGTCGGGCATGGGCGTCGTTCTGGCGCGCAATACCATGCACTCGGTGATGTTTCTGATCTTCTGCTTTTTCAACGCTGCGGGCCTTTTCTTCATGCTTGATGCGGAGTTCATCGGCATTATCATGATCCTGATCTATGTCGGTGCGGTGATGGTGCTGTTCATGTTTGTGGTTATGATGCTGGAAGTGAATCAGGCCAAGCTGCGCGAGGGATTCCTGCAATATCTTCCGCTGGGTGGCCTGATTGCTGTGATTCTGATTATTGAATTTATCGCTGCGGCCCAGTCCGGTGTGTTTACCGAAGGTGTGAAGGCAACGGCGGTGCACATAAGCCAGCAGGTCAATAATACTGCAGAAATCGGCCAGGTTCTTTATACCCGTTATCTGCTCGGTTTTGAAATCGCAGCCATTATTCTGCTGGTGGCGCTGGTCGGTGCAGTGGTGCTGACGCTGCGCACCCGCAAGGATGCCAAGTATCAGAATATCGCGGCGCAGGTGCATGTCCGCAAGGAAGACCGTATGCGCAAGGTGAGGATGTGATGATTCCATTAACAAATTACCTGATTGTCGCAGCGGCCCTTTTCTCACTGGGCGTGATTGGACTGTTTCTGAATCGCAAGAATGTGATTACCATCCTGATGTGTATCGAGCTGATGCTTCTGGCTGTGAATATCAATTTTGTGGCCTTTTCGCATTATCTGAATGACCTGGGCGGCCAGATATTTGTCTTCTTTGTATTGACGGTGGCGGCCAGTGAAGTGGCTGTCGGTCTAGCGATTCTGGTGGCATTTTATCGCACCCGTCGCTCCATCGAAGTCGAAGACATTAATACGTTGCAGGGATAGGGGGGCGAGGACGTGCAAGAATCTGCCATGATGCTGAACACCACGGAGTTGCTGGCCATCCCGGCGCTGCCGCTGATCGCCTCATTGATTGTCGGGCTCTTCGGCTGGGCCCTGAAGGAAAAAATTTCCCACATCATTACATCGGCCAGTGTAATCATTGCCGCTGTGCTGTCGGCGCATGTGTTCATGCAGGTTCTCGACGGCGCCAGTTTCTACGGTAATTTCTGGACCTGGATGCTGTCCGATACCTTCGTTGTGCCGGTGGGCATGATGATTGATCGTCTGACCGCGATCATGATGCTGACCGTGACCATCGTCTCGGCCTGTGTGCATATCTACACCATCGGCTATATGCACGGCGACCCGGGCTATTCACGATTCTTCTCCTATATCTCCGGCTTTACCTTCTCGATGCTGGTGCTGGTGATGGGCAACAACTTCTTCACGCTGTTCTTCGGCTGGGAGGCTGTGGGTCTGGTGTCATATCTGCTGATCGGTTTCTGGTTCAAGCGTGAGAGTGCAAACTTTGCCGCCTTGAAGGCCTTTATCGTCAACCGCATCGGCGATTTTGGTTTTGCCATTGGTATTCTGGCCATCTGGTATTATTTCGGCACCATTGATTACCGCGAGGTATTCACGCAGGTCGAGGCCTTTGTGGCCCAGGGCGATGTGCTGCATTTCATGGGTTGGGAGATGAGCGCCATTACCTTTATCTGTCTGGCCCTGTTTATCGGTGCCATGGGTAAATCCGGTCAGGTGCCATTGCATGTCTGGCTGCCGGATTCGATGGAAGGCCCAACTCCGATCTCGGCATTGATCCATGCTGCAACGATGGTGACCGCCGGTGTGTTCATGGTGGCGCGTTGCTCACCGATGTTCGAGTTTTCCGAAACGGCCCTTGCCGCCGTGGTTCTGGTCGGTGCGATTACCGCCTGGATGTGCGCCACCATTGGCCTGGTGCAGAATGATATCAAGCGGGTGATTGCCTATTCGACCTGTTCGCAGCTCGGCTATATGTTTGTGGCCTGCGGCGTTTCAGCCTATTCGGCCGGCATTTTTCATCTGATGACACATGCCTATTTCAAGGCGCTGCTGTTCCTGGCCGCAGGCTCGGTGATCCATGCGGTGATGGCCGATCAGGATATCCGTCGCATGGGGCAGTTGCGCGAATACATGCCGATTACCTATATCACCATGCTGATTGCAGCACTGGCGCTGTCCGGTGTGCCGCCATTTGCCGGCTTCTGGTCCAAGGATCTGATCATTGAGGCCACGATGGTGCGCGAATTTACCGAATATGGATGGGTCGGTTCATTCGGCTATTTCGCCGTGCTGACGGCCGTATTCATGACCGCCTTCTATACCTTCCGCATGTTCTTCCTGACCTTTCACAATTCCGATCGCGTACCGGCTGAAACCAAACCGCATGTGCATGAATCGCCCAAGGTGATTACCGTGCCTTTGATGATCCTTGCAGTTGGTGCGATGCTGGCTGGTGCGTGGGGCGTAATGGCACTGGATATCGCCAACCCCGAGGCGGCAGCCGGCTATTTCGGTGATTCGATCTTTGTGCTGGATGCGCATAACCCGCTGATGATTCTGGCCGAGGAATCACACGGGCATGCATGGTATCACTTTGTCTTTAGCGCGCCGTTCTGGCTGGCTATCGGCGGCATTGCACTGGCAACGCTGATGTATCTGCGTGAAACAGCCATGCCGGCAAGCCTCGCCAATGCACTCAAGCCGATTTATACCTTCCTGCTCAACAAGTGGTATTGGGATGAGTTGTATGAAAAGGCGGTCATGCGTCCTGCCCAGTGGCTGGGTAACTGGCTGTGGCAGAAGGGCGACCTTGGCATGATCGACAAGGGCATGATTCACGGCGGTATAGTTGATTCAGTCAAGGCGGGTGCAGTGCGCATGCGTGAGATGCAGACCGGTATGGTATTCCACTATGCATTTGCAATGGTGATCGGGGTGTTCGGCTTCCTGACTTACCTGCTGCTGAAGGCATAAGGAGAGATCGCAGACATGCAATTATATAACGTTCTGGATTTTCCGATCCTTTCACTGAGCATCTTCCTGCCGACGCTGGGGGCGCTGTTTATCTGGCTGTTTGTACGCGGTGACAATGCGGTGCGCTGGTCGGCGCTGGCTGTTTCGGTTGCAACTTTTATTGTCACACTGCCACTGGCCCTGTCCTTTGATACGGACACGGCACATATGCAGTTCGAGGAATTCCACCCTTGGATTCAGGCATTTAATGTCAATTACCAGCTCGGCGTGGATGGCATTTCGATGCCGTTCATCCTGTTGACCAGTCTGCTGACCATTATCTGTATTGTGTCGGCCTGGGAATGCATCAGGGAACGTGTGAAGGAATACATGATTGCCTTCCTGATCCTTGAAACGACACTGATCGGTGTGTTCGCTTCTCTTGATGCAGTATTGTTCTATTTCTTCTGGGAAGCGATGTTGATTCCGATGTATCTGATCATCGGTGTCTGGGGCGGCAAGAACCGTGTCTATGCCACCATCAAGTTCTTCCTGTATACGCTGGCAGGCTCCGTACTGATGCTGGTCGCAATTCTGGCGATGTATTTCAAGGCGGGCCATACCTTCAGCCTGCTGGCCTTCATGGATTACCCGTTCGATTTCACCTGGCAGTTCTGGATCTGGATCGCTTTCTTCATTGCCTTTGCGGTGAAAGTGCCGATGTGGCCGGTGCATACATGGTTGCCTGATGCGCATACCGAGGCGCCGACGGCAGGTTCGGTGATTCTGGCAGGTATCCTGCTGAAAATGGGAGCTTACGGTTTCCTGCGCTTCTCACTGCCGATGTTGCCCGATGCCTCGCAGTATTTCGTGCCGTTTGTGGTTGTGCTGAGCCTGATTGCCATTGTCTATATTTCCTTTGTGGCGATGATGCAGAAGGATATGAAACGGCTGATTGCCTACTCGTCCATTGCCCACATGGGTTTTGTGACACTGGGTACGTTCATGTTTACCCAGCAGGCCATGGAGGGCGCGTTATTCGGCATGATTTCACACGGCTTTGTCGCTGCCGCCCTGTTCCTGTGTGTGGGCGTGATGTATGACCGTCTGCATACGCGCGAGATTGGTGATTATGGCGGCGTGGTCAATGTCATGCCGGTGTTTGCCGCGGTGATGATGGTCTTTTGCATGGCCAATGTGGCATTGCCGGGGGCATCGGCATTTATCGGCGAGATCATGGTGCTGATCGGCACCTTCAACCCGTCCGATATTGCACAGGCCAATCTGGCTGTGTCGACCAAGTGGATTGCCATTGTTGCGACCACCAGCATCGTGCTGTCGGCCTGTTATACCCTGTGGATGTACAAGCGCGTGGTGTTCGGTGATTTGACCAAGGATACGGTCAAGACGATGAAGGATATGAATATACGCGAGTTCGGCTATTTTGTGCCGCTTATTCTGCTGGTGGTATGGCTGGGGTTTTACCCGCTACCGGTGCTGGATGTGATGCATGTATCGGCCTCTCATCTGATTGATCAGGCAACAGGCAGTAAACTGGATGCCGCCGCAGCACTGGCTCAGGCCATGCCTGCTGCACACCATTAAAGGAAGTGAATCATGGCTAATGTGACTTTTCCATTTCCGTTCCCCGAACATCTGCTGGCTCTGTTGCCGGAGATGATCGTGGCCGTTCTGGCGATGGCTTTGCTGTTGCTCGACCTGTTTGTGCCTAAAGAGAAGAAGCGCATGACTGCATACATGGCAGCCCTGACCATGATGGCTGCCGGCGCCGCCACACTCTTTGTCATGACGCCGGAAACCCAGGTGGCTTTTTATGGCTTCTTTGTGCTCGATCATTTTGCCGTATTTGCAAAGCTGTTGATCTGTATAGCAACGCTGCTGGGCATCGTGCTGTCGATAGATTACATGAAGGATGAGGAAAACATCGGCGAATACTATGTTCTGATGCTGTTTTCCGCGCTCGGCATGATGTTGATGGTGTCGGCCAACAACTTCATTATCATGTATCTTGGCCTGGAGTTGATGGCGCTGTCTACCTATGTACTGGTCGGTTACCAGCGTGATGTGCTGCGCTCCAGTGAGGCGGCGCTGAAGTATTTTATTCTTGGTGCGCTGTCTTCGGGCATGCTCCTGTACGGCGTGACGTTCTTTTATGGCGTGAGCGGCAGTTTCCATTTCGTCGCCATAGCCCAGGGTATCGCAGAGGCTGGCAGCAGCGCTGGCACAGCTGTGCTTCTCGGACTGGTATTCGTACTGGCAGGCCTTGCCTTCAAGGTGTCCATGGCGCCGTTCCATATGTGGACGCCGGATACTTATGAGGGCGCTCCGACACCGATTACCGCCTTTATGTCCGTAGCGCCAAAGGTGGCCGGTTTTGTCATCTTCATGCGCATCCTTGTGGATGCACTGCCCGGATTGCAGCATGAATATACGACGATTCTGATCGTCATGGCCGTTATTACCATGGCCGTCGGCAATCTTGCTGCGATTGCCCAGCGCAACATCAAG
This sequence comes from Zetaproteobacteria bacterium, assembly GCA_021545585.1. Classification (GTDB taxonomy): domain Bacteria; phylum Pseudomonadota; class Zetaproteobacteria; order Mariprofundales; family Mariprofundaceae; genus JAJRVH01. The sequence goes on from JAJRTF010000059.1 coordinate 14,881, forward strand.
CGCATGCTGGCCTATTCGACCATTGGCCATGTCGGCTTCGTGATGCTGGGTCTGATAGCTGCCAATGCCGACGGTTACGCCGGTATTCTGGTGTATCTGAGCGTTTACCTGTTTATGAATATGGGTGTGTTTGCGATTATCATTCTGATGCGCCGCGAGGGCATTCAGGGCGAGTTGCTGGATGATTTTGCCGGCCTGTCCAGGGTGCGTCCGGGTTATGCGCTGGCGATGGGGCTGTTCCTGTTCTCACTGGGCGGTATTCCATTCCTGGCCGGATTCTGGGCCAAATATGTAGTGTTCATTGCCGCCATCGAGGCAGGGCATCTGTATCTGGTGCTGTATGCATTGCTGTTCTCGGCCGTGGGTGCGTTTTATTACATCCGTGTGGTCAAATACATCTACTTCGATGAAGAACGGGTTGCGTTCAACTTTGTCGAGAACCGGATGATGCAGGCCACGGTTGTGGTGTCGGCTATCGCCGTGGTGGCGCTGGGTATTTACCCGGATCCGTTAATCGATTTATGCCAGAAGGCACTGGGCGGATTGATCTAGCAGTTGCGAGCGTGGTTGAGTCCAAGTTTTTAGAGTCCCGATAGGAGGGTGTCCTGAATTTTGTGTAAACGGTTAACTTGACGGATTATTCCGTCTTACTCAAAGGAGAGAGTATGACCGTTTCAAAACTACCCCCTGAC
>JAJRTF010000060.1 GCA_021545585.1 Zetaproteobacteria bacterium
AATATTGTCCCCAAGAATCAGACAGGACGCATCTCCTCCCACGAACTCACGACCAATGGTAAAGGCCTGCGCCAGGCCTTCCGGCCGTGGTTGCTCGGCATAAGTAAATTCAATACCCCACTGCGAACCATCACCCAGCAGGTGTCGAAAATGCGGCAGATCGTGTGGTGTGGAAATAATCAGAACCTCGCGCATACCGGCCAGCATCAGCGTGGACAGCGGATAATAGATCATCGGTTTGTCATAAACCGGCATCAGCTGCTTGCTTACTGCCAAGGTTAGTGGGTGTAAGCGTGTGCCGGAGCCGCCGGCCAGGATAATACCCTTCACAATTCAGACTCCCTCGCCGCACACATGCAGCATCGGTTTGTGATGTCGCACGTCCTGTGCTCCACCCCTGCGGGGCGACCCGTGCGGGTCGTCCAGACCGGCCTTCCGTGCCGGTTTGTGATGTCGCACGTCCTGTGCTCCACCCCTGCGGGGCGACCTGTGCGGGTCGTCCAAATCGGCCTTCCGTGCCGATTTGTCATACACCGGTATCAGCTGCTTGCTAACGGTTAGCGTCAATGGATGCAAACGCGTGCCGGAGCCGCCTGCGAGAATGATGCCTTTCATGCTCTGATCACCCGTTTGCCTGCAAGATAGGCAATCACCTGATCCACACACACACCCAGATCATCTGTTCCCGTATCAACACGAAGTTCAGGGTGCTCCGGTGCTTCATACGGTGAGGAGATACCGGTGAAATCGCTGATCTCACCTGCCCTTGCCCGCTTATACAAACCCTTCACATCACGGGATTCACACACATCCAGTGATGTATCGCAATGCACCTCGATGAAATCATCGCCAAGAATGCTGCGCACCCTGGCACGGTCTTCACGAAAGGGTGAAATAAATGCCGTCAGCGTCAGCACCCCTGCCTGCACAAACAGGCCCGCCACTTCGCCAACCCTGCGGATGTTCTCAACCCGATCCACATCCGAAAAGCCCAGATCTGCGCACAGGCCGTGCCGTACATTATCGCCATCAATGACAAAGGTACGGCAACCCATCCGATGCAGTTTTTCTTCCACAGCATGCGCCAATGTTGACTTGCCGGCACCGGACAAGCCGGTGAACCACAGCACCGCGCCGCGATGAGCATTCTGTTTTTCCCTCATCTCACGGCTGACCTGCGCCTGATGCCAGACCACATTGGAGCTTTTAGTCATCTTCTCCGGCATCAGCTTCTACCCACTGAGATATAGTCAAAGCCTGCCTCGCACATTTGCTCGACATCATAAACATTACGCAAATCAACAAACACCCTGCCGCGCATGGACTGCCTCAATCCATCCAGATCAAGATTGCGGTATTGATTCCACTCCGTCATCAGCACAACAGCATCGACATCACATACAGCATCAGCGATATCATCGGCATAGACAATCCCATCAGGTAACAGCCCGTGCGCCTCCTCTGCACCCTGCGGGTCGTGAGCCCGAATTATCGCTCCTTTTTCCATCAACGGCGGTAAAATCGCCAGCGACGGCGCATCGCGCATATCGTCGGTTTCAGGCTTGAATGTCAGACCCAGTACGGCAACCGTCTTGCCGGCCACTTCACCGCCTAAAGCCTCGCGTATCTTTTTAACCATACGCGCCTTCTGAGCCGCATTCGCCTCGATTGCCGCTTCAACAATGCGCACAGCCGATCCATGCTCCTGAGCAATGCGGGCCAGCGCCAGCGTATCCTTCGGGAAACAGGAACCGCCATAACCCGGCCCGGCATGCAGGAACTTGCGCCCGATACGACCATCCATGCCCATACCCTTGGCCACAGCCTGCACATCCGCACCGACCTTCTCACACAAATCCGACATCTCATTGATAAACGAAATCTTCGTCGCCAGAAAAGCATTGGAGGCATATTTGATCAGTTCCGCACTTTCCAGATTGGTGACATGAATCGGCGTCTCGATCAGATTCAGAGGCCGATAAAGCGCCCGCAGACGCGCCTCGGCACGCTCCGACTCCACGCCAAGCACAACACGGTCCGGACGCATAAAATCACCAATCGCCGCACCCTCGCGCAAGAATTCAGGATTGGAAGCCACATCAAAATCAGCTTCGGAATTTTCTTCGGCAATGATGCGCGCCACCTGTCTGGCCGTACCGACCGGCACGGTGGACTTATCAACAATCACCGTATAACCCGATAAACAACGGGCCACATCCTTTGCCGCAGTATAAACATATTGCAGATCGGCATGCCCGTCGCCGCGACGGGTCGGCGTGCCCACGGCAATAAAAACAAGATCCGCTTCAGGCACAGCATCAGCCAGCGCAGTCGAAAAACACAACCTGCCCTGCACATGGTTACGCTTGACCAGATCATCCAGTCCGGGTTCGTAAATGGGAATCTCGCCCCGGTTCAGGGCATCAATCTTATCCTCGGCAACATCCACGCAGGTGACATGCGCGCCAAATTCGGCAAAACAGGCTCCGGACACAAGCCCGACATAACCGGCTCCAATCATCACAACCTTCATCGTATCTCCTCGCCGCTATGTCCATCCAAACCATAATGATGCTTATACCATACTGCAAACCGGACCAGCCCCTGCTCTATGGTCGTAGCCGGATCAAAATCGAAATCGCGGCGGATTTCAGTCAGATCGGCATGCGTGGCCTGCACATCACCGGGCTGCATCGGATACATCTCCTTGACCGCTTCCTTGCCAATCGCCGTTTCCAAAACCTCAACAAAGTGCCCGAGCTTCACCGGCCGATCATTGCCGATATTATACACCTTGAAGCGTGCCTTGCCTTCGGCTGCAGCCGGCGGCCGTTCGCTAATGCGCAACACCCCATCGACAATATCATCAATATAGGTGAAATCACGCTGCATGTCGCCACGGTTAAACAGGCGTATGGGCTTGCCAGCCAGGATATCGCGGGTAAACGAAAAATAGGCCATATCCGGCCGGCCCCATGGGCCATATACCGTAAAAAACCGCAGGCCCGTGCATGGAATGCCGTACAGATGTGCATAGCTATGCGCCATCAGTTCATTGGCCTTTTTTGTCGCTGCATACAGCGAAATCGGATGATCAACGGTATCGGACTCGCTATACGGAAGCTTGCGATTGCTGCCATACACCGAACTTGATGAAGCAAAGACGAGATGCTCCACGGCCACACTCCGGCACCCTTCCAGCACGTTGAGAAAACCGGTCAGATTGCTGTCTGCATAGGCATGCGGGTGATCCAGCGAATAACGTACCCCCGCCTGAGCTGCCAGATGAATGACTCTGGCAGGCCTGTGCGCATCAAACAGTCTCTGCATGGCCTCGCGATCGGCAATATCGAGCCGGACAAACTGGAATCCGGCCCGCCTCTCAAGCCGCGCCAGGCGTGCCTGTTTCAGGCTGACGTCGTAATAGCCATTGAGGTTATCGATGCCGATCACATCAAGCCCCTGATCCAGCAGACGTTCACAGATATGCATACCGATAAAACCGGCTGCACCGGTGACCAGAATGGCCTTGCCCGACCATTGTTTCAGGGTATCGGTCACACTTTTTTCCAGCCGGTACCGTTCGCACCGTCTTCGAGCACGATGCCTTCGGCCGCCAGTTCATCGCGTATGGCATCGGCACGCGCAAAATCACGGTCTTTTCTGGCCTGATTGCGTTCGTCAATCAAAGCCTCGATCCGTGCTGCATCCACATCCCCGGCCTGAAACCAGGCCTGCGCATCCTGTTGCACGATGCCCAGCATATCCGTCATGGCATAAAAAGCCGCCATATCAGCAGACACATCCGCTCCGGAATCAAGGTTCTTGTTTATGCGACGGCAAACATCGAACAGTGCAGCCAGCGCCTCGGGGGTGTTGAAATCATCGTTCATGGCAGCAGCAAAACTGTCGCTCACGTTATCGCTGGAATGCTGTTTCAATCCCAAACGTCTGGCCGTTTCATACAAGCGATCCAGACCGGCCTTTGCCGCATCCATAGCCACATCGGAAAAATCCAGCGGTGAGCGGTAATGCGTACCCAGCATAAACATGCGCAACACTTCCGGATGATAGCGTTCACCAATCTCACGGATGGTAAAGAAATTCCCCAGCGATTTGGACATTTTCTCGGCATTAATGTTGACAAATCCGTTATGCAGCCAATAGCGGGCGAAATCACCGTGATTGGCTGCCCTTGCCTGAGCGATTTCATTTTCATGGTGCGGAAATTTCAGATCCATACCACCGCCATGGATATCGAAACTGTCACCCAGATGTGCACAACTCATGGCCGAGCACTCGATATGCCAGCCCGGCCTTCCTTCACCCCACGGCGAATCCCATGACGGCTCACCCGGTTTTGCCTTCTTCCACAGCACAAAATCCAGCGGGTCGCGTTTGCCCTCATCCACCTCGACCCGACTGCCTGATTCCAGCTCATCAATATTCTTGCCGGACAGCTGCCCATAGCCGGAAAACTTGCGCACCGCATACAGCACATCGCCCGAATCAGCCACATAGGCATGACCATTGTCCACCAGCGCCCGGATCATGGCGATCATCTCATCCATATGCAGCGTTGCACGCGGTTCATGGCTCGGCCGCAGGCACCCCAGTGCATCGGCATCGACATGAAAAGCCTCGATCATCTCATCGGTGAGTGCGTTCATTTCAATACCCCGTTCATTGGCACGGGCAATGATCTTGTCGTCCACATCGGTGAAATTACGCACGTAGTTCACGGTATAACCAAGATTGATCAACCAGCGGTAGATGACATCGAACATCACCATCACACGGGCGTGCCCGACATGACAGTAATCGTAAACCGTTACACCGCAGACATACATGCCGACCTGACCCGGTACAAGCGGCTCAAAGGCCTGCTTGCTGCCTGTCAGGCTGTTGTACACCACAAGATGCTGCTGCTTCATAGACTGACTCATGCTGCTATCTGCTCCTGAATATCAACCAGTCTTTCATCCACACCATCCTTCCCCAGACAGGCAAGAACAGCGCTCATTTCCGGCCCGTGCATCGCACCGCTAAGCGCCACCCGCAGCGGCATAAACAGATTACGCCCCGAACGCCCGGTTTCCGACTTGATGGCATTGGCCCATGCCTTCCACTCGGTATGTCCGGAAATCCGCCACAGCCTGAGCGCCTCGGCATAAAACCCCGCTCCGGCCTCCGTAGCCACAGCCAGTTCCTTCAGACCCAGCGGAGCACGGCCATGAAGCAGGCGGCGAAAACCCGCAACATCCTCAACCCGTTGCAGATTGGGCTGAATCAGTTGTACAAACGTCAGGTCAGCCGTCGGCTGATGCATCTGTACAAGTTCAAGAAGTTGCTCGGCCGGCATCTGATGCAATAGCCGCGTATGCCAGCGCCACATCTCGTCATCCGACCAGCGCACGGCACTGGTGGACACATGATGAGCGTCAAATGCATCGGCCAAAGCTGCTGCATCCAGAGCATCATCGGCGATATTCGGATGACCCAGTCGCGCCAGGCTCTGCACCAGCGCCTCCGGCAATAAACCGGCATGTCTCAACTCGGCCACACTGTGGCTGCCACTGCGCTTGGACAGCTTGCTGCCATCCTTGCCGAGCAGCAGTCCGTGATGCAGATAAACCGGTGGCTGATACCCCAGTTTCTGCAACAGCCATACCTGATAGGCCGAGTTGGTCAGGTGATCGTCGCCGCGCATAGCATGTGTAATCCCGTCGAGCGCATCATCTACGGCATTGGGGAGCAAAAAGGTAAAACTGCCGTCCGAGCGTACGATGACCGGATCATCGAGATCGGCCAGAGCAAAATGCACATCATTGCGCAGCGCATCCGCCACAACAACCTCACCCTCATCAGCATGCACGGCCATACGCCAGACAAATGGCTCATCTTGCCCGCGCGTCCCGGATTCCCGGGCAGACAGCGGCCGGCAACGGCCGCTGTATCGAGGCGGCAAACCCCGCGATGTTGCCAGTTTTCGGTCAATGGTCAATTGCGATTCACTGCAGAAACAGCGATACGCCAGCCCGACGGAGGCCAGTTGCTCCAATGCCTGCCGATGATGATCGGCATGCTGTGACTGAAACAGGGCCTCACCATCCCAGTTCAACCCCAGCCAGTTCAGATCCTCTTCAATGGCATGCATGAACTGCTCTTCGGAGCGACCCCTGTCGGTATCCTCAAAACGCAGCAGAAAACGGCCGCCATGCTTGTGCGCATACAGCCAGTTCAACAAGGCCGTACGCACATTGCCCAGATGCAGCAGCCCGGTCGGTGAAGGAGCAAAACGGGTCACAACAGCACTCATGGCTTCCCGGCTCCTTTCATATTCTTGCTATCCTTAGGCATAATCAACATAAATTCGTCCTGATGCACATAGCCCAGCTCCCGGTGCACCAGCTCTTCCAGCGCTGCGGGGTCATTGCGCAGAGTGAGAATCTGTCTGGCCAGCTCTTCACGTTGCTGCTTGAGCCGCTTCACCTCATCCTGTAGCTGCTGAAAGCGGATGGCTTCCTGCTGATACACCAGATAACCATGATCCGAAAAAACAAGCCCCCAGAGCATATAGGCAATCACCGCGAGACCCGCAGTGCGCAGCAGCCAGCGCAGCGACTTTTTCAGGCTTTATCTCCTGGCAAATGCATCATGGCCCGCATATCGAGCCTGACTGCCCAACTCCTCCTCGATGCGCAAAAGCTGATTATACTTGGCCATGCGATCCGAGCGTGAAGCCGAGCCGGACTTGATCTGTCCGCAACTCAAGGCTACGGCCAGATCGGCAATGGTTGCATCTTCGGTTTCACCCGAACGGTGACTCATCATGCAGCGGTAACCCGCATCATGCGCCATATTCACCGCGGCAACAGTCTCGCTCAGCGTACCAATCTGATTGACCTTCACCAGCAATGCATTGGCAATACCCTTATCGATACCTTCCTTCAAAATAGCCGGATTGGTCACAAACAGGTCATCGCCAACCACCTGAACACGATCACCGATCTTGTCGGTCAGGATTTTCCAGCCATCCCAGTCACCTTCATCCAGACCGTCCTCAACAGAGATGATCGGATACTGACGGCACAGGGAATCAATCAGATCCACCAGACCGGCGGAATCGAATATCTTATTGCCTTCACCGGCCAGAACATAGGCGCCGTCATGATAAAATTCCGATGCCGCCATATCCGTACAGAGTGAAACATCCGAGCCCGCTTTCAGGCCCGCTTTCTCAATCGCCTCCAGAATGACAACAATGCCTTCTTCATTGGAACCGAGATTCGGCGCAAAGCCGCCCTCATCGCCTACCGCTGTAATATGACCCCCGGCCTTCAGCACCGCCTTTAAGGCATGAAAAACTTCAGCGCCCATATCCAGAGCCTCGGCGAAACTGGAGGCGCCGGCAGGTGCAATCATGTATTCCTGAAAATCAATACTGTTATCTGCATGAGAACCGCCATTGATGACGTTCATGCAAGGCACCGGCAAAAGATTCGCATTCGCGCCACCCAGGTATCGAAACAGCGACTCACCCTTCTCCACCGCCTGCGCCTTGGCTACTGCCATGGATACACCAAGAATCGCGTTGGCCCCGAGACGCCCCTTGTTGGCGGTACCATCCAGTGCAATCAGCTTGTCGTCAAGACCCTGCTGGTCTGCCGCATCGAAGCCAGCGACAGCACGCGCGATTTCATCATTCACATGGGTGACGGCAGTTCTGACGCCCTTGCCGCCCAGACGGGCATCACCATCGCGCAGCTCAACTGCTTCGCGGGTACCCGTGGAAGCACCGCTTGGAACAGCGGCACGGGCAAAGGCGCCCGACGCCAGCTCTACATCGACCTCTACAGTCGGGTTGCCGCGCGAATCAAAAATTTCGCGGCCATGGATGTTTACAATGTCACTCACTACTTACTCCTGTGCCCGGCCACATGCCGGACTTCTTCCTTTTTTGTTTTCTAACTGTTTTTGTCCGGGGAGGGCTCGACCACTCAAAACAATCTCCCACTCCACCCGAACCCTGAATCTTTCCGAACAGGGGTCAGCCCTGACTCTTCACGATCTGATCCAGCTGCTTCAACTGCTTCAACAGCCCTTCCAGATCATCCGTCGCCAGCGAATTCGGCCCATCCGACAAGGCCTTGTCCGGATCCGGATGCACCTCCATAAACAAAGCCGCCACACCGGTCGCTACAGCCGCACGCGAAAGCCCCGGTACATATTCGCGATTGCCACCTGTAGCCCCGCCGAGTCCACCCGGCTGCTGCACCGAATGCGTTGCATCGTACACGACAGGGGCTCCGAACTCGCGCATCACCAGCAGCGAACGCATATCCGACACCAGATTATTGTAGCCGAAACTTGCGCCACGCTCACACAACATGATGTTGTCGTTGCCTGTCGATGTGGCCTTATCCAGCACATGCTGCATATCCCAGGGGGCCAGAAACTGTCCCTTTTTGATATTGATTGCCTTACCGGTTGCGGCCACGGTCTGGATAAAATCCGTCTGCCGGCACAGAAAGGCCGGTGTCTGCAGGATATCGGCAACTTCAGCCACCGCCCTGGCCTGTTCCGGCGTATGCACATCGGTCACGACAGGTACGCCTGTTGCATCCTTGACGCGTTGCAGGATGCGCAACCCCTCGTCCATGCCCGGCCCGCGAAAACCGTCTTTCGATGTACGATTGGCCTTATCGAAGCTGGACTTGAACACCAATGGTACATCGCAGCGCTCAGCAACCGCCTTGATAGACTCGGCTGCGCGCAAGGTAAAATCCTCCGATTCAATCACACAGGGGCCGGCCAGCAGCACAAACGGCAGTTCATTGTCGATAACGATGTCAGCTATCTGAACCGATCTCTGCTTCATGGCTGCTCCGAATATTTCCTGGAAGCGCCGACGAATGCCGCGAATAGCGGATGCGGTGCATACGGACGGGATAAAAACTCGGGATGGAACTGGCATGCCACAAACCATGGATGCTCATGCACTTCAACAATTTCCACCAGTGAATCGTCCGGCAGGGTACCGGAAACCACCAGACCCGCCTCTTCCAGCTGCTGGCGGTAGGTGTTGTTGAATTCGTAACGATGGCGGTGACGCTCACGAATCTCTTTCTGCCTGTAGGCCGATGCAGCATGGGTCCCCTTGACCAGCTTGCAGGGATAGCCGCCCAGACGCATCGTGCCGCCCAGATCGCTGTCGGAGCTGCGCTGTACACGCGCACCTTCCTGTTCCCATTCAGTCATCAGGGCAATCACCGGATGCTCGGCGCGCTCATCGAACTCGCTGCTGTTGGCATTCTCCAGACCTGCCACATGCCGGGCAAACTCAATCACGGCCAGCTGCATGCCCAGACAAATACCAAAAAACGGCACCTTGTTTTCACGCGCATACTGAATGGCCACCATCTTGCCTTCGGTGCCACGCTCGCCGAAACCGCCCGGCACCAGAATGCCATGCACGCCATGCAGTGATTTCGAGCCCTGCTTTTCCAGCGATTCGGCATCGATATACTCAATCTCCACGCGCATGCCATTGGCCATGCCGCCGTGAAACAGCGATTCATTGATCGATTTATAGGCATCGGCCAGTTCCACATATTTACCCACCATGGCAATGCGAACAGCCTTTTCCGGGGTGCGTATCTGCTTGCAGATATCCTCCCATACGGAAAGATCGGGCTCGGTATCCTGCATGCCGAAATGCTCGAGCACACGTGTTCCGAGCTTGCCCTCGCGCAACGACAGCGGCACGCCGTAAATGGTGTCCACATCCGGCGCATCAATCACCGCCTCGCGGTCCACATTACAGAACAGGGCTATTTTATCCTTCTGTCCCTTGGGAATCGGATGTTCGGAGCGACACAGCAGTACATCCGGCTGAATACCGATTTCGCGCAACTTCTGCACCGAATGCTGGGTCGGTTTGGATTTAATCTCACCGGCCGAGGCAATATAGGGCAGCAGCGTCAGGTGGATATAGGCTGTGTTTTTACGCCCCAGATCAAAGCGCAGCTGGCGGATCGCTTCCAGAAACGGCTGTGATTCAATATCACCGACCGTGCCGCCGATCTCGACCAGTGCAATATCCACATCATCCGCACACAGAGACAGTACGGCATTCTTGATCGCATCCGTGATATGCGGAATCACCTGAACCGTCGCACCCAGATAATCGCCGCGACGTTCACGGCGAATCACCGACTCATAGATGCGACCGGTGGTGTAGTTCGAACGTCTGGACATGCTGGCATGGGTAAAACGCTCGTAATGACCAAGGTCAAGGTCAGTCTCCGCACCATCATCGGTGACAAAAACCTCGCCATGCTGAAACGGACTCATGGTGCCGGGATCGACATTGATGTACGGATCCAGCTTCTGCATCGTGACTTTCAGGCCCCGTGCTTCAAACAGGGCCGCCAGCGATGCAGCGGCAATGCCTTTACCCAGCGAGGACACGACCCCGCCAGTAACAAAAACGAATTTGGTATTGTTATTCATGACGGGCGCGGAAGTTAGCAGAACAGCGGTTCAGGCGCTACCAAAAAGCGCACGAAAACCATGACTAATCAACCCAGCGGCGTGCATTGCGGAACATGCGCAGCCAGGGCCCGTCCTCACCCCATTCGCCCGGATGCCATGAATATTGAAGCGTACGGAACAGGCGCTCCGGATGCGGCATCATGATGGTAAAGCGACCATCCGCCGTGGTTAACCCGGCGATACCGTCCGGGGAGCCATTCGGGTTGGCCGGATAATGCGCAGCGCTCCGGCCGGTGGCATCAATATAACGCAGACTGACAAGCGCAGCAGTCTGCTGATCCGCTGAATCAAAGCTGGCCCGGCCTTCGCCGTGCGCCACAACCAGCGGCAAGCTTGAACCGACCATGCCATGCAGAAAAAGTGACGGCGACTCGGGAATTTCCACCTGCAGCAATCTTGCCTCAAACTGCTCCGAGCGATTGCGCAGAAATTGCGGCCAGTTCTCGGCACCTGGAATAATGTCTTTCAGACTGCTCAACATCTGGCAGCCATTACATACACCCAGCGCAAAACTGTCCGGGCGATGGAAAAATGCATCGAACTGGTCGCGCGCGCGCTGGTTATGACGAATCGAAGCTGCCCAGCCGCGGCCGGCACCCAGCACATCACCGAATGAGAAGCCGCCACAGGCGATCAGTCCCTTGAATCCATCCAGCATGACCCTGCCGCTGATAATGTCGGACATATGCACGTCCAGGCAGTCGAATCCGGCGCGATCAAAAGCTGCCGCCATCTCGATCTGGCCGTTCACACCCTGTTCGCGCAATACAGCCATTCTCGGTCTGGCCCTGTTCAGATAAGGCGCGCAGATATCCTCGGCCGGATCAAAACTGAGTCTGGCCGTCAGGCCGGCATTATCCGCATCGGCAAGGGCAGCAAACGCCTCTTTCGCACACTCCGGATGATCGCGCAGCGCCTGCATGCGATGGCTCGTCTCCGCCCAGATCCGCTGCAGATCCAGCACATCCGCATCAATCACGGTCCTGCCATGACAGCGCATGGTAAGACGGTGATCATTGCATTCATCTGTGCAGACACTGCCAATAACATGCGCAACATGCCCCAGGCCGCAATCCACCAGATGTGCCAGCACTTTTTCGCGGCAACTGCGACGCACCTGCAGTACAGCCCCCAGCTCCTCATTGAACAACAGCGACAACTCATCCCCGCAATGGTCTCCGCTCAGGGCCTCAAGATGTACCGACAGGCCAACACGGCCGGCAAAAGCCATCTCGCACAGGGTCGTAAACAGGCCGCCATCCGAACGGTCGTGATAGGCCAGCAACAGGCCTTCGCGATTGAGTCGCTGCACACCGTCAAACAGCGCCTTCAATAATGCAGGCTCATCAAGATCAGGCACTTCATCTCCGGTCGCGCCATATACCTGTGCCAGTGCCGATCCGCCCAGGCGATTCTTACCCATGCCCAGATCCAGCAGAATCAGATCCGTTTCACCTGCATCGCTGCGCAGCTCGGGTGTCAGGCTACGGCGAACATCGGAAACCGGTGCAAAGGCTGATACAATCAGCGACAATGGGCTGGTCATCTCACGCCGTTCACCGCGCTCATCCCAGACTGTCTTCATCGACAGCGAATCCTTGCCCACCGGAATGGATACACCGAGTTCGGGACACAGTTCCATGCCCACGGCACGCACAGTATCAAACAGCGCTGCATCCTCGCCGGCATGCCCGCAGGCGGCCATCCAGTTGGCAGACAACTTGATATCACTGATTTTTTCGATACAGGCAGCGACAATATTGGTCAGCGCCTCGGCAATAGCCATGCGCCCTGACGCCGGTGCATTAAGTACGGCCACAGGTGTACGCTCCCCCATCGCCATCGCCTCACCGGTGTGGCCGGTAAAATCCATGGCTGTTACAGCCACATCGGCAACCGGAACCTGCCATGGCCCAACCATCTGATCACGGGCTACAAGACCGGTCACCGAACGATCGCCGATGGTGATCAGGAACTCCTTGCTAGCCACCGTCGGCAGGCGCAACACGCGCTGCATCGCCTCCGATATGTCGATGCTATTCAAATCGAGAGGCACGGATGCGGGCGTGACATGCTCAACATTGCGGGTCATTTTCGGCGCTTTGCCAAGCAGGACATCCAGAGGCAAATTCACCGGCTGATTATCAAATTCCGCATCATTGACGACCAGATTGCGTTCCTCCGTCGCCTCACCGAGCACAGCAAACAGACAGCGCTCGCGCGCGCAGATATCCGTGAACAGCTCACGCGACTCCGGCGCAATAGCCAGCATATAGCGCTCCTGCGCCTCGTTGCACCAGATCTGCATCGGGCTCATGCCCGGTTCCATATTGTGCACGGCCCGCAAGTCAATCCAGCCGCCGCGACCCGCATCGTCAATTAATTCAGGCACAGCATTGGACAGACCTCCGGCCCCGATGTCGTGAATAAACAGGATGGGATTGGCATCACCCATCTGCCAGCAGCGATCCAGCACTTCCTGACAGCGGCGCTCCATCTCCGGATTACCCCGCTGCACCGAATCAAAGTCCAGCGCCTCGACATTGGTGCCGGTGTCCATACTCGATGCAGCGCCCCCGCCAAGGCCGATCAGCATCGCCGGCCCACCAAGCTGCACAATCAGGCTGCCTGCCGGCACTTCCTTCTTGTGTACATGACGCGCATCGATATTGCCAACACCGCCGGCCAGCATGATCGGCTTGTGATAGCCGCGCAGCTCCGGCCGACCATCCGGCCTGAGCACTTCCTGTTCATAGCTGCGGAAATAGCCGCATAAATTCGGCCGGCCGAATTCATTATTGAAGGCTGCCGCACCGATAGGGCCATCAAGCATGATATCCAGTGCCGAAGCGATACGACCGGGCTTGCCAGAGTCCTTTTCCCAGGGCTGTTCGAAGCCCGGGATCCTCAAGTTGGATACCGAAAATCCGCATAACCCGGCCTTTGGTTTGGAGCCAGCGCCTGTCGCCCCCTCATCGCGGATTTCACCGCCCGAGCCGGTCGCAGCTCCAGGAAACGGTGCAATAGCAGTCGGATGATTATGCGTCTCCACCTTCATCAGGATATGCGTCTGATTATTGTGGGCACTGTAACAACCCTCGGCATCGGGATAAAAACGCTGTGATTCACCGCCCTCAATCACCGAGGAATTATCGGAATAGGCCACCAGTGTTCCTTCAGGGCTTGTCTCATGCGTATGGCGAATCATCGAAAACAGCGATCGCTGCTGGACTTCGCCGTCGATCACCCAGTCGGCATTGAAGATCTTGTGCCGGCAATGCTCGGAGTTGGCCTGCGCAAACATCATCAGTTCGGCATCGCTGGGGTTACGCTCCAGACGAACAAAGTTCTCCAGCAAATAATCGATTTCATCATCGGATAAAGCCAGACCCAGTTCTGCATTGGCCTTCAGCAGGGCATCCCGCCCCCCCTTGAGCACATCCACGCTGACCACCGGCGCCGGTGCATGATGGTCAAATAACTGTTCCAGATCGGCCGTGTCGCTGAGAACCGACTCGGTCATACGGTCATGCAGCAATTCAGCAGCCGCACGGTACTGGTCCGAAGACAGGCCATGCAGGCAATAAACAATACCCCGTTCGATGCGGTTCATCCGCTTGAGGCCACATAGCCTCGCAATATCCGTTGCCTTGGACGACCACGGGCTGATGGTGCCGATACGGGGAACGACCAGAAAAAGATCATCGGCCGCGCCCCCGGTGAATGGCACCGGCTGATCACCGAGTAATGAATCAAGGATGTCGCTATCAGCAGATGACCAGGCAGCATCGGTCTCATCCACCTCGATGACATACAACCATCGGCTATCGACACCTGTAACCGGCAACTGCTTCGCAGCCAGTGACTGCATCAGTTTTTCAGTTCTGAAACCGGAAAGAGCCTCCTGTCCCTGTAGAAGAATGATACGGTTGCATGTCGCGGAATCGGTCATGAGCACATCCTATGAACTCCATGCCGGAAACCAAGCACAAATCAGGCTTGATTATCTTACATGAAACTGGAGGCCCCCCTCCTCAATACACCTCCGGTACAAAATGCTGCTCATCCAGATCCGGCCTTTTGTAATCCGGCTGCTCCTGGCGCGGCGGCAGAGGTGCAGGCTTGGGCATGATATCCTGATACGGCACGGCATGCAGGATATGACTCAGACAGTTCAGCCGGGCCCGTTTCTTATCATCGGCATTCACCACATACCAGGGAGCCTCTTCGATATCGGTATAGAAGAACATCTCGTCCTTGGCCCTGGAATATTCCATCCAGCGGTCGCGCGACTCGATATCCATCGGGCTCAGTTTCCAGTGCTTGGTCGTATCGGTGGCGCGCTTCTGGAAACGCCGTTCCTGCTCGGCATCGGAAACCGAAAACCAGTATTTCAACAGGATAATACCTGACCGCACAATCATGCGCTCGAATTCAGGACAGGTACGCATAAATTCCCGGTATTCCTTATCTGAGCAGAAACCCATCACCCGCTCGACTCCGGCCCGGTTGTACCAGCTGCGGTCGAACACGACGATTTCTCCGGCAGCCGGAAAATGTTGCACATAACGCTGAAAGTACCACTGGGTTTTTTCACGATCGGAGGGGGCGGGTAACGCGACAACATTACAGCCGCGCGGATTCAGCGGCTCCATCAGGCGTTTGATGGTACCGCCTTTACCCGCTGCATCGCGCCCTTCAAAGACAATGATAAGGCGTAGCCCCTGATCCTTGACCCAGTACTGGAACTTGACCAGTTCCTCATAAATCCCGGCCAATGCCTTGTCGTATTCACGGCCTGATATCTTTTTTGAATGATACCCATCTTGTTCATTGCCGGACATAGCTGCCTCCCATCCGTATGCAACCCTGTTTCAATCAGTATAAGCAGCTTATGACAGGAAATAAACCATTGGAGGAACCCGACAGGGACATAAAAAACCCGCCAGCTTTTCAGCTGACGGGTTCGATTCCGAACAGGAACTGGTTTAAGAGATGGCTTTCACATGAGCATTCAGACGGGACACGCGACGGGCAGCCTGACGCGGATGAATCTGATGCTTGCGGCCGGCACGATCCAGCAGAGATGTAGCCTGCAGCAGGGCCGCAGCCGCAGCCTTCTTGTCGCCAGCTTCAACAGCAGCCAGAACCTTCTTGATAGAGGTGCGCATGGCAGCCTTCTGGATACGATTCTGCAACCGCTTTTTCTCATCCTGACGTGCACGTTTCAGTGCTGATACATGATTTGCCACGTTACATTTACTCCTGGCAGCCGAGCTGCAATGTGTAATAGGCGCGGAACCATACTGCGACACTCGGGCTTGTCAACCCATTTCATGGCATCAGCCGGGCTTCAAAACGGGCATGCACAACACATTTCGACGTGCTATGCTCCGCCACTGTTGAGACAATGGATTGTTTTGTGGCGTTGCATTCCCCGCAGCTTTTTCCAGAATCAAGGAGGAATCTATGAAAGTTAATGATGTCATGACTCACGGCGGACTATCCTGCAAGGCAGGCGATACCCTGCATGATGCCACCCAGAAGATGGTCATGCGCCGTTGTGGATCACTGCCGGTCATTGATGATGAAGGTAAACTGATCGGCATCATCACCATCCGCGACACCATGTTGCCGTTGTATCCCAATTTCGGTGAGTACATTCACGATGCCAAAAGCGCCCGCGATTTCGAGGAAATGGAAGACAATTACAAGCGGGTCATGTGCATGAAGGTGAAAGAGGTCATGACACCGAATCCCATGACGGTTGAATCCGACACACCTGTATTGAAAGCCGCATCCTATATGGGTCTGAAGAATCTGCGCCGCATTCCGGTAGTCGATGACGGTGAGCTCAAGGGTATGGTCAGTATCGGTGACATCAACCGGGGCATGTTTATCCAGCACGGATAATCCTTGTATCATCC
This sequence comes from Zetaproteobacteria bacterium, assembly GCA_021545585.1. Classification (GTDB taxonomy): domain Bacteria; phylum Pseudomonadota; class Zetaproteobacteria; order Mariprofundales; family Mariprofundaceae; genus JAJRVH01. The sequence continues at coordinate 16,485 of JAJRTF010000060.1, forward strand.
TATTCCCTCAACAGGCTCTGGTTTTTTCCGGGGCCTGTTTTGTTTTCAGCATAGCCCGTCATGCTGACTGAACCCCTGCCGGCCCATATCCGCGCCCTACTGGACAAGGCAGCTTACAGCCATGCCACTGATGACATCCGACTGATCCAGACCCATATCTCATGGGTCATCCTGACCGGGCCTTACGCCTACAAACTGAAGAAACCGCAGAGCTTCGGTTTTCTTGATTTCAGCACCCTGGAGCGCCGCAAACATTTCTGCGGTATGGAACTGGAACTCAACCGCCGCCTGGCACCCGACCTGTATCTGGATGTTTTGCCGGTCTGCAGGCACGACGATACATATATGTTCGGAGATGATGGCGATGTTGTCGATTACTGCATCAAGATGCGCCAGTTCGAGCAATCCGCCCTGCTGTTCGAACATATCCGGCATGATGATTTCGATCCGGCCTGTATGGATATACTGGCAGCCAATCTGGCCGACTTTTATGCCTCCCATCCCTGCCAGGGCGACCCGGGCTCAGCCGGCAGTGCCGATCTTTTACTCCAGCATATGATAGACAACCTGCAAGCCGGACAGGTGCTGGGAAATGCTGAAATAACATCCACCGTTCAGGAGCTTGAAGCCATTGCCCGGCACGAGATTGAACAGCTGAGGGCGGCCATTGAGCAACGGCGTCAGAACGGCTTTGTCCGCCAGTGCCACGGCGATCTCCACCTGAACAATATTGCCCTGATTGATGGCAAACCAACCGTCTTCGACTGCATCGAATTCAACGACGACTACCGCATCATCGATATCATGAACGATATCGCCTTCCTGTGCATGGATTGTGATGCCCATGCACGCCCCGATCTGGGATTCAGATTCCTGTCACGCTATCTTGAGCACGGTGGTGATTATGCCGGCCTCAAACTGTTCCATCTCTATGCCTCATACCGGGCCAGCGTGCGCGCCAAGGTGGCCTGCCTGCGGGCGCAGGAGGCAGGTCTGAGCCAGGAGGCCCGGCTACAGAAAATCGCCGAGGCGAAACGTTATTTCCAGCTGGCAGTGACATATGGACAAGCCAAAACGCCCTGCCTGTTTGCCATCGGCGGCTTATCCGGCAGCGGCAAAAGCCATATGTCCCTGCTCGGCTGCGGTCCTGAGCGCGCCATCATTATCCGTTCCGATGCCACCCGCAAACGACTGGCCGGTGAAAAGCCCTGTTTATCACGCTATGGCAAGGCCATGACAGAGCTGACCTATGCCGCCATGTTCACAGCTGCACGTCAGATTCTTGATGCCGGTTTATCGGTGATCCTTGATGCCACGTTTCTGAATATCGATCACCGCAATCGCTTCCGCGATCTGGCTAGGCAGACCCGCACCCCAACCCGCTTCCTGTGGCTGGAGCTTCCGGAGCAGCAGCTCAGGCAACGCGTGGCTGGCAGGTCGGATCAGGGACAGGACATATCCGATGCCAATCTTGATGTACTGGAAAAGCAATGGGCCGAATATCAGCGCCCGAATGAACCCGGCATAGAGTTTTTGACCGACAGTGAATGCTGGCCGGATAAACCTGTTGAATAGAGAAGCCCGATAACCGGTGAATATACCCGGTTCACTCTGCACGGGACAAAGACACTGCCGACAATCTGGCCATGCCCCTCTTAGAGTACCTGCACCGCCTGTGCCGCCAGGCGGGATCGTTCACTGGCCTTAAGCGCGATATGGCCGCCATGCTCCCAGCCGGCAAACTGTTTGACCACCCGGGTCAGGCCATTGGTGTAAGCTGTCAGATAGGGCGTATCAATCTGGGCATTATTGCCGAGAATGATAATCTTCGAATCTTCACCCATGCGGGTGACAATCGTCTTCATTTGATGCGGGGTCAGATTCTGGGCCTCATCGACAATCAGCCATGTCCGCGTAAAGGTGCGACCGCGGGCATAGGACAGGGCGGAAATCTCAATCCGGTGCTGGCCCAGAATATCGTTGATATTATGAGCCTCCTCACCCAGGAGGATCGACAGATTATCCGTGATGGCAGCCATCCACGGCTCCATTTTCTCTCGCTCGGTACCTGGCAGATAGCCGATATCCTGACCACCCATCGGCACTGTCGCGCGGGTCACCAGAATCTTGTCATACAGCCCCATGTCCAGCGTCTGATGCAGGCCGCAGGCCAGTGCCAGCAGCGTCTTGCCGGAACCGGCCAGCCCCAGCATGGCCACCAGATCAAGCTCGGCATCCATCAGCAGGTTCATGGCCATGTTCTGTTCGAGATTGCGGGCCTGCACCCCCCAGACGGCATGCCGCTCATGGCGATAGGAGGTCGTATCATAAAGGTGGATACGCCGATTCTCCTCAACCTTCTCACAGCGCATAGCCACTTCACGTTCACCCGGCATAATGACAAAACTATGCAGGAACGGCAGCTCCATATCCTCCGGCCAGGTCACGATATAATGATTGCCATGCTCATGCTCGACAACCTGCATACCTTCAGCCATCGCCGTCCATGTCTCATCATCCAGACGCACCTTGCCGCTGGGAAGCACCGACAAATCATCCACCACCTTGTCAGAACGATAATCTTCCGTATTCAGGCCCAGAGCCCGCGCCTTAATGCGCAGATTGATATCCTTCGATACCAGCACCACATGGCGGCCTTTATGCTCCTGCTGCACGGCCATGGTCACGGCGATAATGCGATTGTCTCCACTGCCTCTGGCCAGTGAATCGGGCAGGATATCCAGCGCCCGATGATTAAGTTCAAAATACAGTTTGCCACCGCCCGGCAACGGACAGCCTTCGGACAGGTCATTGCAGTCCTTACTCAGTTCATCCAGCTGACGTGAAGCATCGCGCACATTGCGGGCCAGATCATCAAAGCCTTTTTTGACATGATCCATTTCCTCAAGCACCACAATGGGCAACACCACATCATGTTCATCGAAGCGGTTAAGGGCATTGGGGTCATGGATTAAAACATTGGTATCAAGGATATAAATTTTGCGTTCTTCGCTGGCAGCCAAGTGTGCCTCCTGTACAACCGGCATGGTTTTCATACCTGTGTTTTGCACATACTGTCAGAAGTTTTCTGGCAAGCCTAGCCACCTTGTTCATTCTAAAAGTTGCTTGACAGCCTGCGTCGGCTTGGCATGATTCGCGCCGTTCGCGGGTATAGCTCAGTTGGTAGAGCGCAACCTTGCCAAGGTTGAGGTCACCGGTTCGAGCCCGGTTACCCGCTCCAGATTAAAAGGGGGAGCCACGCTCCCCTTTTTTGTTCTGGCTGATATTACTAGAGTTGTGTTGATAGGTTGAAACGGCAGGGTGGCTCAGTGGTACGGCGGAGGACTGCAAATCCTTTATTCGCGAGTTCGATTCTCGCCCCTGCCTCCAACCTTTCATACTTTTCATCTTCTACCTTTCCTGCTCATTCAATAGCCTGCAGAAAATGTCGTGCACCTCTGCCATACGCTGTTTCAACGTCTCTGGCGTATGAATCGCCGTGTGGCGATGCATGGTCTTCCACTCATTTGCCTGCGGATCGCCCGATAACCGGCCTATCGAACGCCATAGCTCAACTCGGAGTGCATTCTCCATTTGCCGATAATCAAGATAGCTTTGTGCCAGAAAGTCTGCTTCCTGCGTCCATAGATCCGGAGCCACGCCAGCAATGCCGGCATAAATATCCGCCGTACGGCGAGCCGATATGCCAAATGCAAGGCGGGCATACTGAGCCAGGAACTCAATATCCACGAGACCGCCGGCATCCTGTTTCAGATTGATGATATCGGCTGTTTTTCCGGACAGATGATCCAGCATCTTCTGCCGCATGCATACAACATCTTCTGCCAGCTTTTGATGGTCGCGAGGTCGCTCCAATATCTCACACACCACCGCACTGACGGCAGCACATGCCGTTTCAGGTCCGGCCACAGTCCGGGCTCGACACAGAGCCTGATGTTCCCATGTTTGCGCCTCATGCAGCTGATACTCGTGAAAGCCCTTCAGACTGGTCACCAGTACGCCGGAGCTGCCGGATGGCCTGAGCCGGGCATCAAACTGGAAACCGGCGCCAAACGGCGGAGCCCCGGTCAGGTACTGAATCATGCGCCTTCCCAGCCGCTGGGCATGTTCGCCAAAACTTCGCCGGCCCAACATCGCTCCCGGCTCGTCATGCACCAGCACAAACACCATATCCAGGTCCGAAACCAACCCCATTTCCTGCGAGCCATGCTTACCCATAGCCAGGGCAACAAGCGGGAAATCATCCGGCAACTGCATATCCATCAAACAGAAACGCAATACCGCAGATGTGGCGGCATCGGCCGTATCGGCCAGCCAGCCAGCCACCGTCATCACATCCGCTGTGTGGGCATCCACAGCAAGAGCAGATAACAGGCGGCCCCGGTTTACCCAGTGGCCGATATCGGCCAACGCCTGCTCAGCATCATCAAGCTCCAGTGTATCAAGTCGTGAACAAACCTGCTGAATATCAATGTCCCGACGCTCAACCATCAACGGCCATTCCAGCCATGATGGATCCTGCGCTATCTGCCCGGCCAGATAGCGGCTGGCCGACAATACCCCGATAAGCCAGTCGAGTGCGCCCTTGTGCGTGGCCAGCAGATCAATCCAGGTCGCCCGCCCGGCTATGCCACGAATCAGATCAGCAAATGCCTCTACCGCAGTCACCCCATTGGCATCGTCCAGCCATCGGGGCATGGCATGGGAAAGTATGGTCTCAATCGAGCTGCGACTCCGCTCCGGCAGAATACCCCGCATCAGATGGGCATCGATCTGCTCCAGGGCCGAGCCAATGCGCCGCCATGATTCTCCATCCAGTGCCGCCAGTTCATCGGCATGTTCGCCAAGCAGCCAGCTTTCGCCTTCCATATCCACCTGCTCATGCGGCAGCACATATCGGGCAAAGGCCCTTTGAACCGTTGAACAAACATCCTGCATACGGGTCAGGATGTCGGGGTCACCGAGTGCCGCACCCAGATAGGTCTCAAATTGATCAGGTAATTTCTGGGTCTGTTCGCCGAGCCTCGCCTGAATCGCATGCTCCACCCGACGCCAGAAACAATAGGCATGCCGTAATGTGTCAGCTTCAACTGCGCTCATAATGCCCAGTTCTTCCAGCTTCTTCAGGGCGATCATACTGGGCGTAACCCGTAAGTCTTCCCGGCTTCCGCCGTGCAAAAGCTGCATGGACTGGATGATAAACTCGATTTCCCGAATACCGCCCTGCCCGCGCTTTACATCAAAGCCGGGAGCCAGTGCATCTCCACCCGCCTGTCTGTCGATACGGCGTTTCATTTCCGCCAAAGCCGCCACGGTAGTGTAATCGAGATATCGCCGATAAATAAAAGCGGCAATCCCCTGGACAAAGGCATCACCCAACGCCAGATCACCCGCCACCGGCCGGGCCTTGATCAGCATCGCTCGCTCCCATGTCTGGCCATAGCTCTCATAGAAACCGAGGCTTGCATCCAGATTCAGCGCAATCGCAGCTGCATCGCCGCCCGGCCGCAACCGCATATCAACCGGCCAGACGATACCGTCGCCTGTGCGTTCGGACATCAGGCGAATCAACATACGGGAGATGTGACCGTAGTATTCAATTGCCGATATCTGCTTTCTGCCACCCGAGGTGGTGCCTTCACCCTGCCAGATAAACAGCAGATCAACATCGGAGCCGAGATTCAATTCACGCCCGCCCAGCTTACCCAAAGCGATCACGCAAAAACTGCCACTCTCAAGGCGGCCATAGCGCGGCATCGTAAGACGTACCGCCATACTCAGGGCAAGAGCAAGCAGGCCGGAGGCAAAATCAGCAATGGCCCGACAGGACGCCTCGATATCGCCATGCACACCCAACTCCCACCATATGATGTGGCGCATGCCGTGCTGCTTGCACTGGCGCAAATGCTGCATACACGTGGCAACATCATCGCTGTCGCAAGGCGGCACCCATGCCTCGCCGGCATCAGGCAATCGGGCCTCAGCCAGGGGCTTAAACAGCGCCTGACATGCTTCGGCATCAACCGCACGCATCACAGATACAAACAAAGGTGAAATACCCGCCAAACGCCTTACATCAGGCTGGAAAGAATCGCTAACGTGCTCAAGCCAGAGTAAACTCATAGGCAGAGTATATCCTGTATCAGGAGCATAAAAAAAGGCCGCCACGGATGTGACGGCCTTTTTATTCCGGCTTTTGAAAGCTTAGACTGAATAATACATCTGCATTTCAATTGGATGCGGACGCATACGCAGTTCATTGACTTCTTCCATCTTCAATTCGATGTAAGCATCAATCATGTCGTCATCCATCACACCGCCAATCTTGAGGAATTCACGGTCGGCACTAAGTGCTTCAAGCGCCTGATCCAGACTGCTGCAAACCGTCGGGATCTTCTCCGCTTCTTCAGGCGGAAGATCGTAAAGGTTCTTGTCAGCCGCCTCACCCGGATCGATCTTGTTGGCAATACCGTCGAGGCCGGCCATCAACAGGGCTGTGAAGGTCAGGTACGGATTGCCGGATGAATCCGGGAAGCGTACTTCGATACGACGAGCCGGATCGGAGTTGACGACCGGAATACGGATCGACGCTGAACGGTTACGGTTGGAGTAAGCCAGCATCACCGGAGCCTCAAAGCCCGGCACCAGACGCTTGTAGGAGTTGGTGGCTGAATTGGTGAAGGCATTCAATGCACGGGCATGCTTAATGATGCCGCCGATATACCACATGGCTTCCTGCGACAGGTTGGCATATTTATCACCGGCAAACAGGTTCTTGCCGTCTTTCCAGATCGACTGGTGCACATGCATGGCCGTGCCGTTGTCGTTATAGATCGGTTTCGGCATAAAGGTTGCGGTCTTGCCATGCGCATCAGCAACATTGTGTACCACATATTTATACCACTGGGCGCGGTCGGCAATATCGATGAGCTCACCGAACTTCATGGCCAGTTCGCACTGACCTGCGGTAGCCACTTCATGATGGTGGCATTCCATATGGATGCCCAGATCAGTCATCACCAGGCTCATGTCATTGCGCATTTCATGCAGTGAATCAACAGGAGGAACCGGGAAATAGCCGCCCTTTATCTGTGGACGGTGGCCGGTATTGCCCCCTTCAAATTTTTCACCCGAATTCCATGCCGCCTCCTCAGATTCGACAGTATAACCGGAAGATCCCATTTCGTTGTGATAACGCATGCCATCGAAAACGAAAAACTCCAGTTCCGGGCCGAAATAAACCGTGTCAGCAATACCCGCGCTGCGGATATACTTCAGCGCGCGCTGGGCCACCTGACGCGGGCAACGGTTATAATCCTGACCGGTAATGGGATCAATCACCTGAGCTACAATCACCAGCGTGGAGGCCTCGAAGAATGGATCAATACGGGCACTTTCCGGATCGGGAATCAGGGCCATATCAGAATTATTAATATCACACCAACCGGCGATGGATGAACCATCGAAGGCAAAACCGTCTTCGAAACAGTCCTCGTTCAATTCGTGAATCGGGAATGTGACATGCTGCCACTTACCCTTGGTATCGGTGAAACGAACGTCTACGAATTCGCATTCGTTCTCTTTCACCAAGTCAAAAACTTGTTTAATTGCATTGCTCACAGCTTTTCTCCTCTATGGTTCTCTATGAAATGTAGAATAGTTCCACCCGGTGTTTCTGCCTGTGCTTTCTATGTCTGTTTATGCACTGCACAACTTTCACATAGTTGGACAGCGTTGGCAATATGCTGAATAGCCCTGCCAAACGCCCTCACCCCGATGCCTGCTTTCGAATATTTCCGGGATTAAACCGCTTCTTCGTCGCGCTCACCTGTACGAATTCTGACGGCCTGCTCAATGTTGGACACAAAAATCTTGCCATCACCCACCTTGCCTGTTGCCGCAGCTTCGCAAATAGCCGCCACCGCCTCATCGACCCGATCCTTGGTTACCACCAGTTCCAGTTTCACCTTGGGTAAAAAATCAACCACATATTCGGCGCCGCGATACAGTTCTGTGTGGCCCTTCTGGCGACCATGCCCCTTGACCTCGGTCACAGTCATGCCGTCGATGCCTTTTTCACTCAGCGCATCCTTCACATCATCGAGTTTGAATGGTTTGATAATTGCTTCAATCTTCTTCAACTTTATCTCCTATAACCTCGCAGCACCCTGTGCGCAGCATTTTACTCTGTTCCATTCTGTGGTGAACTGTTATTCCTAACCCCGAAAGCCATGGGTGATAGGATAACGCCGGTCCCGGCCAAAGGCCCGCTCGGTAATCTTCACGCCCGGCGGCGCCTGTCGCCGCTTGTATTCGGCCAGCTGCAACATGCGAACCACCCGCTCTACCTCTGTGCGATCATAGCCACGCTCGATTATTTTTTCCACTCCCAGTCGCTCTTCGATGTGAGCCTTAAGAATGCTATCGAGCACATCATAATCCGGCAATGAGTCTGAATCTTTCTGATCAGGCCGTAGTTCGGCGGATGGCGGTTTACGGATGCTGTTTTCAGGGATCATGTCCTTGTCCCTGTTCATCCAGCGACTCAGGGCAAATACCTCCGTCTTGTAAACATCCTTCAGTACGGCAAAACCGCCCGCCATATCACCGTACAGGGTGGCATAACCGACCGCCATCTCCGATTTATTGCCTGTGGTCAGAAGCATACGTCCGGTCTTATTGGAAATGGCCATCAGCAGCACGCCACGAATGCGCGCCTGGATATTCTCTTCGGTCACATCGGCTTCGGTTTTGTCCCATGCTGCAAAGGTATCAGCCAGGGTTGTCTCAATAGCCTGCACGCCAGCGGAAATCGGCAGGGTAATCGTTTCGAGCCTGAGATATTCGGCCAGCAGTTCGGCATCACTGATCGAGTGATCACTGGAGAATTCCGATGGCAGCAGAACCCCAAGCACATTTTCCGGGCCCAGCGCCTCTACAGCTATCGCAGCCGTCAACGCAGAATCAATACCGCCCGACAAACCGATCACCACCTGTGAACAGCCATTGCGGCGAACATAATCACGCACACCCATCACCAGCGCCTGACGAATCTGTTCAATCGGTTCGGGAAGTCCTGCAACATCGACCCTGCCAACCTCCTGCATATCCAGCACATGCCGCCAGCTTTCAAACAATGGCGCCCGCAGCAGCAGATTGCCTTGGGCATCCACCGCATGGGAGCCGCCATCAAAAACGATCTCGTCCTGACCGCCGACCGGGTTTACATACACAATCGGCGCACAAAATTCTTTCGCCCTCTGTATGACCAGCTCTTCACGTTGCCGCTGTTTGCCGACATGAAACGGCGATGCATTTAAATTCAGCCAGACATCGCAGATCAGCTCGGCCTGCTTTTCGGCCAGATGATCGTGCCAAAGATCCTCGCAGATGCTCACGCCTACCCGATAGCCATTGATCTCAAACACCTGCTGACTGCCATCACCGGAAGTAAAATAACGCTGTTCATCAAACACGCCGTAGTTGGGCAGACACTGCTTGTCATATACGCCGATTATCTTGCCTCTCTGCGCCAGAATTGCGCTGTTTTTCATCTCGCCATCCATGCGCCGGGGGGCTCCGAATACCACACATGCTTCGCGGCTGGACTCGATAATCATGGCTGTGATTTGCTCCACGACATCCATGAAGGCCGGACGATTGAGCAAATCTTCAGGCGGATAGCCGGTGATACACAACTCGGGAAACACGATGACATCGCAGGCAAGCGTTTCAGCCTGTCTCATGCCATCCAGCATCAGCGAGGCATTGGCCTGCATATCCCCGACTCGCGGCGCAATCTGCGCCATCCATATCTTCATGGCTGTCCACCCATATCCGGCACAAACATCGCATCGCCGTAGGAATAAAAACGGTAGCCGGCATGTATGGCATGTGCATAGGCATCCAATACGTGCTGTCGGCCGGCCAGCGCGGAAACCAGCATCAACAGGGTTGATCTCGGCAAGTGGAAATTGGTCAGCAGGGCATTCACAATCTGAAAATCATATCCCGGATAAATAAAGATGGAAGTACGGCCCGCACCGGCCTTTAATTTACCGTCCACAGAGGCAGCCTCGAGCGTACGCAGGCTGGTTGTTCCAACTGCAATGACACGCCGACCCTCAGCCCTGGCCCGATTAACCAGTTCCACCGTTTCTTCAGGCACGCTATATGCCTCCTCATGCATGCCGTGTGCAGTAATGTCCTCAACCTGAACCGGCTGAAAGGTGCCGGGCCCGACATGCAGGGTTACATGGGCAAACACCGCCCCCGCCTGCTGCATGGCGGCCATCAACTCAGCCGTCAGATGCAGGCCGGCCGTCGGTGCGGCTACGGCACCATCGTGCTCGGCAAATACGGTCTGATAGCGAGCCTTGTCTTCTGCTGAATCGGGACGATCAATATAGGGTGGCAATGGCATATGTCCGCATGCATCAATGGCAGAAGCCACATCTGAAAACGGAGCCCCGGCGTCCAGACGCACCTGTACATGCTTGCCGGAACGACTGAGAATCTGCGCCGCAAAGCCGTCGGCAAACACGATACGTGTACCCGGCTGTAATGGTTTGTTGGCCTTGCCCCATGCGTGCCAGACATGGGATTCGCCAGCCGGTTCAAGCAGCAGGATTTCAACCTTGCCTCCGCTTTCTTTCTTACCCAGCAGACGGGCAGGGATGACGCGCGTATCGTTGATCACCCAGACATCGCCCGGCTGCACCAGTGCGGTCAGATCACGGATATAGCGATCCTCGAAGACACTGCCCAGCACCAGCAGTCGGGATGCATCGCGCTCAGCCAGCGGCCGGCTGGCAATCTGCGCCTCGGGCAGCTCAAAATCGAAATCGGACACCTTCATGTGCGGCAAAGGGTACACCACTTCCGGCAAGGTCTGAATAAAATCCCTTACGCCCCCTCCAAGTCTGATTTTTTCAGCTCAGCCTCGCTACTTATGCTTTTCAATTACCTGATACAGGGTTTTCTTTAACACATTCAGACGAAACGGCTTTTGCACAAAAGCATCGGGATGTTTGTCGGTCGACAATTCATGGATTTCCACTTCACTGAAACCCGACACAAGCACAATAGGGATGCCCGGTTTAATCTCCCGCATCCTTTGCAGGGTATCAATCCCTCCCAAACGCGGCATGGTCATGTCCAGCAACACCGCCACCAGCTCACCGTAATGAGAACGGAACATTTCCACCCCCATGATGCCGTCTTCAGCGTATAACACCTCAAACCCCAGCTTGCCCAGCATATTCCCGGCCAGACTACGAATCGTCTCTTCATCATCGACCACCAGCACAGTCCCGTGTCCCTGCATATGGATGGTTTCACTGGTCTGCACCTCCCTGGACATATACTTCTGATCGGCAAGAGGAATCAGGATTTCGAATTCGCATCCCTGGCCTCGCGCACTGCGAACTCTCAAGCCGCCCTTATGACGCTGGATAATGCCCATAATGGCGGAAAGCCCCAGGCCATGACCTGTGTTCTTGGTTGAAAAAAACGGATCAAATATCCTTGCCTGCGTTTCCTCATCCATGCCGCAGCCGTTATCCTTCACCCGAATGGGAGCATAGGTTCCCTCTTCCATAGCCCGTCCATGATGATAACGCAGCAGCGATCTCTTCTTTAATTGCGCCTGCTCGACATGAATCAGGATTTCACCTTCCTGGTCACCAATAGCATCGGAAGCATTGACAATAAGATTCAAAATAACCTGCTGAAACTGCGCCGGATCAACCAGCACCGGCGGCATCCCCTCTTCAATCTCAACATCCACGATCGCCTTCTTTCCGATCGTGGCATGCAACAGCGCCTCCATACCTTTTAAATAAGCGCCCAGTTCAATCGGCTTCATGGTAAATTCGCCCTTGCCTGCATAGGCCAGCATCTGCCTGCACAGGATGGAAGCGCGATCACAGGCTTCATCGACATTCCTGAGAAATTTTGCCGCCTTCGTGTCTGCATCAATTTCCAGAGCGGCCAGTTCCGCATTGCCCATGATCGCCGCCAGAAGATTGTTAAAGTCATGCGCAATGCCGCCGGCCAGAACGCCAAGAGATTCGAGTCGCTGGGCATGCTCAAGCTGCAAACGAAGTTCTGCCAGCTCATGTTCACGCTTCTTGTCTGCAGTACTGTCCCTGCAGATAACCAAAAAAGCCTGTTTACCCTGAAAAATAACAGGGCAGCCCTGCACCTCTGCATCAAACACTTCGCCATTCTTGCGCAGCAGTTTTTCCTCAACCGACGGAACATGCTCCCCCAGACTCATCCGATTCATACGCTCGGTTACCATAATGCGATAATCCGGGTGGACGTAATTCATAGCCTCATCACCGATAATATCATCCACACTGTCGGCGCCGAATAACTGTACGGCCGCCGGATTGGCATACACCCATTTTTTATCGCAATACACGCCAATGGCATTGGGCAGAGTGGCCAGTACGGCGCTATGATTCGCTTCACTTTCAGCCAACTGGTCGATATGGCGCTGCAACTTCCCCTTGGTCTGTAGCAGCAACAGCTCCCTGTTCTCCCGAGCTTCGGCCATAACATATGCAAATCCGGAAAACACACAGTAGGCAAACAACCCGTAAACAAGTGCATCCACTTCATATGACATGAAGTCCGTGCCCTGGGCGAGCAACAGGGCACAGGCCACGACAGGGACATAGGCAATGGACCAGTATAAACCCGCCCGTGAACCGGCAATAAAACAGGCCACCGTGGGAAAACCGATGCTCCAGATAAATCCTGCTCCGGCTATACCACCATCAAGCAGAGAGCACAGAAAAAGAAACGCCGCCAGAAAAACAATAAAATTATGTAACATGCCCTGGTAATAGTGTCGGGTATCCAGCCACAGATACAGACAGAGACCCAGTACCGTGAGCAGGTTCACAGCCCCCAGGAAGTAGTTGCCGAAAACGAAATCCGCCGCGCCGATCGTCAGCGCGAACGGCATACTCCATATCACACCGCGCCGGATGGAATCAAAGGGAATGGATGCTATCTGTGCTTCAAGCGGCAATGCTGCTTACTCCCGGTGAATAGCGTAAAACAAATGGTGCCTGCATCAGGCCTTGTTTTCCAGCGTCTCCCACGGCTCATTCTCACCATCATCCAGGCCGAATACACGCAATACAATCGCTTCGATGTCCTTGAGATGGAACGGCTTTCTGAGAACCCTGAGCTTGACGCCGAAAATTGCGTTGTTCAGATCATCGGGATAGGCGGTCACAAAGATAACCCTGTCCTGCGCCTTCGAATCCATCAGTTGCATGGATCGAAAAATCTCTTCGCCGCAGACCTTGGGCATACGTATATCCATGAAAATCAGATCGAAATCATCTTTCTGCTGATGCACCAGATCAAATAGCACATGCACAGAGTCGCTACTGGTCTTGATGTCAAAACTCAGCTTATGTTTCTCGGCAATGCGTTCCAGCATAGCCTCGGTAATTCCCAGAATTGATGCTTCATCATCAATCAGTAAAATCTTTTTCGTTTGACTCATGCCTTTCCTCCGCTCGATCCCTTTCCCCGGAAAACCGATTTAATGTCATAATGATAGTCTGATGCATGAGTGGATTCAAACTCCCCCGTCGGACCGCGCCGCGGCTTAACCAATCAGATCATCAAGCCAGAGCTTGTTCGCACATGTAAACAGGTCTAGCCGATAACCTCAACACCGTTTGGCGTACCCATCAACACCACATCCGCACCTTGATGCGAGAAAATACCGTTGGTCACGACGCCCGGTACGCTGTTTAGTTCATCCTCAAGGCCACGCGGATCAGTGATGGTCAGGCCATGCACATCAATGATAATGTTGCCGTTATCGGTGGTGAATCCCTGGCGCAACACTGGGTTTCCGCCCTTCTTTTTGACAATCCCGGCCACCAGTTCATGCGCCATAGGAATCACCTCAACAGGTAACGGGAATGCCCCCAGATATTCCACCCGCTTGGATTCGTCGACAATACAGACAAACGCATCGGAAGCTGCCGCCACAATCTTTTCTCGCGTCAAGGCGCCGCCACCGCCCTTGGTCAGATTCCTGCCGGCATCGAATTCATCGGCTCAGTCAATATACACCGATAGCGAATCCACCTGTTGCAATGCTTCACTCAGATCAAGCACCGGGATACCGTGCCCGGCCAGACGCTCGGCGGTCGCCTCCGAGCTTGCCACCGCACCCCTGATACTGTCCTTCATGCCTGCCAATGCATCAATAAACATATTCGCCGTCGAGCCTGTGCCAACCCCGACAATGGTGCCCGTCTTTACATACTCAAGCGCCGCTGCGGCGACTTTCTGTTTCATTTCATCCTGGGTCATATCCCCTCCTCACGATTCACATGCTTGTAGAAAAATATTATTCCACTGACAGGGCAGACTAACCAAACACCCCACCTTTCGGCAAAGGGCTTATGCGGCTAGCGTGCGCCCATGTCTGCGATCGCTGCCTATTCCGACATTATTTTCAGTGTCCTGCTGATCTTCGGACTGGCACAACTGGCCTGGTTTTCAGTCATACTCAGGCGGCGCGGCCTGCCCGGCAGCAGCATTCAACATGCCCTGCCGCCGATGCTGGCTGTGTGGGTGCTGATGTGGCCGGTATATGTTGACAGCCAATGGCTATGGCCGGGGCTTGCCGTCTTTGTAACCCTCACCGTCATGGCCCGATTCCTACCGCAACCGTTCTGGCAGGCCTTGCGCGCCGCCTGGACGCCGACCAGCAATGATCCAACCTTTGAAAACACCTCCAACCTGCTGCCGATGTTCCATTTCTCACTGGCCCTTATCGTGGCGGGAATGTGGTTTCAGGCCATTCCGGAATTCGGCTTCGGGCTTGCATTAACGCTATGCCTGGCCATGCCGGCAGCTTTCTGGCTGGATCGCGCCGGATATCTGAAGCTCGGCTTTCCGGCCCATCCGGAACAGACACTGGCCGGGCATGTCGTATTCATCCTGCTGGCAGCTCTTCTGCTATGCTGGGCGCTGCATGTCTATCACGGCACCCCCTGGCAGCCGCTGTTCATCGCCACTCTGATCACCGCCATGATCGGCTCGGCCACACGCGCCATCATCCCCGGCGAATGGCATCTGCCGGCAGCCATGCTGAGCATGGGCCTGACCATGTGGCTGCTTTAAGATAAGTCTAAAGCTGCATCCGGGGCGGCATTCTTCTACACTTGCCCGCATGAACACATCACTGAAGCCGTCCGAAACCCATTCGTCGCCGGATACCTTGCCATGCCTGCTCATTGACATGGCTCTGAGCGAGGATGCAACCGACCATGATCTGACTGCCCAGGCCACCATTGCAGAAGGCATGGCCGGCACGGCGCGTATTGTCGCCAAAGCTGTTGGTGTTCTGTCAGGCAGCAGAACTGCAAATGAAGTGTTTGCCCGCGTGGATGCGGGGATTTCCTGTCGCTGGCTGAGCAAGGATGGCGACCACCTGACCCCCGGGCAAATCGTGGCCGAACTGACCGGCCCGATGGCATCACTGCTGACAGCCGAACGCACAGCTCTCAATTTCCTGCAGCATTTATCCGGCATTGCCACGGCCACCAGTTATTTTGTCGCCGCCGTAGACGGTCTGGGCTGCACTATTGTCGATACCCGCAAGACCACACCGGGCATGCGCCATCTGGAAAAACAGGCTGTACGCCATGGCGGCGGCAGCAATCACCGCATGGATCTGGCCGGCGGCATGCTGATCAAGGAAAATCATATCAAGGCCAGCGGCTCGATCACCGATGCAGTGCATGCCTGCTATGCACTGCAGGACAAAACAGCAACAAACACCTGGATTGAGGTGGAATGCGAAACCATGGATGAGGCACGCGAAGCCATCGCTGTCTGTCCCGATATCATCCTGCTCGACAATATGACACCCGAGCAGGTCAGCGAGGCCCGAGCGCTGGTGCCGACCTCCATCCTTCTGGAGGCCTCAGGAAACATCACGCTGGCCAATGCTCGCGATTATGCCCAGGCCGGCGTGGATCGCATCGCCATCGGTGCCATCACCCACTCCGCTCCGGCACTGGATCTATCCATGCTGGTTGAGGCGGTCGAAGTCTGACATGCACGCCGCACGTGAACATATCCTCAAGCGCCTGAGCAGCAGCCACGAGCCGGTATCAGGTGATGTGCTTGCAGCAGAACTGCATTTATCGCGTGCCGGGGTATGGAAACACATCCAGAGCCTGCGCCAGCAGGGAGCCGAGATTATCGCCCGCTCCGGCCAGGGTTATGTGCTCAATGCCGAGGTGTTCAGCGCCTGCACACTAAAAGCGCATCTCCATTCCGGGGTAATAGGCCGCGACATCCGCATACTTGATGAGACCGACTCCACCAACCGCCAGGCCATGCTGGAAGCCGAACAGGGGGCCAGCGAAGGGCTGGTGATTTTTGCCAGGCACCAGAGCGCCGGACGCGGAAGACTGGGACGCACATGGCATACTCTGCCCGAAGCACTGGCCTGCAGCGTACTGCTGCGCCCGTCACTACCACCGGAAAAAGTACCGCAATTATCCCTGCTAACGGCTGTGGCCCTGCATGAGGCATTATCCGCTCTGGCTCCGGAGCTACGCATTAAATGGCCCAACGACATGCTGCATCATGGCGCCAAACTCGCCGGTATCCTGACCGAAATGCGTGCCGAACCGGGACAGGTGCATGCCGTAGTGCTCGGCTTCGGCATCAATCTGTATGCCCCGGCCGATGGCTGGCCAGCCGACATCCGGCAGCCAGTGACCGATCTCGCCAGCATCAGCGGCACATCTTTCTCGCGCATCGAACTTGCCGCTTCTATCCTGAACGCACTGGATAGCTGGTACCGCCGCTATCTTGAAGAAGGATTTGCGCCGGTACACAAGGCCTGGTGGCAGGCTCATGCCGCCTCGGGGCAGAGCGTACGCGTCCACGACGGCAAGCATTATATCGAAGGCATCGCCAGCGCACTGGATGAGGATGGCGCCATGCTGTTGCAGACACCGAGCGGCACACAACGCATTGTTGCCGGTGACTTGGAGTTGATGTGAATAACCACAACAAGATCCCCGGCAAAAAGCTGCTGCTCGTCGACATCGGCAACACCCAGATGGTATTCGGCCTGTATCAGGACAGAGAGCTTCTGGCTCATTGGCGATTATCCAGCGAACGCCAGCTCACGTCCGATGAACTGGCCTGGCAGCTGCACGGCATGTTCGAGCAGTCCGGCCATGCCTCCGATGATATTAACGGCATTCTGGCCGCCAGTGTGGTGCCGCATCTTGATGCTCCGCTGGCCGCTGCCTGTGAACATGTCTGCGGCTTGACACCGTCCTTTGTCGGCTCGACAGAGGTTAAAATCGGCATGGCAATCGACTACAAGAATCCACGCGAGGTCGGATCGGATCGGATTGTGAATGCCATTGCCGCACGCGAAAAATACGGCGCGCCGGTCATCGTGCTTGATTGCGGCACTGCCACCACTTTCGACATCGTATCGCCGGGCGGTCGCTATGCCGGCGGACTGATTCTGCCCGGTATCGAGGTATCACTGGCCGCCCTCTCCCGGCGTGCCGCCAAACTTCCCGAGGTATCGCTGGAACACCCCGACACTCTGATCGGGCGGGACACGGCCAGCAGCATACAGGCTGGCAGCTACTGGTCGGCAGTGGACGGTATTGCCGGACTGATCACACGCCTGCGCCGCGAGCCGGGCTACGAGCAGGCACCGATTGTCGCCACCGGCGGGCTGGTATCGCTGTTGATCAACGACATTGAGAGCCTAGATCATCACGAACCACATCTGACACTGAATGGCCTGCTGCTACTGGCCGAAAGACACTTCTAATGCAGCGCCTCGGTCAGGGCCTCACGCTGATATTCCTGATCGCCATGGCCTGGCTTATCTGGCAGCCCCCCGCTCCGGCACCTGATCCATCCGTGGTCATCGCGCAGATTCCCGAACCGCCTGTGGCTCGCCATCAGCCCAAGCACCCAGTTCATTCAGAGCAGAGCGGTAAAGATACGGGGCAGACTGCAAAGGTGGAGCCGCCGGCTCCGGCTCAGCATCTCTGGCGTGTTGTGACCCGCCGCATTGTCTGGCGGGCAGCCGTCAAAACACTGGCTGCACGGCTCAAGGAAAGCGGCTTGAAACCGATCAGGCTCAAGCGCCGGGAGCCGGTGATTATGCACGCCTTTGATGATGCATCCCTGTTTGCCACAGCCAAGGCGGCAGAGGCAGCGAAAAAACAATGGCAGAAAAAGCATATTGAAGCGTCCGTCATCAAGACCAATATCGAGATTGATAAGGATATCTATATGGTCGGGCTGGGGCGTTTTTACCTGACCGAGTATGCAGAGCAAATCCAGAACCGGCTCAAACAGATCGGCAAGCCCTACCGTTACGAGCGACGTACTGTAACGATTCCGGTATATCGTTTCAGTTTTCCACCGCGCCCCAAGCGCGAAGCTGAACAGCTCTGGCAACAGTTGCAGGATCTTGGCGTAGCCACCCCGGTACTGATGCCGGAAAAGGAATTTCAGAAGGCCTACGGAAAGAAAAAGAACTGAGCCCTAAAACAATATCAATCGTTCAGTAATTCCGCGAAGCGATCAAACAGGTAATCGGCATCCTGCGGGCCGGGGCTGGCCTCGGGATGATATTGTACTGAAAATACCGGTTTGCCCTTGACCCGCAGGCCTTCGACAGTGCCGTCAAACAGCGAACGATGGGTGATTTCGACATGCGCCGGCACATGATCATCGCGTACTGCAAAGCCGTGATTCTGACTGGTGATCTCAATCTTACCCGTGGTTTCATCCCTGACAGGATGATTGCCGCCGCGATGACCAAACTTGAGTTTGAAGGTCGACAGACCCAGAGCCTGACTCAACAGTTGATGTCCCATGCAGATACCGAAGATCGGCACATCGACCGCCAGCAATTCACGGATGGTATCAACCGCATAACCGACAGCCGCCGGATCGCCCGGGCCATTGGAAAGGAAAATGCCATCCGGGTTCATGGCCAGCACATCAGCAGCAGGCGTATGGGCCGGCACAATACTGACCTTCAGGCCACGATCAGCCAGTTTGCGGAAGATATTGTTCTTGCAGCCGAAATCAAAGGCCACAACATGCCTGTGCAGTTCTGGCGTCTGAAACGAAGTCGAATCCAGATGATAGCTGCCGGTATCCCATGCCTCGAGTGCAGGACGGCTGACCTGACCGACCAGATCACGCCCTTCCAGCCCGTCCCAGCCTCTGGCCATCGCCACGGCATCGGACTCGGGCATATCATCCGAGGCAATAACACCATTCTGCGCCCCGTTGTCGCGCAGATACCGGACCAGCGCGCGCGTATCAATGTCGGAGATACCCACCACGCCGTTTTCAGCCAGCCAGCCCTCCATATCCTGTTCGGCGCGATAGTTCGAGGTAATCCGTGCCGGGGCACGCACAATCAGGCCACGCACGGAGATACTGTCCGATTCCATGTCCACATCATTGATGCCGACATTGCCGATATGCGGATAGGTAAAGGTGATAATCTGATCAGTATAGGACGGGTCAGTGAGGATTTCCTGATAGCCGGTCATGGATGTATTGAAGCAGACTTCGCCGACGGTGTGGCCCACGGCGCCCAGTGCCCTGCCCTTGAAAATACGCCCGTCAGCCAACGCCAAAATCGCCTGCTTCATCGTATCCGTCATCGCTTCGACCACCTCACAGGGCTATTTGTATCAAAAAAACTTCGACGGGCCGCAGGGTACGAAAAACGGGCGCCAAAGTCGAGATATCGAACGCGCCATGCAAGTCTGCCCATGTGCTGCGCTTATTTCCCGTCAGATATTGAAACAGCTTATATTTTCTGGGCGACTTGTATCATCACCGCATCAATCAGCGCTTCCTGAGTGAAGCATGCCTGCAGTATCCAGCAGTCTGTCCAATTCATCTTCAGGCAGCACCTTCATCTCCAGACACATTTGTCGGACAGTCTTACCTTCCGTCACGGCCTGCTTGGCAATATCCGCTGCCTTTTCATAGCCGATAAGCGGTGCCAGCGAGGTAACCATACTCATACTCCATTCGATCTGCTCGGCGCACTTCTCCTCATTGGCTGCCAGGCCCGCGATACACTTGTCGGCAAACATCCGGGCCGCATTGGCCAGCAATCGTTCGGATTCAAGCAGATTATGCGCCATCATCGGCAGCATGACATTCAGCTCGAGCAGGCCGGATGCGCCACCGAAGGCAATCGCCGCATCATTGCCAATGACCTGTGCCGCAACCTGAGCCAGCGATTCAGCAATCACCGGATTCACCTTGCCCGGCATGATCGATGAGCCCGGCTGCACAGCAGGCACGGTGATCTCACCGATGCCGCAACGCGGGCCGGCGTTCAACAGACGCACATCATTGGCAATCTTGATCAGGCTCACAGCCACGGTTTTCATCGCCCCGGAAAGCTCAACCGCCGCATCCTGCGCGGCCTGTGCCTCGAAGTGATTCACAGCCTCCCGGAATGGAATCGCATAGACATCGGAAAGCGCCCGGGCCATACGCGCGCCGAATTCCGGATGGGTGTTCAGCCCGGTGCCGACAGCCGTGCCACCCTGGGCCAGCTCCGTGATATGCGGAATGCATGCCTTCAGCCGTTCAATGCCGAGATCTACCTGACGTGCCCAGCCGGAAATCTCCTGGCCAAGCGTAACCGGGGTGGCATCCATCAGATGCGTGCGGCCGATTTTCACCGTATTCATGGTTTTTTCGGCCTTTTCAGACAGTGTCTTGTGCAGATGGGCGAGCGCCGGAATAAGCTGATGTATCAACTGATCAGCGGCCGCGACATGAATGGCTGTCGGGATCACATCATTCGACGATTGCCCCATGTTCACATGATCATTCGGATGTACAAAGATATTGCTGCTGATCTGCGCACAGCGATGCGCAATCACCTCGTTGGCATTCATATTGGTGGATGTGCCGGATCCGGTCTGGAAAATGTCGAGCGGAAAATGTGCATCCCAGCGTCCATCACCCACTTCATCAGCAGCCTGCTCAATGAGTTTTGCCACGTCCTTGTCCAGCTTGCCAAGCACCATATTGACCCCTGCGGCACTCCTTTTAATGACACCCAGCGCCTTGATGAACTCACGCGGAAAACGCAGTTCCGAAACCGGGAAATTTTCCACCGCTCTGGCCGTGGAAGCACCGTACATCGCATCCGCAGGCACCTGCATTTCACCCATGGAATCCTTTTCAGTTCTCATATCGTTACCCCGCATGCATGGCTCATTGCTGTTCCCGACGAACCGACAGTATCGTAAGGTCATCATCCTGTCCGTCGCGGCCAAAGGCATTCAATTCTTCCAGTAAATCCGTAGCCAGTGCGGACAGCGGCTCATCACGGCGATCCTGCAGCCATTTGCGCAGGCGCGTTTCGCCGAATCGATCACGCCCACTGCGACTTGAAGTCTCGGTTACCCCGTCAGTGTAGACAAACAGGGTATCGCCGGGTGCAAGGTCGGTGCACTGCACCTCGAATTCAACCCCTTTCAGCACACCCAGCGGCGGCGACATGGCCTCCAGCGACTGCAGGCCTTTTTTCTGCAACAGCAGCGGCGGCACATGGCCGGCATTCATCCAGGTCAGCGCATGGCTTCGCGGCTGCAACCTGGCCATGAACAGGGTCACAAAGCGGCCTGCTGTCAGGGATTCACACAGAGTTTCGTTAAGATACTTCGCAGCTTCTTCAATCGGCCAGCTTGTCTTGGCGAGACCGCGCAACATGGCCTGCAAATTTGCCATCGTCAGCGCAGCCGGATAGCCCTTGCCGGACACATCGGCAACCGTCAACCAGATGCAACCGTCATCCAGCTCGATGTAATCGTAGTAATCACCACCTACCGAATAACAGGTCTGCTGGAACCCATGAATCTGATAACCGGGAATATCAGGCGTCGATTTTGGCAGCAAGCCCTGATGGATTTCCTCGGCCATCACCAGTGAACCCTTCAGATCTTCCCTTTCCTTGAGCCCGTCAAGCGCCGTGTTCAGGCCGCGGGCCAGCTCCCCCAAATCATCATCCACCAGCACGGGTACATGTCCGTCAAACTGACCGGCGGCCAGTTCTTTCAGGCCACGATCCAATTCACCGGTTATTCTTTTCAGCGTCCGGCTGATCGTCCACACCAGATTGATACTGGCGACAATTGACATTGCCAGAAGTACCGTGGCCTGAGCCAGAATAAAATGCTCCTCGACCTCCAGGCCGGCCAGCGCCAAATACACATAAACAGCAAGGATCAGCGTCGGCAAAAAACCTGTCACCAGAAATACCAGCCAGGGGCGCCTGGACGAAGATGTCAATGCCTGCCCGAAGCGCATTTCGTGCAACTTGCCTATAAACATCCCCTGCCGGGCCATGCCAAGACGCATACGCGTGGTATAGGAAATGGAATTGGCCACAGCCAGTGCCGGGGCGAGCACAGCCGAACCGAACACAAAGCTGAGCATCAGGGCTAAAAACATACGCAGTGTCAATTCATGCTCACTGACATTGGCCGCCACACTGATTACCGCAATCAAATAAACGGCATAGATAAGACCTGCCAGTGTAAAACCCCGCATGGCCCGCCATGGGAACTGGGCCATGGCTCCCTCGATCAGACGGTGGGAGCGAGCCGATTTCTTTTCCAGCCACTTCAGACAACGCCCCAACGGCCGAAAAGCCCAAGCGGCGGCGAACAGAAACACAGCCATGAATACCAGGAAATCAAGTATCGATATGCCCATCGAAACACCAAGCAGCTTACTGTTGCCGCTGGCATGCATGACCACCTGGCCGATCATCAGGATGGCAGGCAAAGGCCACAGCACGGCCACATAGCGGCAGAACTGCAGGGATTGCGACATCAATCGAACATCAGGTTTGCGAATCATCCAGCCAACTCTAGGAGCTACACGCCAGCACGACAAACCGAAAATGGAGAAATTCCGGCAAAAGCATAAAAAAAGGTCCACGACTTGCATCGCGGACCTTGTATGGCTCCCCTGGCCGGACTCGAACTACGATATAGACCCTTTAATAATCACATTTTCTATAGAAAAATCACTTTATACCGTCAGATTATACCGTCACTCTTTTGCATGGTCGGCTTGTTGTCATCACGTTATCTTATTTTCATTCAATCCAACCTTATCTCTAATCTGTGACACATGTTCATTGTCGGCCAATTTAATATACCGCTCAGTCGTCGTCACTGATGCGTGACCGAGTTGTGATTGCACCAATTTTGGATTTCCGGTACGGCGCTGAATCAGAGTGGCATGAGAGCGCCGGAAGATATGTGTGCCCAGATCACCACCCATAAACAGGGCCGCCGCCGCTAAGGTATGCCGCACCATGTATCCTATATGCTCATACTTCACCCTTACGCATTTCTTGTTGTCTAACTTGGACAGGAACATGGCTTGTTCGTTCTTATGGGGATGGAAGAGGGGACGTATCTCACGCAAGTAGCCTTTCAACACCTCTTCGGCCTCGACCAGAACTGCCACCTTCCTCACTTTGTTTCCCTTGCCACGAACAAGAAGGGTTCCATCTTTTGCATCATACGAGTTCCGGTTGAGCATACATAGCTCAGCACGGCGTATGCCGGTACTGTATAGCACATAAAGTATCGCTATATCTCGCTCGATCTCGATAGAGGGGTGGTGTCTTTTTTCCCCAAGGATTCGCCTGGCTTCCAGCACTTTACTGAACGCATACTCGTCCAGCACATTGCTGTCTGGATCTTGCTGCCGCTTGAATCGTTTTTTGGCCGTTGTTCGATATATGGTGGCCGGATTGGATTGTGCTTCGCCTTGCATGATCAGATAATCAAAAAGGCTGGTGATAATCGACAGGTAATTTCTCTCGGTACTGGTGGACATCTTGCCAAGCTCAAAGAAGAAATCCTCGATATGTGAAGCCTTTGCTTCACGCAAGGGGATACTATCACCATAAAGATAGGATATGAGCTGAGCTGCTACGCGCTTATATTGTCGAATGGTGTGCTCACTTGCCGTTGACCCCAAAGAGCGGAGGAATCGCTCAATAGTATATTGCAACTCGTCGGGCAGAGCCTTTATCAACTCCCTGGCAGTATTTCTTGTCGGGTCAGGCATTGATCAACCAGATAGGGCGGCTGTCATCCGTCATACTGACACCGATTATCCGAGCCTCGGACAATTCCCGGATAGCCCGACCGAAGGGCATCGCCACACCGGGAGGGCCACCATTTTACGACTGGCGAAATGCGTTGGGGTACTCATCGGAAGGGAACACATCCTCCATAAGAGTCCAGTAGTCACTGCGACCATCATGGGTTTTCAAGGTTTTAATTATTCTATCTTGCAATGGGTGCAGCTTTTTCATGTGATCCTGTCCATCTTTGAATTTCAACTAACGCTGTTTGCTCAGAATATAGTTCGCACAACCGGAGAAAGTGTACAATCACGTCACCATGACAAAGCTCCGGTTTACAATAACATCCCAAGCGTTTTCCTTTACAGCCTAATACTGCCGCTTTGAATTTAGGCTCAGTACGGTAGCGCAGTGGAAAATCGTATGCGTATTTACGCACGACTTCATTTCTATCTCCATACTCTCCGATGGAGTAGGGATTTCCTAATGGAGAACCGCGCCCAATATATACATCAAAAGGAGAATTTCTCCGATTAACAACGACGGTATCTTTCGATATATTCATTCAAGCTACATCCTTCTTTTTTCTACTGATAATGGGGATTATCAGTAATGCTTGTGTTTTCATGGAAAGAAACCTGGCTATCGCCATTCGGTTCATTGCCCTGTTTTTGGCTCTAGGAATCGCTTATTTGGCTATCCCGATCTCTCAGCGGCATGCCTGTTTGATTTTCTTTCAGTCTATATTTTGCTCTCTCTTTATTGAGAAAAGACATGGACTCCTCCTTATCTCAGCGTATCGCTATCAACTTACAGTCGATTTGGTGTCAGCGGTACAAGGTGGCGGTTTTGGATTTCCTTCTTGGCATTTTTGGCATCGACCACCCTGAATCCGCCAGTTGCACCCAAAGCGAAGCGTGCCTGCAGGCTCAGTTCCACAAAGACCACATCACCAGCATTCAAGTCCAGCTTAATAGTCTCGATGCTTGATGTTGCTTCGTAAGTGCTTGCATCCAGTTCGTAGGTTCCAGGCTCAACCTCTACTCGGGTATAGCCGATTGCTGCGGTAGTCGCGTTACCTGCATCAGAAAATTCCACAGGGATTTCATAAGCCTTATAGTCGGAGTCGGCAGCACGGTACAAATAAACAACCGCCTTGTCGGACTCAGGGGTGAATGAAGCTGCCAATTTCCCTTCCGGGGAATCCATCTTGGCAACGGGAATGGTTACACAAGCCTGCAAGCTAAGAATAATAATCAGACCAATGGCATAAAGAATTTTTTTCTTCATATCGAATAAGTCTCCTTTTCACGTTTTGCTCTGATAAGAGTACCACAGCAGATAATAATGCAAGCCCATCGGCATTCATTTCCCAAATCAACCTATAAAAACAGGTTTTTTGCTGTCAAATGGATTACTCAAATGGCCCACTATTGGCAACGGTGTAACTGGCATAATGTTGAAAAATAACTTGTTGTTGTCAATAGAAGGCCATAAGCAGGCCACCAGTGACACAAATTAACCAGGAGGAAATAAATTATGTTTTGTATGGGACTTGATATTGGCTACTCAAATTTGAAGGTTCACTTTGGAGGTGAAGACGGAGGAAACTCCCGTGTGCTCCCCGTCGGGGTTGCACCGGATACGGGCAATAACAGCTTCGGCCTTAATGGGCATCTTAAAG
>JAJRTF010000061.1 GCA_021545585.1 Zetaproteobacteria bacterium
CTCGGGGCTCCCCTTACCTGCATACTCTCGATGGCAAGGGCCACCTGTTCCGGATCACTGCTCACCACCTGCTGAAAACGGTGCGGCAGCAAACGCTGTTCAATCCACTGCACGGCTCCGGAGCTGCCGGCAGCATCACTATGCCAATTGACCGCCCTGTAATTTGAACCAGCTACCTGCAACACTACCCTCCAGAAAGCCCGGTTATCATTACCGGTTCAATCAGCCACGCAACTTACGCAAAACACCATCCAGCTCAACAGGGCGCGTGTAGCGAATACGCAGCTCCCCCGAACCGTCTTTTTTACAATTTATATCCACAGGCAGGCCCAGTTTGCGCGTCAGCTCATCCTGCAGGGCCTGGACATCTGCATCCTTCTGCGGCTTGCTGACAGGCTTCAGCCGCCTTTTTGACAGCTTCTTCGCCTCCTTCTCCATCTGCCGCGCAGACCAGCCTTCCTGCACACACTGGCGGGCAAGGCTTAAGGCGCTGGTGTAGCCAAGACCCACGAGAGGGCGGGCCTGTCCCATGCTAAGCTCCCGTTTTTCAATCATTTTTTGTATTTCATCAGCAAGCTGAAGCAGCCGGATCAGATTGCTGACCTGCACGCGGGAGATGCCGATCTTTTCAGCCACCTGCTGCTGGGTACAACCGAACTCATGCATCATCAGATGATAAGCACGGGCCGATTCAATGGCTGTCAGGTCATCACGCTGTTCATTTTCGATAATCGCCAGCTCCAGGGCCTGCATATCATCGACATCGCGCACAACGGCCGGAATCTCCGTTAAACCTGCCGCCTGTGAAGCGCGCCAGCGGCGCTCACCGGCGATCAGCTCATAACCCTGCCCGCTCGGGCGGACAAGGATCGGCATTAACACGCCTTCACGTCGCACAGACTCTGTCAACGAACTCAATTCATCATCGGCAAAATGCGTCCGCGGCTGATAGCTGTTCGGTCGTATCTTGGAGATAGCGATCCTGGTCGCCTGCTTCAGCACTTCTGGAGAAGGCTCATCAGCCAGTAAGGCATTAAGACCTCTTCCCAACCCTCTTTTTTTCTGCTGTTTCATTGTTCCCTCTTCCTTACACTTTCATCATGCATGGCGCTGCATCATCTCCTGGGCAACGGCCAGATATGCTTGCGCACCCGTTGAGCGAATATCGTGGTACAACACAGGCACGCCGAAACTGGGCGCCTCGGACAAGCGCACATTGCGGGGAATAATCTGGCGATACACCTGAGCGCCAAAATATTCGCGCACTTCCTGTTCAACCTGAACGGCAAGATTGTTTCTGCGATCGACCATGGTCAGCAGAATACCATCCATATCCAGCTCCGGATTCAGGGCTTTTCTGATCCTGCGTATGGTATCCATCAATTGCGTCAGCCCTTCCATGGCATAAAATTCTGTTTGCAGGGTGATCATCACACGATCCGATGCCGTGAGCGCATTGATCGTCAGCAGGTTCAATGCCGGCGGACAATCAATCATGACATGATCAAAGCGCGTGCCCTTATACGCCTCAAATGCTTGGGCCAACCTCTGTTCACGGGCGGTTTCATTCACCAATTCCACCTCAGCACCCGCCAGATCCATACTGGCCGGCAAGACAGACAAACCGTTGATATCCGTCTGAATCAGAGCCTCGGACAGATCGCAGTCCTGCATCATAACGTCATAAGTCCCGCGCTGAACCTGATTTTTATCGATCCCCAGGCCTGATGTGGTATTCCCCTGCGGATCCAGATCAATCAACAGGACGTTTCGATCCAGCGCCGCCAGAGAGGCAGCCAGATTGATGCTGGTGGTGGTTTTACCCACACCGCCCTTCTGATTGGCAATGGCCATCACCGGCCCCAAGCCACTATGTTTCACGTGAAACCTCCCCCCGCCTGTTCAGGCATAACGATAACAGCGGATCCGTTGTTCGTCGCCCTTTTCGCCGCCCGATGCCACCCAGTGTTCCGCTTCCAGGGACCAGCCCGATATCGAGGCCACACTGGAATCACGCGGCACCGGTAAAACCGCTCGGCCACCGTCAACCATATGCGGAGTACACATGCGCAATAAAGCCCCCTCATCGGTTACAGCCCTCGCGACGCACACGTCGATGCCCAGCGGCTCAAGCTCCCGCACATCGGCATCGTAGGCCACGGCATTCAAGCCCAGCGTGCGGATCACATGCCTGAGAAACTCGGCTCTCTTTTTCCGCCGCTCCACCAACACGCCCTGCAGGCCCGGCATGCCCATCAGCAGCGGGATGCCGGGCACGCCCATACCGCTGCCGATATCCAGCAAACGCCCCTGATCCGGCAACCATGCTGCAAGCGCCAGCGAAGGCTTGATAAAGCGTTCTGTAAACAATCCGGCATCACTGATCGAGGTGAGATTCAGGGCCCGCCTGAATTTCAATACTTCAGCCACATAGGCCTGGCAGTCGACACTACCCATCGGACAAGCGCATGTGCATGGCCAGACAGGTCAGGGCAGCCGGTGTAACCCCGGCCAGCCGTGCCGCATGACCCAGGGTTGCAGGGCGTGCGCTGCCCAGTCGCTGACAGCTTTCAATACTCAAGCCACGCACCTTGGTATAATCAAAATCATCCGGAATCTTTTGCGCCTCCATCTGCCGGAAGCGCTCCACCTCAATACCCTGTTTGTCGAGATAGCCGTCATAATGAATCAAGGCCCGCAGGCTTTGCATATCGCAGGGGTTGAGTCTGGCCGCATCATCCAGAAGCAGGATGGCCGCATCCACATGCACATCGCTACGATGGCAATAGGCTGTGAAACCCATACCCTGGGATGGTAACGGCAAGCCCTTTTCATGCAGTCGCTGGCTCCAGACAGATCCACTGCCAATGGTCATGCCGTGTGCCTGATCCATTAAACGCTCAAGCAGGCCCTGACGCCGCTGAAAATGCAGCTTGCGCTCTTCTGAATACAGACCCAGACGCATGGCCGCCTCACCGAGACGCAGATCCGCATTATCCTCCCGCAACAGCAGTCGGAACTCCGACCTGGATGTAAACATGCGATAGGGCTCAAGTACACCCTTGCAAACCAGGTCATCAACCATGACACCGAGATATGCTTCCGAGCGATCAGGAACCCAGCTGCCCAGCCCCAGGGATAACGCCGCAGCATTAATACCGGCCAGTAAACCCTGGGCAGCAGCCTCTTCATAACCCGTTGTGCCATTGATTTGCCCGGCATGAAACAGGCCACTTGCTTTCTTGCACTCCAGCGTGGGCTTTAATTCTGTCGGGTCGACATAATCATATTCAATGGCATAGCCGGGCCGGATAATCACAGCCTGTTCCAGACCTGCGATAGAGCGAATGAAACGCCACTGCACATCTATAGGCAGTGATGTTGAGATGCCGTTCGGGTAAACCTCGGCATGATCCCGCCCCTCCGGCTCAAGGAAAACCTGGTGGCTTGCCTTATCGGCAAAGCGGACCACCTTATCCTCGATGCTGGGGCAATACCTTGGCCCGGTGCTTTCAATCTTCCCTGAATACATCGGAGAACGCTCAAGATTCTCCCGGATAATCCGATGTGTCTCCTCGTTGGTACGCGTAATCGCGCACGGGAGCTGTTCATCCACAACCCGGTCATGCGCCATGGAAAAAGGCATGACATCCGTTTCCCCCGGCTGACTTTCAAGCGCATCCCAGTCGATGCTC
Source organism: Zetaproteobacteria bacterium (assembly GCA_021545585.1). Taxonomy (GTDB): domain Bacteria; phylum Pseudomonadota; class Zetaproteobacteria; order Mariprofundales; family Mariprofundaceae; genus JAJRVH01. The sequence continues at coordinate 3,696 of JAJRTF010000061.1, forward strand.
CGTTTATCCAGCCTGGGCGGCGTACCGGTCTTCAAACGTCCAAGCTTCAACTCTTTCTGATACAGGGCCTCAGTCAGCCCATGAACCGGAGCATCCCCTGCGCGACCGGCCGGTATCGTGGTTTCACCAATATGGATCAGCCCGCCCAGGAATGTCCCGGTGGTCAGCACCACTGAACGGGCCATATGGGCCACGCCCAGCTCATCCACCACACCACAGACAGCATTGCCATCGAACATCAGGCGACTGATGGTTCCCTGATGCAGATGTATTCTGGCGTGTCCATCCAGATATTCCCGTACCACCTGATGATATATGCGGCGATCGCATTGCGCCCTGGTGGCCTGAACAGCGGGCCCCTTGCGCCGATTAAGCAGGCGATATTGCAGCGCCGCCCGGTCTGCAGCCATGCCCATCAGACCGCCCAGCGCATCCACCTCATGCACCAGATGCCCCTTGCCGATCCCGCCAATGGCAGGGTTACATGACATCTTGGCGATGGTATCCAGATTCTGGGTAATCAGGCGCACATCTGCGCCGCGATTGGCCGCAGCCCAGGCTGCTTCGCAACCTGCATGGCCGGCGCCAACTACGATGACATCCACATGGTCTGGATGTTTCACGTGAAACATTGAGTCTTGATTTTTCATCGGCCGGCAAGATTAGGCATATTGTGCCAACAAATCCAGCCAACAGTGAACGACCACCGGCTAAAAGCCGGTGGCTTCCTTTTACGGCTGGAAGCCGGTGATTGGTCGGCCATCCGGCCGACTGACTACACCACTTCAAAGTCATCATCCGGATGCGGTGGCTTCTGATTCTTAATATACTCTTTC
>JAJRTF010000062.1 GCA_021545585.1 Zetaproteobacteria bacterium
CAACGAGAACACCAACGGGCTGCTACGTCAGTACCTCCCCAAGGGAACCGACCTCTCTGTCTTCTCTCAGGAGGAACTGGACCAGATTGCGCTGAAGCTCAATACCAGGCCGCGTAAGGGCCTCGGATATCGATGTCCTGCAGAGCTATTCTTGCCCGGCTTCGATTTCCGTGAATACTACGAACAAAATATCAGGCGTGTTGCACTTCGATCTTGAAACCGCCCAGTGATTAAAGCCGCCCATCACCCCTAAAAACAGTAGGGTGGTCGGCCGCAGAAAAATGGCCTAAGCTTGGCCAACTTTTAGATTCTTCCAAGGAGTTGAATATGAGCGTTCTTGTCAATAAACAGGCCCCGGAATTCACTGCCGCTGCGGTGATGGCCGATGGCTCCATCAATGAAAATTTCTCGCTTGCCGATTACAAGGGCAAGTATGTTGTACTGTTTTTCTATCCTCTGGACTTTACCTTTGTCTGTCCGTCCGAGCTGATTGCCTTTGATCATCGTATCAAGGAATTTGAATCGCGCGGTGTGCAGGTCATCGGCTGTTCGGTCGATTCCCAGTTTACCCATGCCGCATGGCGTAATACCCCGGTCGACAAGGGCGGTATCGGCGAGGTTTCCTATCCGCTGGTTGCCGACCTGACCAAGAGTATTGCCGCCGATTACGATGTGCTGTTGAACAACACCACCATCGAGGATGAAGACGGTGACCAGTATCATCTGCTGGGCGGCGATGTGGCGCTGCGCGGCTCTTTCCTGATTGATAAGGACGGCGTGGTACAGCATCAGGTGGTCAACAACCTGCCGCTGGGCCGCAACATCGACGAAATGCTGCGTATGATTGATGCGCTGCAGTTCACCGAAGAGCACGGCGAGGTTTGCCCGGCAGGCTGGAACAAGGGCTCCAAAGGTATGGTCCCGGATGCCAACGGTGTGGCCTCTTATCTGGCTGAGGAAGCCGATAAGCTGTAACTATCACAGTAATGACAAAAAAGCGGTTCTTCGGAGCCGCTTTTTTTATGCCCGCAGTCGACGGGGCAGGGAGCATGGTCAGCATTGCCTTATGAAGACTCCGTGCTATCTTTCCGCCCGAATCGCGCCGGGGTATCCCTGTCGTGACTGGAAGGGTGACAGAGCGGCTGAATGTACCGGTCTTGAAAACCGGCGATGGGAAACCATCCGTGGGTTCAAATCCCACCCCTTCCGCCAGACATTGTGGGGCGGGACAGTGAGGCATGAAGGCTTACTGTCCCGCGCTGCGGATGAGGTGACAGTATAATGCAACGGAGAGATGGCTGAGTGGCTGAAAGCGCGCCCCTGCTAAGGGTGTATAGGCTAAAACCTATCGAGGGTTCGAATCCCTCTCTCTCCGCCAGTTCACGCAGCCGGCGGTTGCGGTACAAATATGCTTATCGGATAACAGGTAAGAGAGGGTGAGGGGCAGGACGCCCCGAATTATCCCTCTCTCCGCCAGTTTGGTAGGGTGCTCCACATGAATGCTTCTCCGGCAGTTCGAATCAACGCCCTGTATGCGGCTCTTATGGCTCTGATCATGGCTTTTATACTCAGCGGCTGTGAAGACAATAAGCCTTCTCAGATCGAATGGCAGCTGCCACTGGAAGCGCCGGAAGATCCGCATGGCAGTCATCAGGTTCTGGTTGTACCGGATTGGGCGGCAGCCAGCCTAGGTGATGCGGAATTTGTCTGGCTGCAGAAAAGCACCGCGCGCCTGTTTCCTGTACACCTGGCATCAGGGGCGCAGATCAGCATCGAGGAATGGGATATACACCTGCTCGGCCTGGCCAGTGGACTGCGGATTCAAAATAAGGCTTTTCTGAATGATGAAAATGTGGATAATCCCGCCGCCTTCGTAAGCATTAGCCGCGATGGCAAGCCGGTTTACACAGGCTGGTTGTATGCAAAGTTTCCGGAGTTGTTCGGTTTGGATGATCCGGAATGGAAAGTTTGGCTGAAAGGCATTACGCTTCGGCCCGCTTTGGAAGACGGCGACAATAAAGGCTCCCTTAGCTCAGCTGGATAGAGCATCTGACTACGAATCAGAAGGCCGGGCGTTCGAATCGCTCAGGGAGCGCCATATAAGAGAAGGGCTTAGCAGAATGCTAGGCCCTTTTTTGGTTCTCTGGTTATGTATCGGTTTGCAGATAGCAGGCATGCTTTTAATGCATCATTTTGCGCTAAGGTCGTTTCAAGAGACAAACGGTTCTTGAAGAAAGCCGAAGCGGCATATACCTACTTTGGCTTGGCCACAGAGACCATGAGTACAGAGGCGTTCAAAAGCAGCCTTAAAGGCACTCTCTAAGCCCATCCGCGACTGGAAAGCTGCGCTGAACCGCTTTATGATCGAGTTTCCGGATCGCATGCCGGAGAAAATCTGAGATGGCTATTTACACAGATAGATTTACAGGCTCCGAATGTAGTCAGCACGTATGCCTTGCCTTCTCACTAAGAGCTGTCCATGATTGGCTAAGGGATAGCAAGCATGGGACTAGACGAACCATTCATCTTCGGGCTCAGGAAAAGGCATATATCAATATCGTACCTATCCGGTTTTGTGCCTGAATACAGCTACGCTTGATAACATTATCCATGCACATGAAGGCGGCTGATAGCCTCCTGTTGCATGATTGATCCGGGAGGGTAATGCCACGTGCTGAGCTGGGTAGCCCGTTTTATTGAGCGGAATCAGAAATGGTTCGGCTGGCCGCTGATTGTGGCGATGTCGTTGTTTGCTTTTGGAACAGCCTTTGTGCAGCCGGATTTTCTTGAACAGATTGAGTTGAAAACGCTCGATCAGCGCTTTAAGGCGCGTGGCGTGATTCCTCCCAATGAACGTGTTGTCATTGTGGCGGTTGATGATGACTCCCTGACCTCGGTGGGTCGTTGGCCATGGCCGCGTGACCGTATCGCCAGCCTGATAGAGCGTATCCTTGGCGAATATGGCGCTGCAGTGATGGGTCTGGATATTGTGTTTTCGGAGCCTCAGGCCAATCCGGTGGATGAATCCTTACGCATTCTGAGGCGATCCGGTAAAGCTCCGGCTGATATTGCCGAGTGGCTGGAAACAAATTATCAGCTTGGTGATCTTGATGCTTTACTTGAAAAAGTTTTGAAAAAATACCATGACCGCGTGGTGCTGGGGTATTTCTTTTACCCGAGGGGGTCTGACGTGCCTTTATTGGCGGGTGCAGACCTGGCCCAGGAGTCCGGTTTGTTGCAGCCCTCGGCGATGACTGTTGCGTTGGCCAGCAAGCGTATTGCCGGCGTTCCCCATGTGGCCGCAGTCGAGGGCAATCTTCCTGCGCTGACTGAGGCCGCTGATGTGTCCGGGTTCTTTAATTTCTTTCCGGATGCCGACGGCACGGTGCGTCGTGTCCCGCTCATGGTTGAGTTGCAGGGGTTTGTTTACCCGAATCTGGATTTGCAAACCCTGCGCGTTGCTCTGGGTTGGCCTGAGCTGTCGGCCCGCATCGGGCCAATGGGTGTTGATGAGCTGCATCTGGGAGAGCATGTCATTCCAACAGATCGCAGTGGCGGCATGCTGCTGAATCATTATGGCCCGGGACACACATTTACTCATATATCGGCTGCCGAGGTGCTGTCCGGCAGGGCAGACCCACGCCTGTTCAAGGATGCAATTGTGCTTCTGGGTGTAACTGCCGTTGGCGTATACGACTATCGCCCCAGTCCTTTCGATGCGGCTTTCCCCGGTGTGGAAGGCCATGCTGCGGCGATGGCCAATATTCTCAACGGTGAGGAAATTCGGCGGCCCCAGATGATGGGCATCATTGAATTATTCTCGGTGCTGCTGTTCAGCCTTTTGTGTGGCCGTCTTGTGCTGCATAAAGGGCCTGTACTGCAGAGCATCAGTATCTTCGGCATACCGATGTTGCTGGTGCTGATCTCGTTCTGGCTCTTCGCAGCCTATGGAATCTGGGTGAAGATCACCTATTTGCTATTTGGCATCCTGCTCGCTTCTGTGCCGACGACGCTGTTTGCATATGTTGTGGAATCCAGACGCCGGGTGTTTATTCATGAAGCGTTTTCCCATTATCTTGCCCCCAAGGTGGTGGAGAATCTTTCCAGGAATCCTGAGCAGTTGAAGCTGGGCGGTGAAGAGAGGCATCTGACGGCATTTTTCTCTGATATTGCCGGCTTTTCATCGTTTTCCGAGAAGCTGGAGCCGGAGGCTCTGGTCCATTTCCTTAATCTGTATCTGACGGCCATGAGCGATATTGTCCTGAGACATGGAGGTACGATTGATAAGTACGAAGGCGATGCCATTATCGCATTTTTCGGAGCCCCGGTGGCCATGCCCGATCATGCGACACGCTGTGTGCTGGCAGCACTTGAGCAGCAGGCCGCATTGAGTGCATTGCGCTTGCAATGGGCTGAGGAAGACTATCCGGAGGTTCATATCCGCATCGGTATCAACAGTGGTTTAATGGTGGTCGGAAACATGGGGACCCAGACCCATATGGATTACACCATGATGGGAGATCATGTAAATCTGGCAGCCCGGCTTGAAGGTGTGAACAAGACCTATCGGACGCCGATCCTGATCAGTCGCGACACCTATGATCTGGTGCGGGATGAAGTGGCAGCTCGTTTTGTCGATCGTGTCCGGGTGGTGGGACGGAAAAAGCCGGTGGACGTCTATCAGCCGATTTGCAGGCGTGCGGATATTCAGCAGGAACAACTGGAGCAATTCCGAGCTTATGAAAAGGGCTGGAACATGATGCGCCGCCGCCATTTTGCCGAGGCTGAGAAGATATTGATCGACCTTTGCATGACCCACGCCGACCCGGTCGCTGAGGTGTTGCTTGAACGCGTACGTGCATTCCGCCGGCACGAGCCGGGCATGGACTGGGACGGGGTGTTCGATCTGCAGGGTAAGTAAGCCATATCGCCGGTTGAATCATTGCGCCGAATTCGACAGACCGTAGAGTAGCCGAATGTCATATCTGGTTCTCGCCCGACGCTGGCGTCCACAGCGCTTTTCCGATCTTGTCGGTCAGGATGTGGTGGTTCAGACCCTGAAAAATACGCTGCAAAGCGGCAATCTGGCACATGCTTATCTGCTGTGCGGTATTCGCGGCGTTGGCAAGACCACGATTGCACGCCTGATGGCCATGGCGGCGAATTGTGAACAGGCGGAGAAAGGGGAACCCTGCGGTACATGTGTCGCCTGCAAGGGTATTGCCGAGGGCAGCAATCTCGACGTGCAGGAAATGGATGCAGCCAGCCATACCGGTGTCGACGATGTGCGCGAGATTCTGGACGGGGTGCGCTATCCCCCCACTAGTCTGAAAACGAAAGTTTATATTATTGATGAAGCCCATATGCTTTCCAAAAGTGCGTTTAATGCTTTGCTTAAAACGCTCGAGGAGCCACCGGCCCGGGTGATGTTTATCCTGGCAACGACCGAAGCGGAAAAATTACCGGTGACTGTGCGTTCGCGCTGCCAGCGCTTTGACCTGCGCCGTCTCGGACAGAGTGAAATTAGTGACTATCTGGCTCACGTGTTCAGTCAGGAGAAGGTGCAGGCGGATGAAAATGCCGTGGCAGCCATAGCCCGGGCTGCGGATGGCAGTGTCCGGGATGCCTTGTCTCTGGCCGAGCGGGTATTGGCTTATAGCAACGACCGGTTAACGCTCGATGCCGTGCATGCAGCACTGGGCATGGTGGGCGGAGAGCTGATCCGGACATTATCCGGCCATATCCTTGAGGGCAGGGCCGAGCAGGCGCTGCATGCATTGCGTCAGAGCATTGGCGGAGGTCATGCCCCCCGGACTGTATTACAGGAACTCGGCCGGCTGTGGCATCGTCTGGCCTGCCTGCTGGTTGATGCATCATTGCTGTCCGATGAGGTGGATGCTGAGCAAAGGACGTGGTTGCAGTCCTGTGCTGAGCATCTGACTTATCCGCTACTGGACTTGCGTTATCAGGTTTTATTGACCGGGCTGCGGGACTTGGCGCTGATGGATGAACGTATGGCAGCTGAAATGGTTGTGATGCGATTGAGCGGATTGTATCAGGTGGCTGCCATATCGGGCGGCGGTTTGCCGCTCGAAGATGCTGAATCCGAAGACCTTTCCGGTAGTGAATCTTCCGGCATGCAGGTGGAGACATTCGGGAAGAAGAGTGTGCAGGCAGTGGATGAACCGGCAGTTGAAACGGCGTCGGAAGCCTCTCCCGCGAATGTCAGCCAGTCCGTTGCCGATACATCCGAGCCGGATTTGCCGTTGCAGGATGCACAGGATAAGGCTTCGCTGTACAGCTCATGGCAGGAAGCCGTGGATGCTTTTGGCCTGGTCAGGCCCGGTGTATCGGCCATGCTGGATCATGTCGTTTGCCAGGAGTTCGGTGACAGGGTTCGACTGGCGCTGGACAAACATCAGCAACGCGCTATTGCGCAGGCAGACCGGCTGGCATTTGCCGAATGGTTGGGGCGAGAGATTCTCTGGGAGGCACGTCAGGGCGGTGACGGTGAATCGCTGTCTCAGGAGCGTGCCAGTCAATCCAGGGCTGAGGCGGCAAGACTGCGCCAGCATGCGGAAAATGATCCGCATGTTCAGGCATTAATGAAAGAAATGGATGCACAGCTGGTGAAGGTAACGCCGGCAGGTGTTGACAGTCAGGCAGGAGAGACAGAGTGAATATTGCAAAAATGATGCAGCAGGCAAAAAAGATGCAGCAGAATATGGAGCAGATGAAACAGGAGATGGCCGTGCTGGAAGTGGTTGGTGAGTCAGGCGCCGGCATGGTCAAGGTTAGCATGATGGGTGACCGTACGGTGAAGAGCGTGAACATTGATGCCTCCATCTGGAAAGAGCAGGACAAGGAGCTGGTTGAAGACCTTGTGGCTGCGGCGGTGAATCACGCCATTCAGAAGGTGGAAGAAATCAGTCAGCAGAAACAGCAGAGCCTGATGGCCGGTATGCCATTGCCGCCGGGGTTCTCGCTTTGATGTATTTTCCGGGTATGCCTGCACCGCTGGCACGGGTTGTTGAGATGCTGGCTTCACTACCGGGCATTGGCCCCAAGACAGCCATGCGTCTGGGGCTCAATTTGCTGGCTCGTTCTGCCGAAGACAGTCTGGCGCTGGCACAGGCGTTGCAGACACTGCATGAACAGGTTGGATTCTGTGAACAGTGCGGGTGCTTTGCCGAGCAGGAGCATTGCCAGTTTTGTAATCATATCAAAAGGGATCATGCCCTGATTTGCGTGGTCGAGCAGCCTGTTGATGTGCTGATGATGGAGCGCGGGCACAGCTTTCGAGGGGTGTACCACGTCCTGCACGGTCGCTTGAGTCCGATTGACGGCATTGGTGCGGATACGCTCAGGTTGCCGGCCCTGGATCAGCGTGTGTCCGGAGGCGTAAAGGAACTTATTCTGGCGACCAGTGCGACGGTGGATGGTGAGGCAACGGCACATTTTCTTGCGCGCCGCTATCAGACGGCTGACGTGATGATTTCGCGTATTTCCAGAGGCGTGCCCGAAGGGGGAGAGCTGGAGTATCTGGATGAACACACTCTGAGCCGGGCCTTGGACCAGCGTGTCGCATGGGAGCGTGTGCAGCCCTGATCGGGATTGATTCCATGTCTGACTTTCAAGAACTGATTGAGCGCTGGCAACAGGTTCACAATGAGCTTGATGCCGCCGGCGTGCGTCTGCTGGTAGTCAGTAAATATGCGTCGGACGGGCCTGTTGCGGCGCTGATTGATGCCGGGGAACGGCATTTTGCCGAGGCTCGTCCGCAGCAGCTCCGGGATCGCTCCATGCAGTGGCCGGAGTGCGAATGGCATATGATAGGGCCGACGCAAAAGAATAAAGCTAAATACATTGCCCGCCATGCCGCCGCATGGCATAGCTGCGAAGATATTGAGACGGCATCAAGGGTTGCGGTGCATGTTGCTGGCAGGGAATTACCGGTACTGATTCAGGTCAATATTGCAGGCAATCCGGAGCAACATGGTGTTGCACCGGGAAGAGTGGCTGCGCTCGCAGATGCACTGGCACATATGGATGGATTGAAGTTGACGGGGTTGATGGGCATGGCGCCCCGTGTGGAGCCCGGGCAGGAAGCGGCTGTCCGGAGCGCATTCCGGCAATTGCGAGCCTTGCGGGATGAACTGTTCGGTGGGAGATTTGGCGAGTTGTGTATGGGTATGAGCAGTGATTATCGTATTGCTGTGGAAGAGGGCGCGACGATCGTACGATTGGGGAGCACCGTGTTTGGCGAACTTCAGCTACGGTCATAAACTCGCATACGAATAAGGATATATCATGCAGCAGTTGAAAATTTCATTTATCGGTGGTGGCAACATGGCCGAGGCTCTTATTGCGGGCCTGGTACGGGCCCGGCATCCGGGTGCAGGCATCCGGGTGGCCGAGCCCAATGCCCAGCGCCGCCAGCAGTTAAGCGATGCATACGCTATTCATACCACGGCCGACAATAACGAAGTGGTGCAGAGTGCGGATGTTCTTGTTTTGGCTGTCAAACCACAGCAGATGCGCAATGCCTTGCAAGGACTCGAGATTGGCGAAAATGTGACCGTGGTCAGTATTGCTGCCGGCGTGCACACCGCGTCCCTTGCCGAGTGGCTGGGTGAGCAGGTGCATATTGTCCGGGTGATGCCCAATACACCGGCGCTGGTGGAGGCAGGCATGTCCGTGCTTTTCAGTCAGGCGGATGAGTCACACTGTCGGCGTGTCGAGTATGTGCTTAAGGCCTGTGGCGAGGTTGCCCGGGTTGAGCGTGAGGAGCAACTGCATGCCGTGACCGCAGTTTCCGGAAGTGGCCCCGCCTATTTCTTTTTGCTGGCTGAAATGATGCAGGCGGCGGGTGTATCGCTCGGCCTGCCGAAGGATCTGGCTGAAAAACTCGCCAGCCAGACGGCTCTGGGAGCCGGTCGTATGCTGGTTGAAAGCGGTCGTTCGGCCGAAGCACTGCGTCATCAGGTGACCAGCCCCGGCGGCACGACTCAGGCGGCCCTTGATGTGATGTATGAGATGGGGCTTCCCGATGCTGTGCGCAAGGGCGTGATTGCGGCCAGCAAACGCTCGACGGAGCTTGGCTAGTGTTCATTCTCGGTTATTTTATTCAGGCTCTTGCCGGAGTGCTGCACGTCATCCTGCTGGCCGCCATGATCGTCGTGATTGCCCGATCCGTATTGTCGTGGGTATCACCGGATCCCTATAATCCGATTGTGCGGATCATCAATCAACTCTCTGAGCCGATGCTGTTTCCTGTGCGTCGCCGGGTCCCATATCTGGGCGGTGTCGATTTTTCACCCATGATTGTACTTCTGGCCATCATGTTTTTCGATAATTTTCTGGTGCCCAGTTTGCAGCAAATCGCCTTGCAGATATTGCAGGGTGGCTGATGGCTTCTGCCGAGCATCCGGTTGCCTGGGCGATTACAGAGGGAAAGAAAGGGCTGTATCTGACGGTGCATGCCCAGCCGGGCGCCAGATGCCCTCAATTGCGCGGTATGCATGGCGATGCGGTCAAAATAGCCGTGGCTGAAGCGCCTCAGGACGGCAAAGCCAATACCGCCATCATTCAACTGATTGCCAGGGCTCTTGGTCTGGGGAAAAGCGATGTTGAACTGGCTTCAGGTCACACCTCAAGGCGCAAGCGGGTTTTTCTGCATGGTTCAAATACCGCGTTGCGCATCAAACTGGAGCACTGGCTTGACAGCTAAGGCCGCCGTTTTTCTCCGTCACCCCTGCACATGGCTGTTATTGATCTGTGCAGCAAGTTTTTTTGCCGCCCTAGGCGGGCATAGCCTGTGGGATGTGGATGAACCGAACAACGCCGTTTGTGCCCGTGAAATGCTGGCTGCCGGCAATTGGTGGGTTCCGATGTTTAACGGGGATATCCGTTTCGACAAGCCGATTCTCATCTACTGGCTGACGATGCCGCTTTATGCCCTGTTCGGTGTGAATGAATGGACGGCCCGGCTTCCTTCGGCTCTGGCTATGAGCGGGCTGGTTCTGGTGGTATTTACCATGTCCAATCGTCTGACAGGCGGTCTGAATGGCCTGTCATCATCGTATGCAGCCCTGATGGCTGCTGTGATGTTTGCCACAGCGCTGCATATTGTGGTGATTGCCCGGGCAGCGGTGCCCGATCCTCTGCTGATGCTGAGCCTGGGCTTTGCCTTGCCGGCACTGTTGATCACTTATCTGGAACGACCTGAAAAAGCTTTGCGCAAGGCGGCTATGCCGGGGCTGTTGATGGGTGCATATGTCGCGATTGGGCTGGGTGTGCTGGCCAAAGGCCCGGTTGCGGGGCTGATGCCACTACTGATTGTCGGTGCATATCTGACGCTGATGGGTGACTGGAAGAGCTGGCGTGTCTTTCATCCGTGGAAGGGCATCTGTATCGCCTTGCTGATCGCCATGCCGTGGTATGTAACGGTCGGTGTGCTGACCCATGGCGAATGGCTGCAGGGATTCATTTTTCATCATAACCTGGATCGTTTTACCGGTTCCCTGCAGGGCCACCACGGGTTCCCCGGCCTGTATTTACTCAGTTATCTCATCGGCTGGCTTCCATGGACGGGCCTGTTGCTGGTCAGCATCGTCATGGGGGCATGGCGTCTGGATGCATTAAGGCAACAGCCCGAACGCCTGTTTATGCTCTGCTGGATCGGTGTTTACCTTGTGTTTTTCAGTGTTGCCAGCACGCAGTTGCCGAATTATATCCTGCCTGCATTTCCTGCCGGGGCTTTGCTTATTGCGCTGGCCTGGTCTTCAAATGATGCGTCCTGGCGTGCCCGGGCCAATGCATGGCTGCTGTGGGGCGCCATCCTGCTGGCAGTGGTGATTCTGCTGGCCGGCGGAATCGCTCTGGAGCGAAAATGGGCGGGCGAAGGCTGGTATATCCTGGCTTTCCTGCCGCTGTTGCTGGCGGCCCTGGTTCACCGAATCGTCACATATGGCGAGCCGTGGCACTGGCTGACCGGGGGTATGCTGGCTTCGGTTATGCTGCTCACGGGCTGGTCTATACCGGGCATTGAGCATCACAAGGTAAGCCGTGATTTGGCCACTGTGGCCGATGAGGCGGGATTTGACGGCTCCAGCCTGGCAACATTCCGTTATTTTCAGCCCTCCTTGCTGTTCTACCATGGCGGAAGATTGCCTTCGCTGGCCGATGCCGATGATGTGGGCCGCTGGCTGCTGCAGGGTAAGGCGGTGGTTCTGACCCAGGAAGCACTGGCTGAGTTGCCCCGCGAGATGTTGCCGCATTTTATTGTGCATAAACGGGTGTACGGCCTGTATGCTCGGCACTGGCTGATGCTGATTAGTCTGCAACCGTTACCGAATCGACAATGGGAGAATTGATATGGCCGAACCACTGATTTCGATAGTCGTGCCTTTGTATCGGGAAGAGGAAAATGTTCCGCATTTGGTCAGGGAGGTGGCGGACAAGCTTTCCGAACATGCGTATGAACTGATTCTTATTGATGATGGGTCGGATGATGATACCTGCAAGGCCATGGAGCAGGCCTGCGGTGAGGATGACCGGGTGGTGGGTATCCAGTTGCGGCGTAATTTCGGCCAGACAGCAGCCATGAGTGCCGGCTTCGAATATGCGCGCGGTGAGTATATTGTTTACATGGATGGCGATTTACAGACCGATCCGGGAGATGTTCCAAGGCTGCTTGAACGACTGCAGCGCGATGACCTGGATATGGTCAACGGCTGGCGCAAGGACAGGCAGGATGCCAGCCTGTCGCGTAATTTTCCTTCCAGGGTCGCCAATGCCCTGATTCGTTCATCTACCAAGGTACGCATGCACGATTATGGCTGCCCGATGAAGTTGATGCGCGCTGAGGTGGCCAAGAATTTAAGATTGTACGGTGAGCAACATCGTTTTCTGCCTGCCCTGGCTGATCTTTACGGTGCCCGTCTCGGGGAAGAGGTGGTGACACATCGGCCGCGCCAGTTCGGGGAAAGTAAATACGGTATCGGCCGTACGCTTCGGGTGCTGGTGGATTTGTTGCTGGTGCTGTTTTTCCAGCGTTTTACGGATCGGCCGCTGCAGCTGTTCGGGCCAGCCGGCCTGTTGAGTCTGCTTGCCGGCATTGGCATTGATGCATGGTTAACGCTGGATAAACTGCTGTTTGCGGCCGAACTGTCCGGGCGCCCCATGCTGCAGCTGGGCTCCCTGCTGATTGTGACAGGCATTCTGTTGTTCGGGATTGGCCTGATGCTGGAAATGCAGGCACGCACCTATTACGAGGCATCGGGGCGTCGCCATTACAGTATTCGGCGTCATTTCGGCGGCAGTGTCGATTCAGACTGATCCCTTCTATTGATGTTCTGGCTTAAATTAAGCTTATCAGCCCTGATACTGGCGTATCTTGGCTGGGCGCTTGATATTCCGGCCGTGGTTGAGCGTTTGTCGGGTGTGGGCTGGTACTGGGTGGTGCTGGCATGCCTGTGCCTGTTGACGGGACAGGTTTTTTCCGCCGTACGCTGGACATGGCTGGCCCGCGGACTGGGTCTGGATGTCAATATCCTGCGTAAGATCCAGCTCTACTTTCTGGGCATGTTCCTCAGCCTTTTTTTACCCTCCATTATCGGCGGTGATATAGCACGTGGCTGGATGCTGGCCCGTGGCCGTAAAGCGGCTGGCTGGCCTGCGGCGGCGAGCGTGATTATGGAGCGTATCAGCGGTGTATTCGGCATCACGGTACTGGTGACCGGAAGCCTGTTCTTTCTGACGCTGCCATGGTCATTCAGCGCTGTCTGGTATATTGCCATTGCGGGCCTGTGGCTGAGCATGCTGCTGACGCCATACTGGTGGCCGCGTTTGCAGGCCTTGAAAATCGAGAAACTGTCCGGCTGGAAACAACTGCCTGTGTTGTCTGCTGAATTCCGCTCGGCATGGTGGCGCAGCTTACCTGTTTCAATTCTGTTCCAGATGCTGGTGATACAGGCACATGTGTTTCTGGGCATGGCAGTAGGGCTGGAGCTGTCATGGGCCGCTTACGGATTCATGGTTTGTCTTGTGGCGCTGGCTTCCGCGCTGCCATTGTCCTTCAACGGTTTTGGCATCCGGGAAGCGGGTTATGTCGGTCTGGCCGTCTGGTTTGGCGGCAGCAGTGATACGGCGGCGGCGATGGCAATGCTGTGGGTGCTGGTGATGCTTATAGTGGCTATCCCCGGCGGCGTTGTGCTGTGGCGCCTGGGTGGAACCGGAGCATTGAGAAAGCCGGCCGGAGAGTAATGCCGGCCGGGGGGGGGAGTCAGCCGAGATTCTCGCGCAGGCGTTTCACCGTCATCTGTGAGCGTTTATTGATATACTGTTCCAGTTTGGCAAAGGTTTTGGCATCCTGTATCTGTAAAGCATCCATGGCTTTTTTGTCGAGCACAAGAAGGTCAATATCACTGGATGCAATGGCGGAATAAGCCAGTTCCGTACCGTTTTTCTGCACGACTTCGCCGACGATGTCGTTATCACGGCGGATTTCGAGCAACACCTCAGCTTTGGATTTGTTGAGGAAACGAACCTCTACCTCACCGGACATGATCAGAAACATGCCCGTGGGAGCCTCACCCTGCGAGAAAATGCGTTCGCCGCGTTCGATGTAACGCAGTGGAAGAATCTGCGCCAGTTTTTCCGCAGCAGCAGCGGATAAATCCTGGAATGCGACATGGCTCGAGAAGAAGGTATTGATCATGCGTTGATTCATCATGTCGGTGATGCGTTTGCGGAATGTGGCATCCACTTCAAGCACCTGATGAACAGCCGTGATATCAACGCGGATAATGCGGCTGGGCTCGGCACTGAATACCGATGCATAGCGTGACTTTCGCCGCAGTACGCCGAATTCACCATAAACGTCGCCCTGACCAAGTGAACGCAGGACTTTTAATTTGCCGGTGCTTTGCTTGGCAATGATAATCTTGCCTGAATCAACAAAGTACAGGTCGTGCGGGGCATCACCTTCATGCAGCAGTTCCACATCCTTGGAAACATACATCACATTGCTGGCTTCATTGAGGATGCGCAAATGAATCGGTGAAATGCCTTCCAGCACGGAAAACCGCGTGCCATCCAGCAATGGACCCTTGCCGGATGGTGGATGTACCCCTGACAGATCCAGAAATTCGTCGCCCATGTATGTCCACCTTCCTGAAATTCGGCATTCCCCAGAGAACAGACGGCAACACCATAAGCAAGCATAGTTAGCGCATTTGCTTAACGCAAGTAATTCAACGGTTTCGGAAAGATGCCGATGTTAAAAGAAAAAGGCGTGATGTTGAGGAACAGAAGTGGCGCTCAGGCAATCTCCAGACGCCGTGCATGGCGGGTCAGGTTATCACAGCCGTGTTCGCGGACTACCACCATATCTTCAAGGCGCACGCCGCCAAGGCTAGGGTAATACAGCCCCGGCTCCACGGTGACGACCTGCCCGGCCCTGAGTATATTCGATTGCGTGGAAATACGCGGCTGCTCATGAATTTCCAGCCCGACACCATGGCCTGTACCATGGAAAAATCCCTGTTGGCGTCCGTTTTTGATGCCGGTGGCAAAGCCCTGTTTATCAAAATGCGCCAGTATGCTCATATGGATGCGCTTGCCGTCAACGCCATGCTGCACCATATCCAGGCCGATATCCTGTCCTTCGCGAACGGTTCGGTAGAGTCGGGTCAGTTCGCGGCTGGCCCTGCCTTTGACGTAGGTGCGGGTCATATCACCCCAGTAACCGGTTTTCAGCACCCGCGGAAATATATCAATGATAACAGGCTGATGTGCACGAATAAATCCTGAGCCGATATTGTGCGGGTCAGCGCCTTCCCGTCCGCAGGCCACGATGGTGTGGGCGGGCATGGCGCCTTTGCCGATCAGAAATGTTTCAATGACGCGGCGGACGTCGGCTGATTTGATTTTCCTGTTCGGCCTTTGAGCATCGGCCGGAGCTCGGAGGATACCGTCATTGCCGATGCTGCAGGCTGCAAGAAACCGCTCGGCCTGCTGCATGGACTGGCGCGTCAGGCGCTCGGCCTGCGCAAGGCAGCGAATTTCATATTCGGATTTCACGGCCCGCTCGGGAAACATGGCGCCATCGGCTGCTTTCACATCAAAGCCCCATGCGCGTAATTGCTCCGCATAGGCAAGCGGGAAATGCCCGGGTACAAGCACGCTATGAATTGCCTCGGCCTGAAGGAATGCAGCCGCGACTCCCGCGAGTCCGGACCGATCCATTTCGTTCGCTTTCATGCGCCATGGGCTATCGAGGTGAATCCGCCCGAATTTGGCTTGCTTCTCGGCGCGGCCCACTTCAAGCGGTGAAAACAGGCCATGCCAAGCATCGCCAATCTCAATGGCGATGAATGCATCGGGGACAAACATGCCGGCCACATAAAGCATGTCGGCATCATGTTCGGAATCAGCAATCATCAGGCGCGCAGTTGTCATGGAGCGGATACTGTCAGCGCTCGTCCGGGGTGTCTTGTTCTTCGAACTCTTTTTCCATCAAATCCCTGATCGTGGTTTCGTTCAAGAGGCTATGATTCTGGCGATCCAGACGATAATAAATACCCTGCAGGCGGCGGGCGAGCGGCGTATCGATGCAGGTTTTCGGTATTTTCATCGGCACCTGATTCAGGGTTTCAAATATTTTCAGTAATGACAGCTCATCGTCAGCCTGTGCAAGCACCCATGATGTCTGGGCCGTGGCCGTACCGGATGTGGGGTGCAGGAGCCCCCGTTCGCATAAATGATCCAGCCATTCCTGCATGATATTCTCAGGGATGCCGGTTTCATTGAGCATGTCCGCCAGACTCAGGGTGCTGCCGCGCTTCAACGCCTGAGCCGCACGTAGCAGAATAAGGTGGGCATAGAACTGCTGCACGCCCGGACGCAGATAGTTGCTGTGCCGGCGATGTGATTGTTCAGGGTTCTGCAGGCAGAAGGTGATTTCCGAGCCGATCAGTACAATCACCCAGATCAGGTATAGCCAGATCAGAAAGATCGGCAGGGTCGAAAGGGCACCGTACAGGCGCTCGTAATTGGCAATGTGTGTGACGTAAAAGGCAAAACCGAATTTTGTACTCTCAAATAATGCGCCGGCGACCAGGCCGCCGACAATGGCATAGCGGAAAGGTACCGATGTGTTGGGAAGCACCATATACAGCGTGGTCAGAGCCAGCGAAGACATGAGCCAGGGCAGAACGAATGGCATATGGCTGATCAGCGTTGCTCCCTCGGCAACATGTTTAAGCACCGGCAGGGCGGCGAAATAGGAGGTGATAGAAACAGATGCGCCGATAAAGATGGGCGCCAGCGTCAGTGTTGACCAGAAAGCGATGAACTTCGATAACCATGCGCGGTCACGTGTAATCCGCCAGATGGAGTTAAAGGCCTCTTCGATGGTATTGAGTAGTGCGGTGGCTGTGAGCAGCAGACCGATAATACCGAATACCGACAGGGCGGTGGTTTTACCGGTTACGCTGCCCAGATACTCCTGTACCGCCTGTTGACTAGTCGGCAGCAGGTATTCGAGCAGTGTATCGCGTACACTGCCGGCAATGGACTCGAAGGCCTGAAAGCTGGTGAAGACCGAGAAGCCCAGGGCAACAAGCGGGACAATAGCCAGTAGTGATGCATAGGCGAGTGCGGAAGCGCGCTGGATACATTTATCAATAATGAAGCGCTGGATGACGCGATAGCAAAAGCGCAGGAAATGCGTGGCATGCCTGTACAGGGCCGGCAGGCTGGCGATATCGGCCACATCCATATCCAGCACGCGGGATATGATCGATTTATCGTCGTTGGCGGATGGTTTTGGCATCAACCCTCCTTAATGCTTCTACTTTAGAAGCATTTGGAGATTTAGGGAAGGGTTCCGGTTTGTGCCTTGCGACTTTGTTCGCTTATGTCTGGCTGACCGCTGTCGGCCGGAAACAGACACTAGGGCCTGTTCACATTAACTGAAACAAGTATAATATATTCATGCAGTTAACACGAGAACAATATAAAATAATAGCGCGCTACATGCCCCGTCCTCGCGGCAATATAGTCATTTCGAACTATCAGGCTTTAAATGC
>JAJRTF010000063.1 GCA_021545585.1 Zetaproteobacteria bacterium
GGCCTTCAGGTTACCCAAAACGCCTGCCTCAGCAGTATTCCGCCGATCGACATGGAAAACAGACGCGCCGATATCACCACCAACAAAATGGAAACCTCGAAATGACGGTTGATCGAGGTCCCCTATATTGCCGCGAGGACGGGGCATGTAGCGCGCTATTATTTTATATTGTTCTCGTGTTAACTGCATGAATATATTATACTTGTTTCAGTTAATGTGAACAGGCCCTAATCAACGGCACTCCGGTTGGAAGCATCGTAGCTGGTGAGTTTGTCGGCGAGATTTCATCGGCCGGCATCAGTCCGCCTGTTGCCAGCGTCATAGCCGAGTCCAATATCGAGGCGGCCGTTTTTCCCATAGCTCTTGTTCATACACTAGCGGAAGCCTGCCCTGATTTCTCCGCTCACCTGCGCGAAGCCGGCTTTCACCGTATTTCCGGCTAAATCTTTCGGCGACCCGGCCTCAGAACTGCCCGTTTCACGTGCACCAGCAGGCATGAAGAGCTAATCTTTGGCCATGGAATGGGCACAACAGTTTGTCGAGCAATATGGATACTGGGCCGTTTTTCTGTGGACCTTCATAGAGGGTGAATCTGTGTTTATTGCCGCTGCGGCGCTGGCTGCAGCAGGCATTCTGGAACCCTGGAAAGTCATTGTCATCGCCGCACTCGGCGCATTTGTCGGCCACATGTTTTTCTTTGCTCTGGGACGCTGGAAAGGCATGGATATTATTCTGAGCACTCCATTTTTACGCACCCATTATCCCAAAGCCAATAAAATACTCGATCACTATGCACATTGGTCGGTATTCATTTTCCAGTATCTGTACGGTACGCGCATGGTAGCTGCTGTATTGTTCGGCTGCTCTTCCATTGATTTCTGGCGTTTCTTTTTTCTACAGATCGTTAACTGCATTTCCTGGGCTTTTATTATTTATGCGGTCGGCCATATACTCGGCGTGGCCGGCATGGCCATTTTGCACCATTTCGGTGTCATCGGCCTTCTTGTTGTTATCGGCATTGGTGCTCTTATGACCCTGTGGCTCTATATCCGCTTCGGCCATCGCCACGTCCGTCGACATCTGGATGATACTCAGGTTGATTCTACTGCTCAGACAGACAGACCCGCATCTGAAGAAGGATCAGAAACAGCCTCCGGCACAGGCTCTGACACCGACAAACAGCCCTGAAGTCGTCTAAACTATAGCTGGATAAGATGAATGCTTACGGAGGTGCCATGTCCGTACGTCCGCCTGCAGTCGCCGGCCAGTTTTACCCGCAAGATGCCGATGAACTGCGCTCGTTGATCAGGGGCTTGCTGGCCGAATGTACGCCCGCGATTTGTCAGCCGAAGGCACTGATTGTGCCACATGCCGGCTATATTTACTCCGGCCTGACGGCTGCGTATGCCTATGCCACGCTGGATGCCAGCCGAATCAGGCGCGTGGTATTGCTCGGTCCGGCTCACAGGCTTGCATTCTCCGGCCTGAGCCTGCCCGATGCCGATGTCTTCGCCACACCTCTGGGCCAGATTCCTCTGGAACGCCAGACCATGGACAAGCTGCTTGAATTACCGGATATATCAGTCAATAAAGCCGCCCATGCACTGGAACACTCACTGGAGGTGCAGCTGCCGTTTCTGCAAGAGGTCCTGGATTATTTTACCCTGATCCCGCTCTGTGTCGGTTCAGCCGACATCGTCAGTGTAGCCGCAACCATTGAGTCTCTTTGGGGTAATACGGACACACTGATCCTTATCAGCTCGGATTTATCCCATTTTCATCCCTATGCCGAGGCCAGAGACATCGACCAGCACAGTATCGCCCATATCCTGTCGATGCACGCCAGCTTGAATCATGAACAGGCTTGCGGCGCCACCCCGGTCAACGGCATGCTGCTGGCTGCTGCAGAGCATTCTCTGGTTCCGCATCTGCTTGATTACCGTAATTCCGGCGATACGGCCGGCGATAAACAGAGTGTGGTCGGCTATACTGCCATTGGCTTTACCAATATATCGGAGGCTGGTGATGGGTGAACAAAGCAATCGTGGACCGATTCTTATCGCTCTGGCGCGCAATGCTATCGCGGAAGAACTGGGCCTGAACACTGAGCCCCCGGTCACAGACGGGCTGGACTGGCTACAGGCTAATGCAGCCACATTTATTACCCTGACCAAACAGGGGGAACTGCGCGGCTGCATCGGCACCCTGGAGGCCTGTCGGCCGCTCATGGAAGATATTCGCGCCAATGCCATTGCCGCGGCGTTGCATGATCCTCGCTTTGCACCGCTGAAACAGGATGAATTCAATGAGATATGCGTTGAGGTATCCGTGCTCTCGGAGCTGGAGCCTATGCATGCCAAAAGCGAGGAGATTGCCTGCAGTAAGCTCGTGCCAAATCGTGACGGTCTGGTGTTTAAATACGGTTCCCACAAGGCCACCTTTCTGCCTCAGGTATGGAATCAATTACCGGAAGCGAAGACTTTTCTCGCCCATCTCAAACAAAAAGCCGGACTGGCGGCCGACTTCTGGCATCCGGAAGTGCTATTATACAGGTATCAGGTAAACAAATACCGCGAAAGCGTGGAGCCTGATACGAAGTAGGCCATGGCAAGGAAACAGACAAATGACCCGGCCAATGAACATTTCCCCGGCCGCTACTGGCACAAGCTGGATGACGGACGCATTCAGTGCGATATCTGCCCCCGCGACTGCAAGCTGCACGACGGTCAGCGAGGCCTGTGCTTTGTCCGCAAATGCGAGAATGAACAGATTGTCCTGACCACCTATGGTCGTTCATCCGGTTTTTGCGTAGACCCGATTGAAAAGAAACCGCTCAACCATTTCTATCCGGGCTCCAGCGTTTTTTCCTTCGGCACGGCAGGCTGCAATCTTGCCTGCAAATTCTGCCAGAATTGGGATATTTCCAAGTCGCGCGAATTCGACCGGCTTTGCGATGCAGCTTCGCCTGAAACGATTGCCGAAAGTGCAACGGACATGGGCTGTAAAAGTGTGTCGTTCACCTATAACGATCCGGTGATCTTCCTCGAATATGCCATTGATGTAGCCAGGGCCTGCCATGCGCTCGACATCAAGACAGTGGCGGTCACTGCCGGTTATATGCACGCAGAGGCCAGAGAGGAGTTCTTCTCCCACATGGATGCAGCCAATATCGATTTAAAGGCCTTCAGTGATGATTTTTATCACCGCCTGTGTGCCGGGCATCTGCAACCTGTCCTGGAAACACTTGAATATCTGCAGCATCAGACCAATGTCTGCTATGAAATCACCACATTACTGATCCCCGGTGAAAACGACAGTGATGAAGAACTGGTCGCCATGTGCGACTGGATTGTCAGCCAGCTCGGGCCGGATGTGCCGCTGCATTTCACCGCATTTCACCCTGACTGGAAGATGCGCGATATACCTGCCACCCCGTCTGCCACCCTGTCCAGGGCACGCGGGACCGCCCTGAAGGCAGGGATGCATTATGTCTATACCGGCAATGTGCATGACACCGATGGCGGCACTACTTTCTGCCCAAACTGTCATACACCGCTGATCGTGCGCGACTGGTATGAGATACTCGATTATCGGCTTACCAATAAGGGGGAATGCCCGGATTGCAGCGCGCAGATCGCCGGCTGCTTCAGCCACTTTGAAGGCGCTTTCGGCAACCGGCGCATGCCGGTAAAGCTCACCTGACACATACAATCAAGAATCCGTTCACATAAAATTACTGTCCCTGATCTGAATTCTTGTACAGCGCCTCAATGCTATCGGCATAGCGCTCCATGATGATGCGGCGCTTGAGCTTCAGGGTCGGGGTCACCATCCCGTTGGCCTGCGTCCATTCTTCATCGGCAAAAGCAAATGCCTTTACTTGCATATAGCTGGACAGATCATGTTCATCGATATGCATACGCTGGAGCATCCAATCATAAACCTCGCGGCTTTCCCGCCAATTATCCGGTAACGGCCGTTTCTGGCTCTGCCGCCAGGTAATTTTCAGAGCCGCTTCATCCGGCACAACCAGGGCGGTCACATAATCACGCCCATCGGCAATAGCCATGGCCTGCAACAGACACGGCGCCTGTACCAGATGCTGTTCAATGACCGCCGGAGGCACATTCTCGCCATTGGACAGCACCATAATCTCTTTCTTGCGATCAACAATTTTAACAAACCCCTGCTCATCAATCTCAACAATATCCCCGGTAGCCAGCCAGCCCTCCGAATCAATCACTTCAGCAGTAGCCTCGGGCTTCTTCCAATAACCCTGCATAATCATCGGCCCCCGGGCTAACAGCTCACCATCATCGTTCAACTTTAATTCCACACCGGGCAGAGCCGGTCCGACAGAGTCCGGTTTGATAAGGGAGAGCCTGTTCACCGTCAGCACCGGTGATGATTCTGTCAGGCCATAACCGGGAAGGACGGTAATATCAGCGGCCAGTAAAAAATGCGCAATTGCAGGATGCAGTGCCGCACCGCCCGAAACAAAGGCACGGATATGGCCACCCATTTTCTGGCGCAATTTGGCATTGACGATCCCATCCAGAAGTCCCCAGAGCTTCGCCTTGAATCCCGTCAACGATTCACCACGCTGACTTAACTCAAAGCGTTCTGCGCCAAGTTTCTGAGCCAGATTAAACAGCGCTCGCTTAACCGCCGGACCTTCTGCCATCTTGGCCTGTACACCGGCATAGATTTTCTCATACAAACGCGGTACCGAAATCATGACCTTGGGCTGTACCTCGGGCATATCACGGAGCAAGGTGGAGACATCCTCGGCATAGGCGATTTCCGCGCCACTGGCTGTCGGCAGGAAATGACCGACAGTGCGCTCGAAAGCATGCGATAATGGCAGAAAAGACAAAAACAGATCATCATCAAAAATAGCGACACCGCCGAGACCCGCCACCACATCCGACAACAGGTTGCCATGGCTGAGCATGACACCCTTGGGATGCCCGGTCGTACCGGAGGTGTAAATCAGTGTTGCCAGATCATCGCGACCGGGACATACGGCACGAAGACGTCCTTCCCATGCCTCATCGGCAGCTATGCTGGCCAGACTTTCCCCCTCGCCTCGAAAGGCAAGGAATGGCTTATCGTAATCTGCCAGCTTCTGCTGCTGCTCGCCCGGTTCAACAAACACGATCGACACCTCTGCGTCGTCAAATACATACTGAACCGCTTCGGCGGGGTCGGTAAAGTATGCTGGAACTGTCACCGCCCCGAGGCGCAGAATGGCAAAATCGGCAATAAACCATTCCGGCGAATTATGGCCAAGAATACCAACCCGATCGCCCGGCTTGATGCCCTTGCTCTCCAGCCATGCCGCAACCCGCAGTACGGCCTGCTGGGTGCGGATGCGTGACCATGCCTTCCAGCTACCATCCGGTTGCCGGAAGCGAAGCATCGGCTTATCCAGCCATGCTGGTGGTGAAGCCAGTAAAAGATCGGACAGGCAGCTCGCCTGATTGGCCTGATCAAGGCCCGTACAGTGCTCGACAAAGAGTGGATCAGGCAAAGTCATTGAGCACCTCCAGGTTATCGGGAATTTCAAAGCCCTGATCGGCCATGCTCTGGCGTAATTCAGGACGGTTGCGACCCGCGAAATAACGTAACAGCCCGCCTCTGAACGGGGGAAATCCAATGCCAAAGATAAAGGCCGCATCCAGATGTACAGCATCCTCAACCACACCTGCGCCAAGACAGCTTAGCGCCTCAACCAGCATGGGAATCAGACAGGCATCAACAATGGCATCACCGGACATGACCTGGTCATCAGTCAGCTCGGCATCCGTTTCATGCTCTGTGGAGACAATGTCGAGATAATGCCCGAGATCGGGGTTCAGTCCCTGCTTCTCACCCTTTTCATAGATAAAGAAACCCTTGCCCGATTTGGCTCCCAGCAAGCCATCCTTCACCATGCGCCCGAACCATTCCGGCATTTCAAAACGATCCCCGAAAGCATCGCCGAGGTGACTGCCGACATGCTGGCAGATATCGAGACCCACCCGATCAGCCAGTTCAATCGCGCCCATCGGCATACCGAAGGTTTTCAATACCCCATCCACATGCTCCGGCTTCTGACCGGCCTCGATTAATGCCAGAGCCGAAGCCATGAACGGCATCAGACAACGATTCACCAGAAAGCCCGGCTTGTCCGCCACGATGACAGGGTATTTGCCCCATGATGCCGCCAGGGCAGCAGTCGTATCCAGCGTCACATCGCTTGTTTTACTGCCCGCCACCACCTCGACCAGCGGCATTTTCGGTGCCGGATTAAAAAAATGTAGCCCGGCAATCCGTTCACCGCCCTTGATCCGCTGCTGCATATCGGATATCGACAGCGATGAGGTATTGCTAAGCAATAGCGTATCCTTCGGCACATGCTTGCCGATCTCCTGCCAAAGAGCCCGTTTGACCTTCAACTCCTCAAGTACCGCCTCAATCACCACATCGCAATCCTTCAGGCCGCTGTTATCCATAACCGGCCGGATGCGTGCGAAGCGTCTGGCATCCCGGCTGGCCAGCCGGGCCAGGCCTTTCATACCGCGACCCAGCGGTTCAGCCGCCACTTCATGCAGATCAACGTCGGTATTACGTGCCGCCACCCAGGCAATACCGCTGCCCATCACACCGGCGCCATACACGGCTGTTTTGCTGATCTTTCCGGCTGCCTCACGCCCTCGTTTGACGGCATCCTGCTTTTTCAACGATTCACCGAGATGAAAAACGCGGATCAGATTCCTGCACGTCGGCGTCACGGCGAGCCTGCCAAGCGATTCAGCCTCACGCCTTAATGCTACAGCATCACCCACACCAATGATCTGCTTTAACAGCGCAATCGTCGCTGGTACAGCCGGATAAGCCGATTCGATTTCCAGATGCTTCAGCCGCTGCATGGCTCGCTTTTCCACCTGCTGGAAAAACAGCGCCCTGGCCGGCCAGAGATGCAGCCATGCGGGCTTTAATCTACGCTTCCCTGCTTTGCCGCGGGTGGCCAGATAAGTGATGGCTGCATCACCCTGCTCTGCTTCACAGACCAGAGATGCGAGGCCAATGCGTTTTGCCCGTCCGGCATCCACTTTGCGACCAGTCAAAATCATGTCCGTTGCAGTTAACCAGCCGACCCTTTTCGGCAGACGTACACAGCCGCCAAAACCGGGGTGGATGCCAATCTTGATCTCCGGTAATGCCAGACGGGTTTTACTGTCCTTCACGGCCACGATGTAATCGCAAGCCAGTGCGAGTTCCAAGCCTCCTCCCATGCAGGCACCGTGGACCAGCGCCACCGAAACACTGGCAAGTTTTTCGATGCGGTCGCAAATAGCCTGCCCCCGATGAGCCAGTGCCGTTGCCTGCGATTGATCCTCAACCGCAGCGATCACATCCAGATCTGCGCCGGCAATAAAACATCCGGGCATGCCGCTTTCCAGCACAAGCACGTTGGGAGGATCGGCTTCCAGCGCGTCAAGATGCGCCTCGAGTTGGCTGATACAGGCTTCATCTAGCACATTGACCGATTTATCCGTGCGTGAAAACTGCAGCCGGGCCTGTTTCTCCTTGCGAATGAGTGTGATCACTTCCATGGCTCACTCCCGATCAATACCGCACCACCCTGACCGCCGCCGATACACAGCGTACCAACGGCCAGTCCGCCAGCCGTATCATGCTTGAGCTGGTGCAGCAACGTCACCACAAGCCTCGCCCCCGTCATGCCCACCGGGTGCCCCATGGCAATGGCCCCACCATGGACATTCAGTTTGTCCATATCCGGTGCTCCGACAGGTTTGCTACAACTGAGGTTTTCGTTACAGAAGGTTTTCGAGTCCATACCCTGAACGCATGCCAGGACCTGAGCTGCAAAGGCTTCATTGATTTCCATACGTGCCAGGTGCTGCGTCTGCATACCGCGTGCAGCCAGCAATTTACTGGTCGCATATACCGGACCCAGCCCCATGCGCGCCGGATCGCAACCGGCATAGGCCCAATCGTGGATATATCCCAGTATCGGCCAGCCTTCGCCCTCGGCCTTGGCACGATGGGTAAGCAGCAGCATGGCTGCACCATCGGTAATCTGCGAACTATTGCCTGCAGTCACCGTGCCCAGCGGCTTTTCGAATACCGGCCTCAGCTTACCCAGCGCTTCCATGCTCTGGCCGCTACGCACACCCTCATCCCGGTGCACCGGCACATAACCGTTGGGTGGAAACACATGCATGGTTTCTTCATCAAACCAGCTGGATTTCCAGGCAGCATCGGCACGCTGGTGGCTTTGAACGGAGAATTCATCCTGCTCTTCACGGGATAGACCAAACTCCCGCGCCAGCACTTCGGCCGTCTGGCCCATATTCAGGTTCACCGTCGGATCGGTTAAACCTTCCATCAGTGAAATCCGCGGCTTCCACGGCGCTTTGGCGATTTCAGCAAATACCGCCATTTTTTGCTTCAATGTTTTTGCACGCGGTAACTTACTCATGGCCCGACGGAATTCATCATGGAATAATAACGGCGCATGGGTCATTGATTCCACACCGCCGGCCAGCACCACCTCGGCCCGGCCCGAAAGAATCTTCTCGGCCGCATCGGTCACTGCCTGCATGCCGGATGCACAGT
Organism: Zetaproteobacteria bacterium; assembly: GCA_021545585.1. Lineage (GTDB taxonomy): Bacteria > Pseudomonadota > Zetaproteobacteria > Mariprofundales > Mariprofundaceae > JAJRVH01. The sequence goes on from JAJRTF010000063.1 coordinate 8,629, forward strand.
TGCGATGTACGGTATGTGCAGGCACCGGGCGCGGTATGCCGGCGATCAGCGCAATCACGCGCGAGATATTGGCCGCTTCTGCCGGCTGAATGACATTGCCGATGATCACCGAATCGACATCCTGTTTACTGACCGGCGAACGCGCCAGCACCTCGCGTGCAGCCAGCACCCCGAGATCGACAGCACTGAGATGATCATACACCCCGCCCGCCTTACCCAGAGGGGTGCGAATGCCTGCCACAACAACAACCTCCCGCTCTGCCGATACGGGTGTCTTCTTTCTGGAGCCCCTGCCTGCTCCGGTTGTTGCCGTCTTTTTTGCTGCAGCCTTTCCGGTTGTGGTTTTCGCTGTTGCCATAGCTACTCCAGGAGCATAAATGTCTATCCAGTCCGACCGCTCATATGCTTAAGTTTGTAGCCTAAATCATGCCAATTTGCAAGTTTCAGAGCTGTTTTGTTTTCTTTGCCGAGGCTCCCTGCCTGCCCGTAACCCGATCCACTTCGCTGCAAGATGGGCAAGCCCACTGGACAATAGAATTATGGTTTAATGTGCAGCGATAGCTTCCGCCTGTACTCCTCAGGGTCTTTGGTCTGGATCATGGCCCCGCTGCGCGGAAACAGCGCATCAAAAAGGCGCGAGGCCCAGAAACGCAGTGCCGCCAGGCGCAGCATATCCTGCAATGCCCTGATTTCGGCAGCATTCAATTTGCGCACCGCCTGATAACCCTCCAGAAATGCCTGCATGCGTACCTCATCCGTGTCCCCCAGCAATATGGCCTGAGCATTCAGCGAAATGGCAATATCCATGACATAGGGAGCGGTATGGGCATAATAGAAATCAATCAGGCCGACCACAGCATCGCCTTCAAACAGGATATTATCGCAAAACAGATCGCCATGGATAACGCCGGCAGGCAAATCCCGCCGACCCAGGCGCTGCTGATAGGCAAGTTCGCTCTTTAGCAGTTCAGCCGCCTCCTCGCCATAACGCTGGCCGGTTTTATCAACAACCCTGACAATGGTCTCGGCCAGCCAGTCCATACCTGTCGGATTATCTCTTGCTTCAGTGAAATCGGCGCCGGCCATGTGCAGGGCTGCCAGTGCATACCCCGAGGCTCTCAATTGCGCAGTGTTGAGTTCATCCAGCGTACTGCCATTCAGGCAGGAAACGATACAACCCTGTTTGTTGCCATCAGCAGTCGACAGTGAAAACAACAGGCTGCCGTCATACCTTGGCTGCACATCGGGACAGGGCAGGCCATGGCCGGCCAGATGCCGCATCAGGCGCATGAAATACGGCAATTCCTCGGCATGCATACGTTCAAAGATGGTCAACACAAAACGTCCGGCATCGGTATCAATAAAGAAATTACTGTTCTCGATGCCAGCGGCAATACCTTCAAAGCCGTGCAACTCGCCGAGGCTGTAGCTGCTCAACACACTGGCTATATCGGCATGGGAAAGTTCGGTATAAACGGACATGGGCCCGAATCATAGCCCTGACAGGCCAACTGTCAGCCATTTAGCGACAGATATCCCGGCATCCTCCGCCAGAATGCGCATATATCATGAACTCATCCATACCGGAGAACACTTTTTCACGCTTATGACCGAGCATTGTTCGGCCAGCCTGCAACCGCTAGCGTTCGCGCGAATATGCAACAGGTACTGACATGGACAAAATAATTATTCAGGGCGGCGTACCACTGACGGGTAGCGTTGAAGCCAGCGGCGCCAAAAATGCAGCCCTGCCCCTGCTTGCAGCCGCTATTCTTATCGATGGTCCGGTGCGCTATCGCCGCATCCCACACCTGCGTGATATTTCAACGATGATGACCCTTCTGGCCTGGCAGGGTGCTGATGTTGCCTATGACGACCAGCACTGCCTGCACGTCGATACGCGTCCAGCCGATAAACCGGAAGCGCCATATGAGCTGGTCAAAACCATGCGTGCCTCGGCCATTGTACTTGGTCCGCTGCTGGCCCGTTTCGGCAAGGCACGAGTGAGCCTGCCCGGCGGCTGCGCCATCGGTGCGCGCCCGATCGACATGCATCTGAAGGGTCTTGAAGCCATGGGCGCCGATATTGAGGTCGAGCAGGGCGATATTGTCGCCACAGCAAGTAAAGGCCTGCACGTAGCGCGCATCGTGTTTGATCAGGTCACCGTAACCGGTACTGAAAACCTGATGATGGCAGCGGCACTGGCAGATGGCGAGACCATACTCGATAATGCGGCACGCGAACCGGAGATCGTCAATCTGGCCCAGTCACTGCGTGCTCTCGGTGCCGAAATCCAGGGGGACGGCAGTGATCGGATCACCATTCAGGGGGTTGCCAGACTGCAGGGGGGCGATATTACCAGCATTGCCGATCGCATTGAGACCGCCTCCTATCTGGCGGCCGGACTTATTACCGGGGGCGATGTGACCGTCACCGATACTGACCCCGCCATGCTCGATGCCTTTCTGGCCCGGGTTCAGGATGCCGGTGCAATCGTGGAGACCGGGGACGACTACATCCGCTGCAAGGCTAATGGCCGACTACAGTCGGTAGATATTCATACCCGCCCGCACCCCGGCTTTCCGACCGACCTGCAGGCCCAGTTTATGGCCATGATGGCGCTGGCCGAAGGTACCAGCGTGGTACACGAAAGTATTTTCGAAAACAGATTCATGCATGTGCAGGAACTGGCCCGTATGGGGGCGGATATTCGCCTGGATGGCAATACAGCTGTGGTCAGTGGCATAGACAAACTTTCCGGCGCCCCGGTCATGGCGACCGATCTGCGTGCTTCGGCATCACTGGTGCTGGCCGGACTTGCCGCCGCGGGTGAAACAACCATATCCCGTGTTTATCATATTGATCGCGGCTATGAACGCATTGAAGAAAAACTCGGCAAGCTGGGCGCCCACATCGTCCGCCACAGTGTAAGCGAAAACTGGATGCAGGGAGCCATGCTGAATGCCTGACCAACCTTTAACGATCGCCCTGTCAAAGGGCCGCATACTCGAGCAGACCCTTCCCCTGCTGGCACGCGCCGGCATTACGCCTGCCGAGGATGTACTGAGCACCCGCAAGCTGCTGGTGGATGGCACACTGGAAGGTGGCGGTAGCGTCCGCTTTCTGATTATCCGCGCCACCGACGTATGCACCTATGTTGAGCAGGGCGCGGCAGATATCGGCATTGCCGGACGTGATTCCCTGCTTGAGAGCAAGCCGCATGTCTATGAGCCACTGGATTTGAACATAGGCCGCTGCCGGCTGTGCGTCTGCGGTCCGAAAGCACTGGTCGAAGCCGGCACACCGGCACGCGGCAGCCGCATTCGCGTAGCCACCAAATATGACCGCCTGGCCGCCGATTATTTCCTCGCCCAGGGCGTGCAGGCTGAAATCATCCACCTGTATGGCTCGATGGAGCTGGCACCGCTGGTCGGTATGGCCGAGCGCATCGTCGATCTGGTCGAAACCGGCGGCACATTACGCGCCAATGGTCTGATTGAAGAAATCACACTGTTTGATATATCCAGCCGTCTGATCGTGAATCCGGCCAGCTTTGCCACACAGAAAGCCAGTATCCTGCCTCTTATCGAGCGTCTGCGTCAGGCCGTTGCCGGACAGGCCTGAGAAGCCGGCATGCAAACACAGGAGATGCCATGACCCATTCTAGCAGCAACATACTGTGTCTGGATTCAGGCCAGACTGATTTCTCAGAGCGTCTGAACGCATTACTTTCACGCGAAACCGATACAGGTACTGATGTGCAAGAGCTTGTTGCCGGCATTCTTGCCGATGTAAAACAGCGCGGCGATGCAGCCCTGTGTGACTACACCACACGTTTTGACCACTGGAACTGCGATGCCAGGGCGATGAGTATCAGCAGTGAGCGCATGCAGGAAGCCTGGGAGAATGTGTCCGATCTGGACCGGGAAGCCCTGCAACTGGCTGTGACCCGTATCCGCGATTATCACGAACACCAGCTGCAGCAGGACTGGGACTATACCGATGCCGCAGGACTCACACTCGGCCAGCGTATCACGCCGCTGGATCGTGTCGGCCTGTATGTGCCGGGCGGCAAGGCTGCCTATCCGTCATCCGTACTGATGAATGCCGTGCCGGCCGTCGTCGCCGGTGTTGAAGAGATTGTCATGGTGGTTCCGACACCGGGCGGAGAAATGAATGAACTGGTGCTGGCGGCCGCCCATATATCCGGGGTACAACGCGGCTTTGCCGTCGGTGGCGCCCAGGCTGTCGCAGCACTTGCCTATGGCACCGAATCCATTCCTCCGGTCGACAAGGTTGTCGGACCGGGCAACAAATTCGTGGCCGCCGCCAAACGCCAGGTGTTTGGCACCTGCGGCATTGATATGATTGCCGGACCTTCCGAGATCGTCATCGTCGCAGACGGCGGCAATCCGGCCTGGATTGCGGCTGATTTTCTGTCACAGGCTGAACACGATGAGGCAGCCCAAAGCATCCTGATTTCCACCGATTCTAGGCTGCTGGATCAGGTTGCTGAATCTATCGAAGCGCATCTGCAGGTGCTTCCGCGCGCTGCTATTGCCAGAGCATCAGTCGAAACGCATGGCGCACTGATTCATGTACATAGCCTGGATGAAGCCGCTGATACAGTGAATCGCATCGCACCGGAACATCTGGAGCTGGCACTGGAAAAACCCGATGCGCTTCTGCCAGCCATCAAGCATGCCGGCGCAATCTTTATCGGTCATTTCGTGCCTGAGGCACTGGGTGATTATATTGCCGGGCCGAATCATGTGCTGCCGACCAATCGTACAGCACGTTTTTCCAGCCCGCTCGGCGTATACGATTTTCAGAAACGTAGCAGTGTTATCAGAGCAAGCGAATCAGCCGTACAGGCCATCGGCCCCGCCGCCGCACACCTGGCTCACCGCGAAGGATTGCAGGCGCACGCACTGACGCTTGAGCTGCGCCTGAAGGACAACAAATGATCCGCTCCGACATCCGCGCCCTGTCAGCCTACCATGTGCAGGACAGTCAGGGCCTGATCAAGCTGGATGCGATGGAAAACCCTTATCCACTGCCCGATGCCTTGCGCCGGAGCTGGGCTGAACGCATAGCGGAAACGAACATCAATCGCTATCCCGATGCCGATATGGCCAGGCTCCGCCAAACCATTGCCGAACATGAAGGTGTGGACCCGGATCAGGTACTGATTGGTAATGGCTCCGATGAAATCATCCAGATGCTGTTGATGGCCGTCGATGCCGGAACCTGTGTGACCCCGACTCCGACGTTTGTTATGTACGATCTGATTTCGCATTGGCTCAAGCGCCCGGTTGCCAGCGTACCGTTAAACGCGGATTTTTCTCTTGATGCCGATTTGTTTCTGAATATATGCAACCGGGAAAAGGCAGCCATCGCTTTTCTGGCCTGCCCCAACAATCCGACCGGCAATCTGTGGCCTGAGGCAAGCATCAAAAAGATCGCTGACCAATTCGGGGGGCTTTTGGTGCTTGACGAAGCATACGGGCCGTTTGCCGATCGTTCGTATGTATCAATGATGCGCCCCAATGTGATGGTACTGCGTACATTTTCCAAGTTCGGCTGGGCCGGTCTCAGACTCGGCTACCTGCTTGGTGAAGCAGATGCGATCACCCATTTGAACAAGGTGCGTCTGCCCTATAATATCAACAGCCTGACCCAGACCAGTGCAGCCCTCCTGTTCGAGCATTTCAATGTGTTCGAGAAACAGGCCGCCGATATCCGGGCTGAGCGCGGGCGGGTCACGGCCGCCCTGACGGGGCTGGAGGGTGTGGAGGTCTTTCCTTCGCAGACCAATTTTATTCTAATCCGGGTTGCCGGGGCACAAAAGGTTTTTGACCAATTGCTTGATGCCGGTATCCTGATCAAAAATATGCATGGCGCGGGCGGCCTGTTAAGCAACTGCCTGCGTATCACCATCGGCAGCCCCGCAGAGAATGATGCGGTTCTGTCCACATTCCGGGAGATCATGTCATGAGCCACTCTATCCAGCGCAGCGCCAGTATTGAGCGTAAAACCAGGGAAACGGATATCAAGCTGTCCCTCAATCTGGATGGGACGGGCAAGACCTCGCTATCAAGCGGCATCCCGTTTTTCGATCATATGCTGGAGCAAATAGGTCGCCATGGCCTGATGGATCTAAGCATCAATGCCAACGGCGATCTGGAAATTGATGCCCACCACACGGTTGAAGATATTGGTATCTGCCTGGGTGAATCACTGCGCGATGCACTCGGTGACAAGGCCGGCATCGTCCGCTATGGCCATGCCTATGTTCCGCTGGATGAAGCAATGTCACGCGTAGTGCTGGATTTATCCGGTCGCCCGGGGCTGGAATACCATGTGAATTTCCCCAAGGAAAGGGTCGGCGATTTCGATGTTGATCTGTTCAAGGAATTCTTCCAGGCCATCTGCAACCACGCGCGTATTACACTGCACATTGATTGTATCCGCGGCGCCAACAACCATCACATTATTGAAACCGTATTCAAGGCCTTTGGCCGCGCTTTGCGCATGGCTGTCGAGGCCGATCCGCGGCAATCGGGCATCCCGAGTACCAAGGGCGCGCTGTAATTCCGACCAGACTGCAATTCACGCCAACCGAAAAGGACCTTAACCTACCAACATGATCAATACGATTGGCCTTATTGACTACGGCATGGGCAATATGCACTCCATCTCCAAGGCACTGGAACATGCCGGAGGAAAAGTCACATGGATCAGCAACCCGGCTGAACTGGACAGGGTCGGCCGCATTGTGCTGCCCGGTGTCGGCGCCTTTCGCGATTGCGCCAGGGCACTGAATGAAACCGGTCTCGGCGCTGCCATTGTTGACCGACTCCATGCCGGCCTGCCATTCCTCGGCATCTGCCTTGGCATGCAGGTACTGATGGATGTGTCCAGTGAATTCGGCTGTCACAAGGGCCTTGGTCTGATCCCGGGCAGTGTCAACGCATTTCCGGAGTCACACCCCGAGCGCGGTTTCAAGATTCCACATATGGGCTGGAATGATGTCGTTCTCGCCTCCGGAAAACAGCCGCATCCCGTGCTGGCACCACTGACAGGACAACAGGTTTATTATGTCCATGCCTACTACTGTGCGCCGGAAAACCCGGATCATCTGCTGGCTGCCTGCTCGTACGGCGACTTCCCGTTTGCGGCAGTCATCGGACGCGACAATATCGTGGCCGTGCAATTTCATCCGGAGAAATCGCAGAAGGCGGGGCTGGCCATGCTTGAGTCCTTTATCAGGTGGAACCCATGAACTCTGACAACAACTTTGAACTTATCCCGGCGATTGACCTGAAGGGCGGCCATTGCGTGCGCCTGAAACAGGGACGTATGGATGATGCAACTGATTATGGTGATGATCCGGCCGCCATGGCGGCTCACTGGCAAAGCCTCGGCGCCAGACGCCTGCACGTCGTGGATCTCGATGGTGCCTTTGCCGGTAAACCGGCCAATCGCGACGCCATTCGTCACATCTGTGAAGCACTCGATATACCGGTGCAACTCGGCGGTGGCCTGCGCGACCTGTCCATGATTGAGGGGACGCTGAGCCTTGGTGTTCAGCGGGTGATTCTGGGCTCAGTGGCCATCTCGAATCCGCAGCTGGTGAGTGAAGCCTGTCGGGCCTTCCCGGATCAGATCTGTGTCGGCATTGATGCCAAATCCGGCATGGTCGCCGTACACGGCTGGGATGATGTGACCGATGTGAAAGCTGTGGATCTGGCCAGGCAGTTCGAGGATGACGGTGTGGCTGCTATTATCTACACCGACATCGCCCGTGACGGCATGTTAAGCGGCCCGAATATTGAGGAAACCGTGAATCTCGCCAGGGCAATCTCCATCCCGGTAATTGTCTCCGGCGGTATCGCCACAGTGGATGACGTCACTGCCTGTGCCGAACATATAGCCGATGGCATCTGCGCTGCAATCACCGGCCGCGCCATCTACGAAGGCACGCTCGATTTTTCAGCGACCATGACGGAACTTGGCTGATGCTTTCCAAAAGAATCATTCCCTGTCTGGATGTTGCCAACGGGCGCGTCGTGAAGGGTGTGCAGTTTGTCGATATCGTTGATGCGGGCGATCCGGTTGAGGCTGCCATCAAGTATGATGAACAGGGCGCTGATGAGCTGACCTTTCTGGACATCCGTGCCAGTCATGAGAACCGTGACACGCTCTATCACATGGTCACCGAGGTAGCCGAGCATGTATTCATGCCGCTGACCGTTGGCGGCGGCGTCAAGGCGCTGGCCGATATCGAGAACCTGCTGCATGCAGGCGCCGA
>JAJRTF010000064.1 GCA_021545585.1 Zetaproteobacteria bacterium
CAGTGGAAATGTGACGGATGAAGTATGGAAAGAGTATATTAAGAATCAGAAGCCACCGCATCCGGATGATGACTTTGAAGTGGTGTAGTCAGTCGGCCGGATGGCCGACCAATCACCGGCTTTTAGCCGGTGGTCGTTCACCTATCCGGCCAACCTGTTGATCAGAGAAGTCTTGTTTTCGAGAGCACCATGCCGTCTTCATCGGCGTACAGGAATTCACCGGGGTTGAAGATGACCTCGGCAAAACGCAGGGGAATATCACGCACACCCTGATCGCGCTTGATGGTTTTCCTCGGTATCGTGGCCAGAGCCTTGACACCGATGTCCATCCTGGCGACATCGGCTGAATCGCGGATGCAGCCGTTAATAACGACGCCTTCCCAGCCGTTGCCGGCACCGAGGGCGGCCATCACATCACCCATCATGGCGCAGCGCAGTGAGCCAGCACTGTCGATAACCAGCACCTTGCCATGCCCGTTGGTTTCAAAGCATGCCTTGAGCAGGGTATTATCCTCATAGGCCTTCACTGTCACGATCTGGCCGTGGAACGATAAACGGCCGCCAAAATCGCGAAACAGCGGCGCTGCCACCTGCAGTGCTTCGAGATGTTCATCGTATAAATCGGTGGTTTTAAAACTCATTGCTCATCCTTCAAAATCCGCCGTAACAGGCGCGTGATCGGAAAACCATGCATTGGTATAGACCTCAACCCTTCGGCATTGCCGTGCTATATCTTCTGTGCAGATATGGTAATCAATACGCCAGCCGACATTGTTTGCACGCGCCTGCCCGCGGTTCGACCACCAGGAATACTGCTCCCTGTCCGGATACAGGGCGCGGAATACATCCACAAAGCCATAAGCCAGCCATTTGCTCATCCAGGCGCGTTACTCGGGCAGGAAACCGGAGTTTTTCTGATTGCCGCGCCAGTTCCTCAGGTCGATGGCCTGATGGGCGATATTCAGATCGCCGCACACAATCAGCCGGCGGCCTTCATCTCGCAGTCGTTGCATCAGGGACAGAAAACGCTCCAGAAAGGTCATCTTGGCAGCCTGGCGCTCTGTAGAACTGGAGCCGGAAGGCAGATACAGGCTGATGACGGAATAATCGGCAAAATCGGCCATGATGAAACGACCCTGGGCATCCATGTCCGACCAGTCTTTATCAGGATCAAGATCCCCCAACCCGATATGCACGGCCACAGGCTTCTCGCGGCTGTATAAGGCCACCCCCGAATAACCCGGCTTTTCGGCAAAATGGAAACAGGAATGATAGTTTTCGGGCATGCATTCGGGCGGCAGCTGATGCTCGTGCGCCTTTAATTCCTGCAGGCACAGTACATCGGCATCCTGCTCGGCAAACCAGTCCCAGAAACCTTTTTTGGTGGCGGCACGAATGCCGTTGAGGTTGGCTGTAATGATTTTCATGTGGCGCTATTATGCAGGGGGGGCATGTAAGTCGCAAAGCTAATGTTGGCCATTATCTTCCTGTCGTTGACGGAAGCCGGAAGGAAGCAGAACATGCCGCCCCTCAAAACACACCCGAAAAAGGATACTAACCATGGCAAGAAAGTTTAATTTCAGTGCAGGCCCGGCAATGTTGCCGACAGCCGTGATCGAGCTCGCGCAGCAGGAAATGCTGGATTGGAACGGCTCCGGAATGTCGGTCATGGAAATGAGCCATCGCGGCAAAGAGTACATGTCCATCGCTACAAAAGCGGAGCAGGATCTGCGCGAGGTGATGGCCATCCCCGATAACTACAAGGTGCTGTTTCTTCAGGGCGGCGCTTCTTCCCAGTTTGCCATGATCCCGCTCAATCTGCTTGGCGATAAGGATAGTGCGGATTATCTCAATACCGGCATGTGGTCGAAGAAGGCGATTGCTGAGGCCAAACGCTACTGCAGCGTCAATATCGTCGCAGACACCTCGGATAACGGCTTTACCACCGTGCCGACACAGGCAGAGCTGAAGCTCAATCCCGATGCAGCCTATGTGCATTATACGCCGAATGAGACCATTGGCGGTGTTGAGTTCGATTATATTCCGGACACGGGCGATGTGCCTCTTATAGCAGACATGTCCTCGACCATTCTTTCGCGTCCGATAGACGTGTCCAGATTCGGCGTCATCTATGCCGGCGCACAGAAGAATATCGGCCCTGCCGGGCTGACGATTGTGATTATCCGTGATGATCTGCTGGGCAAGGCATCCGAGACTACCCCAGCCATGTTCAACTACGCTATCCATGCGGAAAACGGCTCGATGTATAACACGCCGGCAACCTACAGCTGGTATATGGCCGGGCTGGTCTTCGAGTGGATCAAGGAGCGGGGCGGGCTCACAGCCATGGGTGAGGTCAACAAGCGCAAGGCCGATAAACTCTATGCCGTGATTGATGGCAGTGATTTTTATGGCAGTCCTGTAACCAAAAATGGTCGCTCCTGGATGAATGTACCGTTCACGCTGGCCGATGCTGATCTGGATGCTGCATTCCTCGCCGGTGCTGCAGAGAACGGACTGATAACCCTGAAGGGCCATCGCTCCGTCGGCGGTATGCGCGCCAGCATCTACAATGCCATGCCGGAAGGGGGTGTGGATGCGCTGGTTGCCTATATGCAGGAGTTTGAAAGCAAGCAGAAGTAAATATTCTGATAAATGATGAAGCGGTTCTTTTAAGGGGCGCTTTTTTCGCTCCTGATGCCGGTGTTGGCTTTTCGATGCTTGCGCTGTTGACAATAACGGATAAGCAGACTAGTCTGACTAGGTGTTTGGATGCAGGAGGCCGTTATGGGACAGTGGCAATTACAGGATGCCAAGGCTCGCTTGAGCGAGCTGATTAAATCGGCACATGATGAAGGGCCGCAGCAGGTGACTGTGCGCGGCAAACCTTCGGCAATCGTGGTCTCTGTTGAAGAGTTTGAAGCAATGAAACGTCAGCGTCCGCGTTTTGTCGATCTGATGCGATCTTCGCCACTGGTGGGCGAAAACCTGGTGATAGAGCACTCCGACTCCCTGACCCGGGACATCTCCCTGTGAGTTACCTGCTTGATACCAATGTCTTATCGGAGTTGGTGCGTGCAAAGCCGGAGCCTGTAGTCGTTGCATGGTTTGAGAATGTCCCGGATGACAGCCTGTATATCAGTGTATTGACCCTTGGCGAGATTCAGAAGGGTGTCGAATCAGTTTCCGACAGCAGGAGGAAAGAGAAACTGCGGGTCTGGCTGGCGCATACGCTGCCGGACTGGTTTGAGGATCGCGTGCTTTCAGTTGATGGGGCTGTTGCCGAACAGTGGGGGTGCATGCTCGCGGAGGCTGGCCGCCCGATCCCAGCGGTCGATAGCCTGTTAGCAGCCACAGCTTTGCAGCACGACCTGCGCATGGTGACCCGCAATGAACAGGATTTTATCTTTCCCGGACTGGAAGTGATCAACCCTTGGGTGAATTAAGTAGTCCAATCAAAGCCCGCCTAGCCTTTTTCCAGTAGGTATAAACAAGCTTATGATGTGACTGGGTTATTAACATTTTATTGGCTTTTCAGGCCCAGGTCATGGGGAGTATATCAAGCGCTTATCGTAAGGGTCGCCAGCCGGGTCGGTTATGTGCCAGTCAAAAAAACTGTAACATGCCTGCATGTTTTCTTTTTGATATGGCCGGTTAGTCTCTGCTTGATTCAGGAGGTGGGCGATGTCCAGTGTATTATTATCCATTTCAGGCCACGATCGGCCTGGAATTGTTCGTGATGTGGCCGAGGCGATGCTGCATTTACAGGCCAATATCGAAGACTCATCAATGACTGCCCTGCGTGGCCGATTCGCCATGATGTTGATTGTGCGCCTGCCGGAAGATGCGGGTCTGGGGACGCTGAAAGCAGCTCTGGCCGAGCTTGAACAGCGCACTCGGCTGACCGTGCAGTCACAGCTTATTGCCGATGATGAACTGGCTGTTGAGGCGCAGGAGCCTGACTATGTCATTACCGTACACGGTGCGGATCAGGTAGGTATTGTCCATGCTGTGACCGAGGCACTGGCTGCCCTGAAAGTGTCGGTTGTTGACCTTTCGACCCGTACGCGGACCTCGGATGATGGCGACGTGTACATGATGGCGCTTGAGGTGAACTCCGGCGGTTGCGGCGCTGATATTCAGCCAGCCATGGCTGGGGTGGCAGATAGGATGGGCGTAGATATCGATGTACACGAACTGGATGACGGGCTTTTGTAGAGGTCGCGGCTGACATTCGATGAACAGTATACTCACGCATCCGGATGAACGGCTGCGGCAGGTCAGTAAATCCGTAAAGGTATTTGATGACGCACTGGCTGAGCGCTTCGGGCAACTTGAACGGATCATGCGTGCCGGCCCCGGAGGTGTTGGTATTGCCTCGGTTCAAACGGGTCTTTTGCAGCGCATGATCGTGATAGATTGCCGGGAAAGTCGGCGTCCGTGCAAGAATCATGGCCTGCTGTATATGGCCAACCCTGTCATAGAGCTTGTTGAAGGCGAGGCGCTGGGGCGCGAGGGTTGCCTGTCGGTACCTGACTGGGTCGGGATGGTACCCAGAGCGAGGCAGATTCAGATGAGCTATGACGATATCGGCGGGCAACGCCGGAAGCTGCAGGCCAGTGGCTTTGAAGCACGTGTGATTCAGCATGAAATCGATCATCTGAATGGTGTGCTGTTTATCGATCGCGTGATTTCAACCCGGGACCTGGTACGTCGGTTGGCTGATTAACGTACGGCAGGATAAAGAAAACCGTGAATAGCGGATACGACCAGCGAACAGCTTACCCGTTGGCTATTTTTTTTCCGCAGGATGCTTGCCTTTCAGTGGCGGAAGTGTGTCTGTCGTGATGGCTTTGGCCATGTCTTCACCGACAATATTGCGGATGGCTTCCAGAGAATGCTGCAGCTTACGCTGAACGCACGCATACAGGGCATAGCCGAAATCGGAATGGCGATTGCGCCATGCCTCCACAGAGTCGTTATTAATCATCATCAATCGCAGCGGCGTCAGTGCGGTGACCGTGGCAACATGCGCTCTGCCGGTAATGACTGAAATTTCGCCCACTTCATCGCCCGAAGAAATGCGTGCAAAGACAATACGCTTGGTTGGGTCCTTCGGATGCTGCATGGAGGCTTCCGCCTCGCCGCCCAATACCAGATACATGAACCGGGTATCGGTATCGCCTTCACGAATCAGGGTCTCGCCATCCTTCAATGACAGGAAACACCCGTTGTAAAGTGCGATTTCACGCACGGCCTGTGGCAATGTGGTGAATACAGGATTGACCGCCAGTGCGCTGGCTGCTGAACGCCGCTCAGCCAGTTGTGACAGTGAGCGCTCGAAGCGTTCATTCGTATCCAGTATATCGCGAATTTCTTTGGCCGGAATGGTGTATAGCACTGTAGGTTCAGTGGTGCGAACCTCAGCGCCGGCCGGGGCATCATAGAGGATGGATGCTTCGCCGAAAATTTCTCCCGGCGTGATGGAGCCTACTTCGTAGATTTCATCAGCATGCCGTTTATTGACCATCAGCATGCCTGACTTCACCAGATAAAGCTCGCGCGCCTGTTGCCCTTCGGTAATGACCGGTACATCCGCTGCCAGTTCCAGTACGGTGGCGATGGAGCGCAGATAATGCAGTTCGTCAGGGAATAGTACGGCCAACGCAGAGAATTCGCGGTTGTCGAAATCCAGACTTGGCTCTTCGTCGAATTTTGTTTCCATTGGCCTTAGTATGGATGCAGCTTTGGCCGCCTGCAAGCGGATGTGTGGGCAGGCTGCCTGTCATGATGGTCTGAAATGGTTTGAATGATGGTTAGGGATGCTCTAACAGGCTGGAAATGAAGAACTAATCAGTATACTGGAGCAGTGGATGATGCCTGGCATCTGATCCGGGCCTGTTGACAGATAACGGCCGCATATGCCCACAAGATCCTGAAATGGTGAATGAAATCGACCGAGGTGATAAAGATGGAGATGCAGGGATATGCCTGAATTACCCGAGGTTGAAGTGATTCGTACCGGTTTGCAACCGCTGTTGAGCGGCCGCCGGATCGGAAGGGTGCAATGTTTTCGCGAGAATTTGCGTTATCCGTTGCCGGAGCTGCATTCGCTTGCCGGATGCCGGTTTGTCGACATCCGGCGACGAGCCAAATATTTACAGTTTGCACTGGATGATGAGCGCACACTGGTCTGGCATCTGGGTATGACCGGGCAGTTTCATGTGCTGCAGGAAGGCGTTGCCCGCCAGCTGCATGAGCATGTCCGTTTGACGCTCGATGATCGACACATCCTTATTTACCGGGATGCGAGGCGCTTCGGCTATGCCGGATTGATGCCGACAGACAGGCTTGCAGAACACCCGTGGTTTGCAGCTCTGGGTCCCGAGCCACTGGGTACTGATTTTAATGGCGCTTATCTGGCGGACAGATGCAAGGGGAAAAGGCAGCCCATCAAGTCGCTGCTGATGGATGCACGGGTGGTGGTTGGGGTCGGCAATATCTATGCCGCCGAAGCCCTGTTCCGGGCCGGTATCCATCCGGCCCGTGCAGCCGGCCGTATAGCTGCCGCGCGTTTGATGGATCTGGCCGATTGCGTGCGTCAGGTGTTGGGTGAAGCGATTGCCGCCGGAGGCAGCAGTATCAGTGATTTTGTGCATGCCGACGGCAAACCGGGTTATTTTTCGCATCAGTTCAAGGTTTATGGCCGTCAGGCACAGGCATGTCCGGTTTGCGGCAGGGCTATCAAACGCCTGGTGCAGAGCGGGCGCAGCAGTTTTTACTGTAGTGGCTGCCAGCATTGACCGGGATGTGTATGATGCGGCCCGGTAAATCATCATGGAGGTATTTGTGAAGCAGGCATTGGAACAGGCGCTGCAGCAGGCAGTCGAGTCATTATTAAAGCAGCATCCGCATGTTGCCCATGTGCGTGTACAGCTGAGCCGCCCGAAAATCGCTGAGCATGGCGACTATGCCTCGAATGTGGCTATGCCACTTGCCGGAGTGCTTAAGCAGAAGCCACAGGCCATTGCGACCAGTATTCTTGCGACGGTTGACTGGCCGGCGGAAGTGGAGGGGGCTGAAATCGCCGGGCCGGGTTTTATCAATATCCGACTGAAAAAAGCCAGCGAAGCGAGCGTGCTCAGGAAGATTGTGCAGCAGGGTGATGCTTACGGGCGCAGTGATCCCAAAGACAGGGCCGAAAAGGTGAACCTGGAGTTTGTATCGGCCAATCCGACCGGGCCGATGCACGTCGGCCATGGCCGGGGCGCAGTGCTGGGAGATGCACTGGCGAATCTTTTGTCCGTATGCGGACGTGATGTGGAACGCGAGTATTATATCAATGATGCCGGCAACCAGATTGGTGTGCTGGCTGAATCGGTATGGCTGAGAATGCGCGAGCTTCAGGGCGAGACGATCGAATTTCCCGCATCCGCTTATCCGGGCGCTTATGTCATTGATATTGCCCGCGATCTTCTGGCGGCCAATGATTATCAGGCCCTGCTGGCGATGTCGGATGAAGAGCGCCTGCAAAGCGTTGGTCGTCAGGCTGTCGAGGCCAATATGGCCATGATTCGCGCTGATCTGGATGCGCTCGGGATCAAGTTCGATCTGTATTTCTCCGAGCTTCAGTTGCATCGCTCAGGCCGTGTGACAGAGCTGATCGAGCGATTGAAGGGCGATGGTGTGGTTTATCAGGGTACACTGCCGCCACCCAAGGGAAAGGATATTGAAGACTACACGCCGGTGGAACAGCTGCTGTTCCGTACGACCGAGTTTGGCGACGATGTTGACCGGCCCCTGGCCAAACAGGACGGGACACCGACCTATTTTGCCGCAGACATTGCTTATCACATGGATAAACATGAGCGCGGCTTTGATCGCATGATTGATGTATGGGGCGCTGATCACGGCGGCTATGTAACGCGCGTACAGGCGGCGATGAAGGCACTGACGGGGCGCGAGCAGCAACCGGATGTGCTGCTGGTTCAGATGGTGAACCTGACCCGCGACGGCAAGCCCGTACGCATGTCCAAACGTGCCGGTACCTTTGTCACCCTGCGTGAGGTGGTTGATGAGGTCGGCCCTGATGCCGTGCGGTTTAATTTTATGACTCGTCGGGCTGAAAGTCAGATTGAGTTTGATCTGGAAACCGCCAAACAGAAGAATGATGAGAATCCGGTCTTTTATGTTCAATATGCGTATGCACGCGTGCAGGCTATTCTGCGTAAAGCGGCGGAAGAGGGCATAGAGCCGGCCGACCCTGATACAGTGAATGTGTCGTTGCTGACGGCCGATGAAGAGCAGCGCCTGATTGCCAACCTGCTCTCTTATCCGGAGCTTTTGAGCAAGGCCGCGGATCATCTGGAAACGTATCGCGTAGCCACCTATGTTATGAAGCTGGCGGCTGACTTTCACGGTTTTTATCATAAACACAGGGTAGTAACAGGCGATGCTGCACTGACTCAGGCCCGGCTGCTTCTGGCCCGCGCTGTTGGTCAGGTCATCCGCAATGGCCTTGCCGTACTCGGTGTTTCCGCACCCGAGCGCATGTAGCGGAGGAGCGAACGATGGCCCGTCACGATTTTGCCCACAACGAAGCGCCGATTCCGCCGCAGAATCATTCACTTGGCGCACTGATGCCGGTGATGGCTATCCTGATGGTGGCGCTGCTGTGTTTTGCCGGTGGATACTGGCTCGGTCAGGCGCAGTCGCAGCATAAGCCGGTTATAAGCCAGCAAAAAGGTGTGTCCGAAGCTGAATATGCCAATCTGAAAGCCCAGTTTGAACAGCAGCAGCTGCAGATGGAAGCACTCGGAAATGAACTGGCTAAATGGAAGGCTATCGCCACCCGCGATGCCAGCGGCAAGGTTGGCGAGCTGCAGTTTTATAAGGAATTGCCTAGGCAAACGGTGATGCCGGCCCCCTTGAATGACAGCGAAAGAGCTGCAAAGCCGAGAGCTGAAAACCACACGCCGTTGACTGAAGCGCATCATCAGGAGGGGGAATCCTCGCAGATGCTGGCCAGTATCATTGGCCGTGAAATACAGCGCAATCCGGATGGCGAATTCCGTGTTCAGGCAGGCTCGTTTCGCAGCAGTGCTGATGCGCTTCCGTTCAAGAAACGGCTCGATGACGCCGGATTCAAAAGCTTCATTGAAGCGGTTGAACTGGGTGAAAAGGGGCGCTGGCAGCGTGTCTATGTCGGTCCGTTCAGCAGTCGGGGAGCGGCAGAAAAGGCCAAGCGTGATTTGCGCGATCAATTGAAGATATCCGGCCTGCTGGTCAGGAAGAAGGGTTAAGCCTGTCGCATGGTCGGCAGTACGGAATTGCAGCGCGAGACATGCATGCAACAGTGGTTGCAGCAGGTTCTGCATCCCGGTTTCGCAGTTCACCCCCTGGCAGGTGATGCATCGTTTCGCAGGTATTTCCGTGTGCTTGAAGCGGATGGCAGTACATGGGTGTTGATGGATGCACCGCCTGAGCATGAGGATGTGAAGCCGTTTCTGGCTGTGCGTGCATGGCTGGAGCATGCCGGACTCAGGGTGTCGGCACTGAAGGCCGAAAACCAAACGGATGGTTTTTTGTTGCTGGAAGATTTCGGTGATCGTACATGGGCTACCGAACTGGCGCAGGGTGCGGATGAAGACTCGATGTTTGAGGATGCACTGCGCCAGTTGCACCTGTTACAGCGCTCTGCCCCCGGTCTTCCCCTGCCCAACTTCGATGTGCCGCGTATGCAGCGTGAATGTGAGCTGTATCTGGATTGGTATCTGCCCAGGGTGGCCGGTGTTGATCCGAGCCCGTCCCAGCGGGATGCTTTTCAGGCGGCGCTGAAGCCTGTGTTGAAAACCCTTGCCGCCTTGCCCGTTGTGCCGGTCCATCTGGATTATCACAGTCGCAATCTGATGCTGCCGGCTGACGGGCTGCCGCTGGCGGTGATCGATTTTCAGGATGCAGTGCTTGGCCCTGTAAGCTACGATCTGGCCTCACTGCTGTATGACTGCTATCAGGATTATCCGGAGAGCAAACGTCTGCAGTGGGGCAGGGTGTTTTTTGACGCTCTGCCGCAGCAGATCCGCGGCACCTTTGCCGATGCGGATGACTGGCATCATCTATTGCGCCTGACCGCTCTGCAAAGACACATCAAGGCTATCGGTATTTTTGCCCGTCTGGCCCATCGTGACGGGAAATGCCAGTTTCTTGGTGAAATTCCTCTGACGCGCAGGCATTTGCATGAGGAGATGGCTGCCCTGAATATGCAGCAGGAGCAGTATCCGCTGCTGTTTATCTGATGCACATGAATCCTTGTCAGTGGATATCAATCGCGTAGGGTCGCGCCTCTTTTTTCAAGGAGCAGGCGATGCAGATAGCTAAAGATAAAGTTGTTTATATTGATTATACGCTGACCAATGATGCCGGTGAGGTGCTGGATTCAAGTCAGGGCGTTGAACCCCTGGCCTATCTTCACGGTGCGGACAACATCGTTCCCGGTCTGGAAAGGGAGCTTGATGGATGTAAGGCGGGTGATTCACTGAAGGTTTCGGTTGAACCGGCCGACGGGTATGGCGAATTCAATGCCGAATTAACGCAAGTGGTGCCCAGCAGTATGTTTGAAGGTGTGGAACAGATTGAGGTCGGCATGCAGTTTCAGGCTGAAACCCCCGATGGTGTGCAGGTGATTCGTATTGCCGAGGTTGAGGGCGATAATATAACCATTGATGGCAACCATCCCTTGGCCGGTCAGCAGTTGAATTTCGATGTGACCGTAACGGAAGTGCGCGAGGCCAGTGCAGAGGAACTTGAACATGGGCATGTGCATGGTGCCGGTGGGCATCATCACTGATCGCTGACTCAGGCAAGCTGTGTCACATATCAGCAAAAGGCCGCTCCATGAGCGGCCTTTTTTGTTGCAGGATCCCGGAAAAGCTGTAGCCCTTTTCCGGAAGCTTGTTTTAGGGCGAGCAGACCCTAGACACAATCCTTTAGCTTGGTGTCAATCTTCTGAATGTGGTTCACCAGCCAGCTGACCAGGAAATCATGCAGTTTCTTGATTAAGTCATCACTGATGCCTTCGACTTCGAAACGCTGGAGATAGTGTTTGTAAGCCTCCAGGAGCTTGTCATGCTGTTCCTGATTCGTTTTGGCGATCGGGCATTTTTTCTGGCGCATGAGGATTTCCTCATAGCAGAAGTGGCTGCGCGTGTAGATGCCAAGATGGTTGAGGAATTTACCCAGATAATCTGCAGTGACGCCTGTTTCCATATGCTCTTCAAGTTCAGCCAGGTACTGGAATAGTTGTTTGTGCTGTGTATCGATTTCGGCATCACCGACCGAATAATCATCACTCCACGCCAAAGCCATAATATCCTCCAAACTTTAAATCGGTAGCTGCCATCATAGCGCCTGGCCCGAATCGGTCAAAGACATGTATTGGACTCAGGCCTGTTTACATAACATCCGAATGAAGCGCTACAGTTTGCAGGGCAGGGTATTTTTGTTTGCTGCGGCATGATTTTCCGCACATGTGCTTACCTCGCAACAAAAATAGCCTTATCGCCGCATCTGGATTTGTACAGTCCCTAACCTGAATAATTCATAAAAAGAGGTGAGCCTCGCGCAAACCATTGATATCATGGTGGTTCCGCAACCCATGTTTCGGACGAAGCAAGCCAACAACGAGGTTCACCATGACAGAAGCTACAATAAAACAGTTACGATTTCCTA
>JAJRTF010000065.1 GCA_021545585.1 Zetaproteobacteria bacterium
CGCACCGGCAAATCGGGCGTGAAGGTGCATACGGTATATGACCCTGCCGCGCAGGTTCCCACCTTCTTTTCCATCACCGCGGCCAAAAAGCATGACAAGAAGGCTGCTGAATCCATGCCCCTGTTGCCCGACACCGGCTTTTAGCCGGTGGTCGTTCACGGCGTTTTAAACTTCTCCTATGATTCGTTCATTCTCCTGCAAAGATACGCAGCTTCTGTTCGAAGGAAGGTGTCCGCGCAGGTTCAAGGCGATTCAGGCTCAGGCTGAGCGAAAGTTTCAAATGCTGGATGCGGCCACGAATGCTTCTGATTTGCGATCACCGCCGGGGAACAGATTGGAAATAATGTCTGGAGGCCGAAGCAACCAATGGAGTATTTGTATCAATCAGCAGTGGCGTATCTGCTTTCATTTTGAAAACGGGCATGCGCTTGATGTCGAGATTGTCGACTATCACTAAGGAGGTATTGAAATGTCTGTAGATACAATGACAAACGGAATGCGTCCGATTCATCCGGGTGAGATTTTGCGTGAAGAGTTTCTGACACCGCTCAAGATGTCTGCCAATGCGCTGGCGATTCAACTGCGCGTGCCTGCGCCACGTATCAACGATGTGGTTCGTGAGAAGCGCGGCGTGAGTGTGGATACAGCGCTTCGCCTGGGTCGTTTTTTCAACAATACACCGGAATTCTGGCTCAACCTTCAAACCGCCTACGATTTGAAGGTTGCCAAATCCGAAAAAGCTGCCGAAATTGAGCATGATATTACACCATTAGCTGCATGATTTATGAATGAGCGACCTTATTCTAAAGATTGATCAAATTTAAAGGAGTTCTTTCATTAACCCAGCGCTCAACATCCTTCAGAAAACCTTCGGTTATGAATCCTTCCGGCTTAATCAGCAGGAGATTATCGATGATCTGATTGCCGGGCGTGACAACTTTGTGCTGATGCCGACCGGTGGCGGCAAGTCGCTGTGCTACCAGATTCCGGCCTTGCTGCGTCCCGGTGTGGCGATTGTAGTCTCGCCGCTGATTTCATTGATGAAAGATCAGGTGGATGCACTGAAGGCCAGCGGGGTTGCAGCGGAGTTTTACAATTCATCACTGGCTTCAGAGCAGGCACGGCAGGTGTTGGCGAAACTGCATGCGCATGAGCTTGATCTGCTGTATATCGCACCTGAACGGTTGATGTCGGAAGATTTTCTGAATCGATTGTCCGATGTTGATATCGCATTGTTTGTCATTGATGAGGCGCATTGTGTGTCGCAGTGGGGACATGATTTTCGCCCGGAATATCAGCGTCTGGGGGGACTGCGCACACATTTCCCCGAGCTGCCGCTGATTGCCCTGACGGCCACGGCGGACGGGCAGACCCGGCAGGATATTGTTCAGGTGCTGGGGCTTGCTAACGCAAAGCACCATATCGCCAGCTTTGACCGGCCCAATATCCGTTATTCGGTACTGGAGAAACATCAGCCGCTGAAACAGTTGACTGCATTCATGCAGAAGTACAAAGGCGAATCGGGCATTGTCTATGCGCTCAGCCGCAAGCGCGTGGAGCAGGTGACGGAGAAGCTGATGCTGCACGGGGTGAAGGCGGTAGCTTATCATGCCGGACTGGCAGCGGCCGAGCGGGAGCGGGTGCAGGAAGCCTTTCTTCGCGATGAGGTGAATGTCGTGGTAGCTACGGTGGCTTTTGGCATGGGTATAGATAAACCCAATGTCCGCTTTGTCGTGCATTACGATCTGCCCAGAAATATCGAAGGCTATTATCAGGAGACCGGCCGCGCCGGGCGTGATGGTCTGGCATCCGAAGCCCTGCTTTTATCCGGCGCACAGGACATGGTGACGGCACGCCGCCTGATTGAGCAGAGCAACAACGAAAACCAGAAGCGCATTGAGCTGCACAAGCTCAATGCGATGATCAGTTTTTCCGAAGCCAGCACATGCCGGCGCCGGGTGCTGCTCAATTATTTCGGTGAACAGATGGATGAGCCCTGTGGCAATTGTGACATCTGTCTTGATCCGCCTGAGACCTTTGATGCCAGAGAGGATGCACAGAAGGCGTTATCCTGCGTGTACCGGCTGAATCAGGGCTTCGGCATGAAGTATGTGATTGATGTACTCAGAGGCTCTGCCAATGAGCGGATTATTAGCCGGAGGCACGACCGGCTTTCCACCTATGGCATCGGCTCGGACAGAAGTGAGGAGGAATGGTCGGCCATTATGCGTCAGCTGATCCACCAGGGATTTCTGATTCAGGATGTGGCCAGCTACTCGGTGCTCAAGCTGACGCAGGCCGCCAGACCGTTGCTGCGCGGTGAGATGGAGCTGCAACTCGCCAGGCCACGGGTGCGCGAGAAAAAGCAGGCAGTGCGCAAGAGCAGGCATCGCATGGATACGCCGCATGATGAGGCATTGTTTGATCAGTTGCGGGAACTGCGCAAACAGATTGCCGATGAGATGAATGTACCGCCCTATATCGTCTTTGGCGATGCGACACTGAAGCATATGGCCCAGTTGAAACCGGAGAATGAGGTGCAGATGCTTGAGGTCAGCGGAGTGGGGCAGGTCAAGCTTGAGCGTTTTGGAAAGGCTTTTTTGCGTTGTATGCGTGAATTCCAGCAGGCCTAGGTGGTTGGGCAAAACCCCGACTGAACAGGCCCTAGCTGATGCCCTGACGAGCCAGATATTCTTCATAGTTTCCGTGGTAATCCACAATGCCTTCAGGCGTCAGCTCAATAATGCGCGTCGCAATCGAGGACACAAATTCACGATCGTGGCTGACGAAGATCAGTGTGCCGGGATAGTTTTCCAGCGCTGTGTTCAGGGATTCGATAAACTCCATATCCATGTGGTTGGTCGGCTCATCGAGCAGCAGTACGTTGGGATTCTGGAACATGAACTTGCCGAACAGCATACGGCCCTGTTCACCGCCGGATAGCTTGCTGACCGATTTCTTGATTTCATTCTGGGAGAACAGCATGCGTCCCAGATTGCCACGTACCTCCTGTTCGCCGTGCTCTTTCTTCTTCCACTGAGCCATCCATTCAAACAGGCTGGTATCCTCTTCGAAGTCAGCCGAATGATCCTGGGCATAGTAACCGAGATTGACATTTTCCGACCATTTGATGCTGCCGCTGTCCGCTTCCAGGTCACCGGCCAGACAGCGCAACAGCGTGGTTTTACCGATGCCGTTGGGGCCGATTACGGCGATACGTTCACCGACCGGTACCATCAGATCAAAATTCTCGAACAGGGGCTTATCACCAAAGCCCTTGCCAAGCCCCTTCAGCTCCAGAGCAATGCGGTACAGCTTTTTGTCCTGCACGAAGCGCATGAAGGGACTCACGCGGCTCGAAGGTTTTACCTCATCCAGAGTGATTTTTTCTATCTGCCGGGCGCGCGAGGTTGCCTGGGAGGACTTGGATGCATTGGCCGAAAAACGACTGACAAAGCTCTGCAGCTCGGCAATCTGTGCTTTTTTCCTGGCATTGTCGGATAGCAGACGCTCGCGCGCCTGTGTGGCAGCCGTCATGTATTCGTCATAATTCCCCGGATAGATATGCAGCTCCCCATAATCGAGATCAGCCATATGGGTGCAAACACTGTTCAGGAAGTGGCGATCGTGGGAAATGATAATCATCGTGCATTCGCGCGCGTTGATAACGCCTTCGAGCCAGCGGATGGCATCAATGTCCAGGTTATTGGTCGGCTCATCCAGAAGAATAATCTCGGGATTGCCGAACAGGGCCTGCGCCAGCAATACGCGCAACTTCCAGCCCGGCGCAATGGACTTCATCAGCTCGCTATGGGCCGATAACGGGATGCCCATGCTGAGAAGAAGTTCACCTGCCTCGGATTCGGCACTGTAGCCATTCAAGTCGGCAAACCGGCTTTCCAGATCACCGGCACGCATACCGTCTGCATCCGTAAACTCAGGCTTGGCATAAATCCGGTCGCGTTCTTCCCTGATCTCCCAGAGCTGCTCATGCCCCATCATTACGGTATCGAGTACCGTATACTCTTCAAAGGCGAAGTGATCCTGACGCAATTTGCCAAGCCGTTCATTACGCTCGATGCTGACTGTACCGGATGTCGGCACCAGATCACCGCCAAGAATCTTCATCAGCGTGGATTTGCCGCAGCCATTCGCGCCGATCAGGCCATAGCGATTGCCATCGCCAAATTTAACTGAGATATTTTCAAAAAGGGGCTGATCCCCGAACTGCATGGTGATACCGGATGTAGAAATCAATGGCTTGTCCTGTGAGAAGTGAGGCTGTGATGAAAGGCGGCCATCTTAGTGCCGGGCATCAGATATACAAGCAAACAGGGGTTCGGCGAGTTTTCACTAAAGGCGGGATGGGCATGAAAAAGCATGGACTGGCTGTTTTGGCTATATGAAGTGCGGCCTGATGCATGCAGCATTGGCAGCAGCGAGGTATTCGGGTGAAGCAAACATGGTTGAATTAGGTAGGCTGAACAGGCTGAAGGTAATCAAGGAGGTCGATTTCGGTCTCTACCTTGATGGTGGTCCATTGGATGAGGGCGGTATGGGCGAAATCCTGCTGCCGGCCCGCTATGTGCCAAGGCATTGCAAGCCCGGCGATGAGATCGAGGTGTTCATCTACCGCGATTCGGAAGATCGCATCATCGCCACGACCGAACATCCCTATGCCATGGTCGGTGAGTTCGCCTGTCTGAAGGTGGTGTCGGTATCGCGTAACGGCGCATTTCTGGACTGGGGGCTGCCCAAGGATCTGCTGGTGCCATTTTCCGAGCAGCTGCATGAGATGGAAGAGGGCAAGCGTTACGTGGTTGGCATCTATGTGGATGAGCAAAGCAACCGTATCGCGGCCTCGGCACGACTGGACGATTTCCTGTATGAAGAATCCGAGGGCGAATTTGAAGTGGGTGAGGCGGTGGATATGTTCGTCGCCAATAAAACCGATCTTGGCTACAAAATCATCGTCAATAACAGTCACTGGGGTCTGCTGCATTTCCATGAACTGGTGAAGCCGTTGAAACGCGGCGAAAGACTGTCAGGCTTTATCAGGAACATCCGCGAGGATGGAAAGCTTGATCTTACCCTGCATCGGAAGGCCCGAGACAAGACCGATGAAGCTGTAGATATTATTTTACAGCAACTCAAGCGCAGCCATGGCCTTGTTGCCATAAGTGATAAAAGCACGCCAGAGGAAATTCAGGAATGCTTCGGGCTGAGTAAGGGTATGTTCAAGAAAGCGGTCGGGTCGCTCTACAAGCGCAAGATGATTGCACTGGAAAAGGATGCTATCCGCTTGTCTGATATCAGCTCACCCGGAAAGAAGGACAGCACCTGACAGCAGGGTCAAAGCATTCATTGTGATACCAGTCGGAGTTGCTACATTGCGTGTCCGATTCAAGGCAAATCGAATTTTCATTTTTCCAAACAGGATGAGGCATGATGTGGTTTAGAAATATCCATTTTTACCGTTTTGAAGAGCCGTTCAGGCTGAGCGCTCAGCAGTTGCATACGGCGCTGGACATGCACAAGGCCAGAGATTGCAGCCAGATGGAGCTGGCATGTGAGGGCTGGGCCAGGCCATTGGGGCGTGATGGGCAGATGCTGGTGCATGAGACGAACGCCTGCCTGATGATTTGCCTGCGCCGCGAGGACAAGCTGTTGCCGGCATCCCTGCTGCGCGAGCAGGTTGAGGCGAAGGCATTTGAGATTGAACAGCAGGCCGGCAGGCCGGTGGGGCGCAAGGAGCGCATGGACATCAAGGATCAGGTGTTGCAGGAACTGCTGCCGCGCGCGCTGGTCAAGGCCAGCCATACCTATGCCTATATCGATACAAAAAACGGCTGGCTGATCGTCAATGCCGCCTCGGCGAAGAAGAGCGAAGAGCTGATTGCGCTGCTCCGGAAATCATTGGGGACATTGAATGTCGTACTACCGCAGACGGACCTTTCGCCCGAGGGTGCGATGACCCAGTGGCTATTGTCGGATAAAAGTCTTCCGGCCGGATTCGATGTTGAGGACGAATGCGAGTTCCGGGCCAATGGCGAAGCAGCCAGTGTGATCCGCTGCAAACATGTAGATGTTGAAACCAAGGAAATCCGCGCCCACGTTGAAGCCGGGAAGACGGTGCATCGCATGGCCATGAACTGGCAGGAGAAGCTGTCGTTCGTGCTTCACGATGATCTGTCGATTCGACGCCTGCGCTTTGATACAGAGCTGGTGGAAGAGGCCGATGCAGGCGACGATGCCGCTGCCCGGTTTGATGCGGACTTTGCCATCATGTCAACCGAACTGGCCGAATTCATCCCGGCGCTGCTGAATGGGATTAATGGAACCCGTGTCGGTTAACGACTTGCATGAGGGGCGGGAGCGCAGCGAGCGTCCCTCTCTATGTTTTTGTTAGCAGTTTTATTGTCACACGTCCGGGTTGGGTTAAAACCCTCGCCTTCAGGCGAAGGCTTCAGCATGATATAGTTGATACATGGGGAAGCATTACAGGGAATCGAGCCACAGTGTTTTCAGCATAGAAGTCCATATAGAGACC
>JAJRTF010000066.1 GCA_021545585.1 Zetaproteobacteria bacterium
GCCGCCGCCAACGGCGTGGATGTATTCCGCACCTTTGATGCCATGAATGATGTGCGTAACTTGCGCACGGCCATCGGACAGGTCAAAGCGAACAGTAAAATCGCCGAAGGCACGATCTGCTATACAACCAGCCCGGTGCATACACTGGAATATTTCGTCGATCTGGCCCGGGAGATCGAGGATCTGGGCTGCGATACGCTGGCCATCAAGGATATGGCCGGCCTGCTGACCCCGCTGGCTACGCGCGAACTGGTCACGGCACTCAAACAGTCGATCAGTATTCCGCTGCATCTACACTGCCACGCCACCTCCGGCGTGGCCGAAATGGTGCAGTGGGAGGCTGTGCATGCCGGCTGCGATATTATCGATACGGCCATCTCACCGCTGGCCGGCGGCACCTCGCACCCGGCCACCGAATCAATGGTGGCAGCATTTTCCGGCGGGGAGTTCGATACCGGCCTTGATCTGCAGGCGTTGCAGGATGTCGCAGCCTATTTCCGCGAGGTACGCAAGAAATATGCGCGCTACGAATCCGATGTTACCGGCGTGGATACGCGCGTATTTATTAATCAAATCCCGGGCGGCATGATCTCCAATCTGGCCAACCAGCTCCGCGAGCAGGATGCGCTGGACAAGATGGATCAGGTACTCGAAGAGATCCCGCGCGTACGCAAGGATTTCGGCTACCCGCCGCTGGTCACGCCAACCAGCCAGATTGTCGGCACCCAGTCGGTACTCAATGTAATTTCCGGCAAGAAATACAAGGTGATTACGAACGAGACCAAGGGCTATCTGAAAGGTATGTACGGCAAGGCGCTGGGCGAAATCAACCCGATCGTGCGCGAGCTGGCGCTGGGCGATGAGGAGCCGATCAATGTGCGTCCGGCCGATCTGATCCCCGACGAACTCGATGCGCTCACCCGCGAGATCGGCGACAAGGCCAAATCTGTCGAGGATGTGCTCTCCTACGCCATGTTCCCGGCCATCGCGCTGGAGTTTTTCTCCGAACGCGAAAGCGGCTAGTTCAACGTCGAGCCGCTGGAAGCACCTGTTGAAACAGAAGCCGCACACATTGCCACGCCGGGGCTGGCTCCGACCGAGTTCAACATCACAATTCACGGCGAGCAATATCACATCAAGATCGATGGCTCCGGCCACAAGAGCGAGGAGATCCGTCCATTCTTCGTCAAGGTAGATAATGTGCTCGAAGAAGTGTTCGTCGAAACGCTGACCGAAGTGGTGCCGACGGCGGATGGTAATATCGATGCCAAACGCGCCTCAAAAGGCTCCAAGCGCCCCAAAGCCACCAAGGACAGTGATGTGACCACACCGATGCCCGGGCGCGTTGTCTCCGTCAATGTCGCTGTGGGTGACCGGATCGAAGCAGGGCAGACCGTGCTGACAGTCGAGGCCATGAAAATGGAAAACCCGGTGCATGCACCTGAATCAGGCACTGTAAAAGCTGTTTATGTAGAGGAAGGCGATACGGTCAATCCGGATGAGTGCCTGATCGAAATGGAATAGCTCCGTCTGTCACTGATCAGGTCAACAACAAATAAAAGGCTGCTCGGATGAGCAGCCTTTTTCGTATCGACTCAGATCATGCGCTATGCTCCCGTCTCAGCAGCGCTGCCGCCTCCAGCATCACAGACAATGCCGCCTCAACCTCCGGCCATGTTCGAGTCTTCAAGCCGCAATCAGGATTTATCCATAACCGTTCTTCGGGCACCCGCCGCCTTGCCTGCCGCATCAGGGCGCAGATATGTTCGACCGATGGCGTATTGGGCGAATGAATATCAAACACCCCCGGCCCGATTGCATTGGGATAATCAAATGACTCAAACACATCCAGCAAGGCCATATCAGAACGCGATGTTTCTATCGTGATTACATCCGCATCCATCTCTGCGATGGCATCAATAATGTCATTAAAATCAGAATAGCACATATGCGTATGAATTTGTGTTGCATCCTCAACGCCGGATACCGCCACCTGAAACGATTGCACGGCCCAGCCTAAATAATGCGTCCAGTCACGCTGGCGCAACGGCAAGCCTTCGCGCAGCGCTGCTTCATCGACCTGAATGACGCGAATCCCGGCCTGTTCGAGCTCCAGCACCTCCTGCCGCAGCGCCAGCGCAATCTGCATGCAGGTTGCGCTGCGTGGCTGATCATCGCGCACAAATGACCAGTTAAGCATCGTAACCGGCCCGGTCAGCATGCCTTTCACCGGCTGATCGGTAAGCGACTGGGCATAACTGGCCCACTCGACCGTCATCGCATCAGGGCGTGCGACATCGCCATAAATAATTGGCGGTTTCACGCAACGGGATCCGTAGGACTGCACCCATCCATGCTGTGTAAAAGCAAAGCCGTCGAGTTGCTCACCGAAATACTCTACCATATCATTACGTTCGGCCTCTCCATGCACCAGCACATCCAGTCCGATCCGCTCCTGAAAGCGGATCGTTTGCGCAATCTGCTGCTGCATCAGGCTACGATAGTCGCTGTCCTGCAGTTCACCCGTCTTGAACAGACGCCGTAATCGACGGATCTCGTTTGTTTGAGGGAATGAACCGATGGTAGTCGTTGGATAGCACGGTAATTTCAACCATGCCTGCTGTTGCGGGAGCCGTTCCGAACAGACGCTGCGGCGCTTGTACATAGCCGGCGCAAGCTGCTGCATGTGCTGCTGCACGTTCTCCCGATGCACGCTGGGCGACGCCCGGCGCGCATTGACAGCGGCAGCGGATCGTTTGAGTTCATCCGATACACTGGCCTCGCCGTGATCCAGCGCACACTGCAACACGCTTAGTTCGTTCAGCTTCTGCCGGGCAAATGCCAGCCATGTACGCAGTTCTCCGTCCATCCGGGTCTCCCACTGCAAATCCATCGGCACATGCAGCAAAGAACAGGACGGCGCCAGCCATAAGCGCTCGCCCAGTTGAGCCTGCAGCGGCTTTAACCTTGCCAGCGTCCGGCACAGATCGTTACGCCATATATTGCGCCCGTCGATACAGCCGGCTGACAACACCATCTCATCGCCTATAGCGGCAACGACTGCATCCAGTTCGTCCCCGGCGCGCACGCAATCAATATGCAGGCCATCGACGGCCAGATTGCATGCCAGTTCCAGGTTATCACCGAGGCCGCCAAAATATGTAGCCAGCATCAAATTCAACCGACGTTTGCCCAACCGTGCATATGTGTCAGCAAATGCCTGACGCCAGTCCGGGCCGATATCCAGTGCCAGTACCGGCTCATCGATCTGCACCCATGCCACGCCCTGCTCATCCAGACGGTCGAGTATCTCACGATACAGGGGGATCAACCGTTGCAGCAATAACAGCTTGTCGAATGGCCGACCCTTGACCTTGCCCAGCCAGAGATAGCTCAGCGGCCCGAGTATGACCGGCTTGGCCGGCAAGCGCATGGCCTGCGCTTCCGCCACTTCAGCAAACAGCCGGTCTGACGAGAGGCTGAACGACTGATCGTGGCTGAACTCAGGCACGATATAGTGATAATTGGTGTCAAACCACTTGGTCATTTCACATGCCACGACATTCTCACCGGACGGCGCCCTGCCCCGAGCCATTCTGAAACCGAGATCCAGATCTGCATCCCCGCCATGCCAGTCAAAACGTTCCGGAATGACGCCGAGCATTAGTGACATATCCAGCACATGATCATAATATGAAAAATCGCCGACCGGGATATAATCCAGGCCTGCATCCATCTGAATCTTCCAATGCCGCTTGCGCAACCGGGTACAGGTTTGCAACAGCTCATCTGTACCCATCAACCCCTGCCAGTACTGTTCCAGCGCCACCTTCAACGAACGCTGTTCTCCGATACGGGGAAACCCCAAATTGTGTATATATGTCATACTATCCTCCAGTTCAGTCCTCATGCGGGCACGTATACTGCTGATCAACATCCGCATCGAATCCCGCCGGGCCGGTTGCGCAAAGCGTGAGCGCGGGCGATGATTCGATCAAACTCATAAAAATAATATTTATCATGAGGAGAATTCATGTTTATAGAAACGCGCCATCTGCGCAGCCTGAAAGCCATTGCCGGCAGCCGATCACTGGCCCATGCATCAGCACAACTGCACCTGACCCAGTCCGCCCTGTCTCACCAGATCAAGGCGCTCGAACAGTATTTTAATACATCGCTGTTCCTGCGCAGCTGCAAACCGCTACAGTTAACAGTGGCGGGCCAACGA
>JAJRTF010000067.1 GCA_021545585.1 Zetaproteobacteria bacterium
TTCCATCTTCTGCTTGGCTGAAACCTTGTCGCCCATAATACGCATCGACTCAGGGCTGGGGCCGATCCAGGTCAGGCCTGATTCCAGGATAATATCGGCAAACTCGGCATTTTCCGCCAGAAAGCCGTAGCCGGGATGAATCGCCTGCGCATCGGTCAGTTCAGCTGCTGCCATGATAGCTGCGATATTAAGATAGGATTGGGCTCCGGCGGCAGGCCCGATACAGACTGATTCGTCAGCCAGACGGGCATGCATGGAATCTTTGTCGGCTTCGGAATAGATAGCCACTGAACGAATACCCATTTCCTTACAGGCACGAATGATGCGAACAGCGATTTCGCCTCGATTGGCGATAAGAATCTTGTGAAACATGTCGCCCCCGATTACGCCAGCGGCGTGATAATAAAGATCGGCTGTCCGTATTCTACCGGCGTGCCATTTTCAGTCAGGATGGCTTCAATTACACCATCATATTCGGCTTCGATCTCATTCATCATCTTCATGGCTTCAATGATGCAAAGCACATCACCCTTTTTGACCTTCTTGCCCTCGCTGACAAAATTTTCCGCATCCGGACTCGGGGCACGGTAGAATGTACCGACCATCGGTGATTTTACCGTATGCTCGCTTTCAGATTTTTCCGCTGCTGCAGGGGCCGCAGGAGTCGGTGAGGGTGCTGCAGGTTGAGTCGGTGGGGCAATGTATGTCTGCTGAGCCGGAGCTGCAGCGGCCTGACTCTGGCGTGAAATCCGTACCGTCTGATCACCTTCAGTGACCTCGATTTCAGTCAGATCAGAACTTTGAACCAGTTTGATGAGTTTTCGAATTTGGGCTATATCCACGGTATTCTCCTGTTTTAAGATGGGTTGCGTAATAGTTCATTCAGGCCGCGCAGGGCAAGCATATAAGAGCTTGCTCCGAATCCGGCGATTACGCCTGAGGCTGCGTCGACAAGCATGGAACGATGCCGGAATTCCTCGCGGCGATGTATATTGGAAAGATGTACTTCCACAAACGGGATGTGAGAGGCGAGCAGTGCATCGCGAATGGCGATACTGGTATGGGTATAAGCAGCCGGATTAATCACAATGCCGTCAATCTGACCGCTATCTGAAGAACTGCCTGTTGCCTGCTGGATGCGATCTACGAGCTCCCCTTCGTGGTTGCTCTGGAACGGTATGATTTCAACGCCCAGCTGGTCTCCCAGCTCAATAAGCTGCTGGTTAATATCGGCAAGTGTTGCGGTGCCATAGTGACCGGGTTCACGTGTACCCAGCAGATTCAGGTTGGGGCCATGCATAATTAAAATGCGTAATTTCTTCATGCCGGCATCTCCATTTCCCATTGCTGCTTCAGGCCTGCTAATTCTTCATCATCGGGTCGGCGCAGCATCAGGATGCCGAGCATCGCCCGGGCTGCTTCACTGTCGCCCTGATCCCAGAGGAGCCGGGCCAGTGTGATGGAAGCGGGGATATCCGTCTTGTCCTGAGCTGCGCGCTGCAACTCCAGAGCCCGCGTAGCACTGTCAATGGCCTGATGGGTCTTTCCCAGTCCCTTTTGAACGCGCGCCAGTAATTGCCATGCCTGAATTTCAGCCGGCGCAAATTCAATCAACTCAAGCAATACTGCCTCGGCCTTATCGTATGCATGGGTTTGACAGGCCTCACGAGCCTGCCGCATGCAGATGGACACACCGGCCCAGCTCGCTGGCGTAGGGGCTGGCCGGGGGGGTGTTTTTGCACCATTCGCAGGCTGGCTATTGGGTGCCGGTGAAGTTGCTGCTAGCATGTGCCTCACGCTACGCATCTGCTTTAACCCGGTCAACGCATGTCGAAGGAACCTTGCTGGAAAATGGACAAAATAACGCCTGTTTTGGCTTATTTTCGCCCAATATAGCATATTTTTTGTAAATTGTGAGAGGTCGTATGTCTGCTCAATCGTCTGCTGAATTAACGATCCATCTCAATGGGGAACCCAGGCAGGTGAAGGCCCGCAGCCTGAGTGAACTGATCGAGGAATTAGGCCTCACCAGGCGCATGATTGCCATTGAGCAGAATCTTGAGGTTGTACCCAGGAGCATGTATGCGGATACGCTCCTGAGTGACGGGGATCGTATTGAGCTCGTACATATGATCGGCGGGGGATAGTGCCGGAGTGGCGCGGTTTGTTGAACGAATTTAAAGCAGGGGCCTGTTTTGGAAAGTTTCTGCGGAGGTATAAGTGTCTGACATATTGAAAGTTGGAACCTATGAGTTTAAATCGCGACTGATTGCCGGTTCCGGCAAATACAGGGATTTTCCTACCACGAAAGCGGCCACTGAGGCAGCTGAAGCTGAATTGATTACTGTGGCCGTGCGTCGTGTGAACATTACCGACCCCGGCAAGGAAAACCTGCTCGACTATATCGACCCGAAGAAATACACTATTTTGCCTAACACCGCGGGCTGTTTTAATGCCGAGGATGCCGTGCGCACCCTGCGTCTGGCCCGTGAGGCCGGCGGTTGGGATCTGGTTAAGCTGGAAGTGCTCGGCGATACCGAAACGCTGTATCCGAATGTCGTGGAAACGATCAAAGCAGCCGAGACCCTTGTTGCCGAAGGCTTTCAGGTAATGGTTTATACCTCGGATGATCCGATTGTGGCCTTGCGGCTTGAGGAGATCGGCTGTGTCGCTGTGATGCCGCTGGGCAATCCGATCGGTTCCGGGCGCGGGCTTGCCAATCCATTTAATATCCGTGTGATCAAACAACGCGCCAAAGTTCCTGTTGTTGTCGATGCGGGAATCGGTACGGCTTCGGATGCGGCCAAAGCGATGGAGTTGGGCGCCGATGCATGCCTGATCAACACAGCCATTGCCGAAGCGAAAGATGAGTGCATGATGGCGCGGGCCATGCGTGATGCGGTGCGGGCAGGGCGACAGGCATATCTTGCCGGGCGCATGCCGAAACGGGCTTTTGCCTCAGCATCCAGCCCGACCGAGGGTTATATCTGGGATGAATGATATTTGCCATGGAGAGCAGGAGGCGATGCTTACCTGGTCTTCTCAAACTTTGTGGTTCAAGGATTGATTGATGACTGAATTGAAGAATGATCTGTTTTTGCGGGCATGCCTGCGTCAGGACGTGGAGCGCACACCGGTATGGATGATGCGTCAGGCCGGGCGTTATCTGCCTGAATATCGTGCCACCCGCGAACGCGCCGGCGGCTTTCTTGATCTGTGCCGCAACCCGGAACTGTGTTCCGAGGTGACTTTGCAACCGATTGATATCCTTGATGCCGATGCGGCGATTCTTTTCTCGGATATCCTGGTCGTGCCGGAGGCCATGGGTATGGAGCTGACCTTTGGCGTTGGCGAGGGGCCAAAGTTTCCTGATCCCATTACCTGCCGCGGGGATGTCGAGAAGCTACCTGTATTGAATGATCCGACACAGGGCCTTGGCTATGTGATGGATGCAGTAAGTACCATTCGCAGAGATCTGAACGGGCGCGTGCCGTTGATCGGTTTTGCCGGTTCTCCGTGGACGCTGGCGACCTATATGGTTGAAGGCGGAGGTTCGAAGAACTTCTCCAGGGTCAAGGCGATGATGTTCAACGAGCCGGACACCATGCATCTGCTGCTTGAAAAGCTGGCCGATTCGGTTGCCGCCTATCTGAATGGTCAGATCGCCAGCGGTGCGCAGGCTGTACAGATCTTTGATACCTGGGGCGGTATTCTCAATACCCGCGATTACAAAGAGTTCTCGCTTGCATATATGCAACGCATTGTATCGCAGTTAACGCGTGAACATGATGGCCGCAAGGTCCCCGTGATTCTTTATTCCAAGGGTGGCATGGGCTGGCTGGAAGCAATGGCCGATACCGGTTGTGATGTACTGGGTCTGGACTGGTCGATTGATATCGATGAAGCCAAAGCGCGCGTTGGAGATCGTGTGGCGTTACAGGGTAACATGGATCCGACCATGCTGTATGCCAATCCGGCACGTATCCGCGCCGAAGTGAAGGATATTCTGGCTAAATTCGGGCATGGAAACGGGCATGTGTTCAATCTTGGTCACGGTATCACTCCGGATGTTCCAAAGGAACATGCCATTGAGTTCTTCCGGGCTGTGCGTGAAGAGTCACCCAGGCTCCACAAATAATCAGCTCTCTGGTACACAGGAAGGCCGCTCATAAAGCGGCCTTTTTGTTGTGTTCAAAACCCCTTGAATCGCTGTTTATACACCCCCATATAAAGAATGTCGGAGATATCTTCGACGATCTTTTAATATAAATGGAGGTGAAAAAATGACTCTGATGCGTTGGACTCCCTGGCAGGAACTGGAAGGCATGCAGCGTAGCCTGAGTCGTCTGCTGGACGACAGCGGCATGGAGGCAGTTACTGATTTCGGCACATGGATCCCGGCGGTGGATATTCGTGAGACCGATGATGCATTACTGGTTCATGCTGAATTGCCCGGTATTGCCAAGAAAGATGTACATGTGGATGTGCACGATGGCGTGTTGACCGTCTCAGGTGAACGCAAATACGAGAAAGATGTCAAAGAAGAAAACGTACATCGCACTGAACGTTCCTACGGCCGATTCTCACGCAGCTTCAGCCTGCCGCGTACCGTCGATGCCGACAAGGTGGATGCTACGATGAAGGACGGTGTGCTTGAGATTCGCCTGCCGAAAACCGAAAGCGCCAAACCGAAAGCGATCGAAATCCATTAATCGTCATCGGTTTGACGATGTGCGGGCTTAAAGACCCGCTATGGGGCCGCCACTCGCGGCCCTTTCCTTTTTGATGCGCAGAGAGCCCTGAAAACCGGGCTGGAAACCGAGCCTGCCATCCGTCACACTGCCGGCATGCTTGAGATTCATGATTTGTCATTGTCCGTCTCCATACAGGGGCAGCTTGTTGAGGCTGTTTCGGCTGTGTCATTGACGCTGGAACCGGGTCGGGTACTGGGTCTGGTGGGAGAATCCGGATGTGGCAAGTCCCTGACCGCGCAGGCTGTGCTGCGTCTGGGTGAATATCAGGGCGTAACGCGCACCCAGGGCGACATTCTGCTCGATGGACAGAGTATTTTCAGCATGCCGGATGAGAGCCTGCGGCGCATGCGCGGCGGTAAGGTGGCGATGGTATTTCAGGAGCCGATGACAGCCCTGAATCCGGTTTTTTCCATAGGCAGCCAGTTGATTGAAGTGATCCGTCTGCACCTTGATCTCGACAAGGCGCAAGCCCGTACCCGCGCCTTATCATTATTGGGCGATGTTGGATTGCAGGATGCCGAGATGCTGCTCAGGCAATACCCGAATGCACTTTCCGGCGGTATGCGCCAGCGCGTGCTGATTGCCATGGCCATGGCCGCAGACCCTGATTATATTATTGCTGATGAACCGACAACGGCACTGGATGTATCGGTACAGAAACGCATTATCGCCTTGTTGCGAGGCCTGCAGCGTGAGCGCGGTCTGGGTCTGATGCTGGTGACCCATGATTTCGGCCTGGTGGCTGAAATGTGTGATGATGTGGCGGTTATGTATGCCGGTCAGATCGTTGAATCCGGACCTGTAGCAAGTATTTTTGACCGGCCTGCCCATCCCTATACGCGGGCACTGATGGCCTGCCGGCCCGAGGTGGGTGAGGTAGGCGAGGCGCTTCAGGTTATTCCGGGCCAGGTTCCGGCCCCGGGAAACTGGGCGAAAGGCTGCCGGTTTGCACCCCGCTGTGAGCTGGTCAGGGATGATTGTCAGCTGGCTGTGCCCGCCGCTGAAAGGTGGCATGACGGAGCACATGCTGCCCGTTGCCTGCATGTGCCGGAGGCATCATGAATCGTCCCGTCCTGCAGGCACATGGTATTGGCAAGGTATTCAGTGCCGAAGGCATGTTTCGCGCCATAGGTAAGGATAAACATGCGGTGGCCGATGTATCCTTTGATCTGCATGCGGGCGAAACACTGGCGATTGTCGGAGAGTCGGGTAGCGGCAAATCAACCACCGCGCGGCTGGTGATGCGTTTGCTGGAGCCCAGTGCGGGTCGGGTATTCTGGGATGGTGAAGAGGTCACCGCATTGAGTGCACATGCACTGCGCCCCATGCGCCGCCATATTCAGATGGTGTTCCAGGATCCCTTTGCCAGCCTGAATCCACGCATGAGAATCTGGCAGAGCGTGGCTGAAGGTTTACGGGTGCATCAGCCGGATTTGTCACGTCAGGAAAGAAGGGACCGGGTCGCTGAGGCTCTGGATATTTGCGGGCTGGATGAATCGGGCATGGATCGCTATCCGCACCAGTTTTCGGGCGGCCAGCGCCAGCGTATCGGCATTGCCCGCGCCCTGATTATTGAGCCCAAAGTGCTGGTGCTGGATGAGCCTGTCTCGGCTCTGGATGTGTCCGTGCAGGCGCAGATTCTGAATCTTCTCAAGGATATACAGGACAAGCGCGGCCTGGCCTATTTGTTTATTTCGCATGATTTATCGGTCGTGCGGCATATGGCCGGGCGTATTTCGGTGATGTTCGGTGGTCGTGTGGTCGAGCAGGGAAAGGCTGCGGATGTCTTTGCCGCGCCCATGCATCCGTATACTGAAGCCCTGCTGCAAGCCCGTCCTATTGCTCATCCTGCGGAACGTACGCAGGCCGCTACGTCAAAAGGAGCAGATGAAGGTCTGGCTGAAACTGGCTGTGCATTCAGAACCCGCTGTGCCTATACCCGTGAAGATTGTGCTGGCTTCGATAATGTTCTTCAACATGACACGGTCGCCTGCCTGCATCCACTGCATCAACAGAAGTGATCAATGATGCCACTCTGAGCCTGCGTGTTCAGAAGGATTTCGCAGATGATTCGCCGCTGGCGACAGCTTTGCCCGGTTATGTACGGCGCGACGAGCAGATTGCACTGGCCGCAGAAATCGCCGCCAGCATGCAGGAGCGCAGCATTTTAATGGCTGAAGCGGAAACCGGCACCGGCAAAACGCTGGCTTATCTGATTCCGGCACTGCGTTCGGATGACAAGGTGCTGATCTCTACCCATACACGGGCCCTGCAGGATCAGCTTGTGCATCGTGATCTTCCGGCAGTGCAGAAAGCGCTGGGTGCATCACGGCAGGTGGCACTGCTCAAAGGACGTTCCAATTATCTGTGTCCGCACCGTATGCAGCGCTATATTAGCAGCGGGCAGCTTGAAATGTGGGCCCAGAAATCGATGTTGAAGGTGCTGGAGTGGTCTGAAAAAACACGCGATGGCGATCTGGCCGGACTGGCATTTGATGTGTTCGCCAAAGGTATCGGCCCGATGGTGACGGCTACGGCCGATCAATGTGCCGGTTCGAAATGCCCGGAGTTCGAGCGATGTCCGCTGATGAAGGCTCGGCAGAAGGCGCAATCAGCTGATATTGTAGTGACCAATCATAGTCTGTTGTTGGCCGATGCTGCCCTGAAATCGGGTGATTTCGGCGAGATATTGCCGCCATTCGATGTATATGTGATTGATGAGGCGCATGCGCTGCCGGAGCTCGCCTGCCAGCATTTCGGTCTGCAGCTGAGTCGCATGCACTTTATCCAGTGGCTCAATGATGTGCAGACCCTGCTGGACGAAGTGGGAGATGAGCCGGCGTTGAAAAAGGGGATGCTCGAACATGGGCGTACCGTGCTTGATGCATTCCTGAACAAGGGCCTGGATGTGCTCGAAGCGTCATGGAACCAGGTGCTTGCCGATTTCGGCCCGCGCGCAGAGCGCAATGAGGAATTTGCCAAGCTCTATGACCGGGCTACTCAGATCGCTGATGATATTGCCATGGTGCAGCAGCCTCCCGAAGGGTTTGTTGGCTGGAGTGAGGGAACGGGCGAGCATTTACGTCATACCGTCGCACCGGTCGAAACGGGGCCCGTACTCCACGAGCATCTATGGCAGCGATCGGTATCATTCATCCTGTTGTCGGCAACGTTAAGGGTATCGCAGAGCTTTGATTATGCCCGTAATCGTTTGGGACTGGATGATGCGCTGGAGGTATTTCACCCGTCACCCTTTGATTATGCCAGTCAGGCGATGATTTATTTGCCCCGCCATATGCCGGATGCACGCAGTGAGCAGGGTGTCGAGGCGCTGACAGATGAAATGGAAACGCTGATCCGGGCATCCAGGGGGCGTGCCTTTGTGCTCTTTACCTCGTGGTCGGCACTGAATCAGATCGGGCCGGAGCTGGCCCGGCGTTTGCCGTGGGAGGTGCTGATCCAGGGAGAGAGCGGTAGCCGGGATGCCATACTGGAGTCCTTTCGCCGCGATACGCATTCCGTGCTATGCGGTACGCGCAGCTTCTGGGAGGGGGTGGATGTGCCGGGCGAAGCGTTAAGCATGGTGATTATTGATAAAATGCCCTTTGCTCCGCCCAATGATCCTTTGCTCCGAGCTCGCATTGCCCGTTGTGAGGACAAGGGCGGCAATGGCTTTGCCGATATCCAGTTGCCCGAGGCTATCGCAACATTACGTCAGGGAGCAGGACGCCTGATCCGCTCCACTTCTGATATGGGCGTTATGGCTCTTCTGGATTCCCGCCTGTACCACAAGCGTTATGGACGTGATGTGGTGGCCAATCTGCCGGCCGCTCCGATTCGCGATGACCTGGCCGAGGTGCGCTGGTTCTTTGAAGAGCACGAATGAATTATCTGATCGCGCCGGATTCATTTAAGGGAACATTAACGAGCAGGCAGGCTGCCGAGGCCATGGCCGATGGCATCCGGAGTATTGATCCCCGTGCGGGAATTCAGCTAATACCGATGGCCGATGGAGGTGAGGGGACACTGGAAGTACTGGAATCGCACCTGCAATCGATGAGCGTTCAGCGTAAAAGATTCGATTTTCCATCATCAGAAGAGCATCCATGTGCCGAATATCTTGTCTATGCACAGCCTGACCCGCAGGGAAGTCACCAGGTTGCCGTCATCGAATCGGCACAGATGATCGGTCTTTCGCTGCCGCAGATGACCCGCACCGGCCTCATGCAGCGGGGCAGTTCGGCGCTTGGTTTGGCGATGCGACAAGTCGTTGATGCAGATATCCGCCATATCATCATTGCGCTTGGCGGCTCAGCAACCGGTGACGGCGGTCTGGGCATGCTGATGCAGCTGGGTATGGGGGCAACAGATGCGAACGGATTGCCGGTCACTCCTGACCTTGATGGGATGCTGCGGGTCCGATCGGTGGAGCACAGCATGTTATTGCCGGCCTTGAGAGATATGCACATCGATGTTCTTTGCGATGTGGATGCGCCGCTCACCGGCCCATCGGGCAGCAGCCAAATGTTCAGTATTCAGAAAGGTCTGGCTGAGGTCGAGTGTCTGGCTGTGGATGCAGCCATGGGAGACTATGCCGGTTTATGCGAACGGGCCTTTGCTGCTCGGGCTCACACCCTGCCCGGCAGCGGGGCAGCCGGAGGGCTTGGCTTTGCGCTTGCACTGCTGGGCGGCGAGTTGCTATCTGGAGCTGATTACATCATACAGGTGGCCGGTATTGAGCGAGCCCTGCAGAGAGCCGACTGGCTGGTAACCGGTGAAGGGCAGTCCGATGCTCAGACATTGCGGGGCAAGATTCCCTTCAAGCTGGCGCTGGCGGCGCGTAAAGCCGGAAAAAAGACAGCTCTGGTTTCAGGTCGGATTGAGGCGGATCATCTGGCTCGATATTTTGATCGCATGATAGGCGTGGATTCCGGGCACTCAGCAGCCAGAGACAGCATATATCATGCTTTTTGCAGCTTGCGTGCCGCTGCAGCCGGACTTGTGCAGCAAAGGGCTTGATGGCAATTATTGCATCCCACATACATCTTCCGTTAGACTGCGTCATTACTTTGGATTTAATCGGGAGGTTTTCGCAAGATGAGCGGATATAGTCAGGATGAGGGAAAGGTTGTACGGGATATCAAAACCCGCAACGATGTATTCGAAGGCACGCAGTATAAGAAACAGAATAATGCACTGCGCATGGTGCTGTTTTATATTACCTGCGCGCTGGTGCTGGTGGTGGCTTCGTATGGGGGCCTGTATTTCACCAAGGGGCACCTGCATGACGGGGTGCTGGCCAATGATGCAGCAGAAATGAAAGATAGTATCAATTTCGAAAAGACCAATCGCACGCTGCTTTCGCAGATGCCCGGCCTGCTCGATGAGGTGAAGAAGAACCCCAACAGCAAGTACTCCGCCTCAATGGATGTAGTGGTGACCAGCCCTAAATTACAGATCAGCCCGGAAAACCTGCTTGATGTGCTGATTCGGGGCGGGCTGGTAGAGAAGACCATGAACGGCACCGAATTCGTCGATGTTGACTGGAAGACCAAGAACTGGGCCTATAGCCATCTGTCTGTGGTGATAACCAAAAAGGATGATCCGAGTATTCAGCTGACACTGAATATTGCCAAAGACGGCAGCCTGCTGATCTGGCGTGTGGTGGGTGCGTTTATGTCGCCGGCTTTGCGTGACAAGGTGATCTCCTGATTTGATATCGGGAATCTTATTCTCCCTGAGGGCTGCCACTGGCAGCCCTCTTTTTTTCGTTCCCCGTGCTGCTAGGCTCAATCCCGATGCGCAAGGATCATATTGAAAAGAGATCGGGCCATGCATTGGCCATGAGTATCGAGTTTCCTCCACCGATGCAGGCGGATGATGACGGGTTGCTGGCTATTGGCGGCAACCTTGAGCCTGAAACCCTGCTGGAGGCATACAGCCACGGCATTTTCCCATGGTATTCCGAACAATATCCGATCATGTGGTGGAGTCCTGATCCACGTACGGTGCTGTTCCCCCGGGAATTTCATTGCTCAAGACGCTTGCAACGGCGCCTGCGTCAGGATCGCTATCATCATAGTTGGGATCAGGCCTTTGCCGGGGTGATTCACAGCTGTGCATCCATTTCCCGCCGTGATGAAGACGGCAGCTGGATATTGCCGGAGATGATGGTTGCCTATCGGCGCCTGCACGAGGCGGGATTTGCTCATTCACTGGAGATATGGGAGGACGATCAACTGATCGGCGGGTTGTATGGTGTTTTGCATGGGAACGTGTTTTTTGCCGAATCAATGTTCAGTCGCCGGACGGATGCTTCGAAGATGGCTCTGGCGCATCTGGTGGCTCGGGCTCTGGCACAGGGGTGGGAGCTGATTGATTGCCAGTTCCATACCCAGCATCTGGCGAGCCTGGGAGCGCGTGAAATCAGTCGTGCTGAATTTCTGACCCTGCTGGAGTATGCGGCCGGGAAATCAGCTTAGGCTTATCGCATGCGTTTGTTTGCAGCACTGGAAATTCCCGATGACATCAGGGATGGTTTGCAGGACTGGTGGCTTGAGGTGCATGCTGATCTTGATACGGATGTCTGGTGCGATGTGCCGTCCCACCTGTGGCATGTAACACTGGCATTTTACGGTGAGGTTAGTGGTCATGATGCCGATGATCTGGCCGAAGGGTTGTGTGAATGCGCACAAAACACATCGCCCTTGCATCTCTATACCAGCGGTTTCGGGGTGTTTCCAAAGCCGGCGCGACCAAAAGTATTCTGGGCCGGTGTGCATGAGGTTGGAGAGATTGATCGGCTGAAGCATCTTGCCCGTTGTTGTCGACGGGTCGGTCATGATACCGTTCGCAGACAGGTTGATGGTAAGCGAGGTGCGAAAGAGGCTTCGTTTCGCGGACATGGAAAAGCGCCTTTCGGCTGGCTGGATCGGGACTTTCCCGGGCCTCCGGTGATGGATTGGAGATGCAGCCATCTATGTCTGTTTCAGTCGATACTGAGGCCCGAAGGGCCGCAATATCGCAGGCTGGAAAGCTTTGCCTGCACGGCGCCTTTGATGGGCGCACAAGATTAATTTCAGGGGATAAACATGTCGGATAAAGCCAAGGCGCTTGATACAGCGCTAAGTCAGATTGAACGCCAGTTTGGTAAAGGAACTATTATGCGCCTCGGGGATCAGGCCAAGGTGGCTGTGGATGTGATTCCTACGGGTTGTCTGGCGCTGGATGCAGCCCTCGGTGTCGGCGGTTATCCGCGCGGCCGGGTGATTGAAATCTACGGCCCTGAATCCTCCGGTAAAACGACCATGGCCCTGCATGCGGTAGCTGAAGCGCAGCGCCTTGGCGGGCAGGCTGCCTTTGTCGATGCCGAGCATGCGCTGGATCCTGCCTATGCCGAAAATCTTGGTGTCAATGTCGAGGATCTGTTGGTCAGTCAGCCGGATTCGGGCGAACAGGCGCTGGAAGTGGTTGATATGCTGACCCGTTCGGGAGCGCTGGATATCATCGTGGTGGATTCGGTCGCGGCCCTGACACCGAGAGCGGAACTGGAAGGTGACATGGGCGATTCGCATATGGGTCTGCATGCCCGTCTGATGTCTCAGGCCCTACGCAAGCTGACCGGTTCGATTTCACGCTCCAAAACCACGATTGTGTTCATCAACCAGATTCGCATGAAGATCGGCGTGATGTTCGGCAACCCCGAAACCACCACTGGCGGCAATGCGCTGAAGTTTTATTCTTCGGTACGTCTGGATGTGCGCCGTACCGGTTCCATCAAGAAAGGCGATGAGGTTTTGGGCAATGAGACCAAGGTGAAAGTGGTGAAGAACAAGATGGCGCCGCCATTCAAGCTGGCTAAATTCTCGATTATGTATGGCGAGGGCGTATCGCATGCCGGTGAAGTACTCGACATGGGCGTTGAACATGGTCTGGTGAACAAGAGCGGGGCCTGGTATGCAAAGGGGACAGAACGCATCGGTCAGGGACGTGAGAATGCCATCCAGTACCTGAAAGAGCATCCCGAAATACTGGATGAAATCGAAACCCAGGTGCGCGAGAAGCTCGATCTGCCTCAGGCGAAAGCAGTTCCTGTAGCTGGTTGATGATGGGGTCTTGCTAGGAGCACTGGCTTTGGATAAGAATGAACTGGCAGCATATCATGCTGCCATTCGTTTTTTGAGCGGGCGTGAACATTGCACGGCCGAGTTGCGGCAGAAGCTGGCCGGCAAGGACTTTGAACCCGACTGTATCGAAGCGGTACTGGTCAGATTGAAGGATGAATGTTACCTGAGTGAGGAACGCTTTGCAGAATTCTTTCTACGCTCGCGCATACAGCGCGGCGAAGCGCCATGGCTGGCGGCTGAAAAGGCGCGTCGCAAGGGCGCGGAGCATGCCGCTGTAGCGGCAGC
The DNA here is from genome assembly GCA_021545585.1 of Zetaproteobacteria bacterium. GTDB lineage: Bacteria > Pseudomonadota > Zetaproteobacteria > Mariprofundales > Mariprofundaceae > JAJRVH01. The sequence goes on from JAJRTF010000067.1 coordinate 13,166, forward strand.
GCTGGATGAAGCTTGCGAAGGCTTTGACGCGGAAGAGGCATGCCGCAGGCTGTTGCAGCAACGCGATCCGGGCGGGCGTTATCGCGATGATGAGCGGCAATGGCAGCGTCAGGCAAGATTCTTGCGGAACAAAGGCTATGATGCTGCTACGATTCTGCGCGTTTTGAATGAAAGGCCGGAGGAATAAGCGGTGAAAACATCGGAAATTCGACAGAGTTTTCTGGATTATTTTGCAGACAAGGGGCATGAAGTTGTGCCTTCCAGCTCTCTGGTGCCGCATGGCGACCCGACGCTGCTGTTTACCAATGCCGGTATGGTGCAATTCAAAAACACATTTCTGGGCAAGGAGCATCGCCCTTATGCCACAGCTGTAAGCAGCCAGAAATGCGTGCGCGCCGGCGGCAAGCACAATGACCTTGAAAATGTCGGCCATACGGCCCGGCATCACACCTTTTTTGAAATGCTGGGTAACTTCTCCTTCGGTGACTATTTCAAGGCAGAGGCCATTGCCTATGCCTGGGAGTTCCTGACCGGCGAGTTGCAACTCGATCCGGCGCGCCTGTTTGTCACCATCTATGAAGAGGATAATGAGGCCTACCGTATCTGGACCGATGAGATTGGCGTACCGGAAGATAAAATCGCCCGTATCGGCGCCAAGGATAATTTCTGGTCCATGGGCGATACCGGACCCTGTGGCCCGTGCTCCGAGATATTCTTCGATCATGGCGCGGCAGTAGCCGGCGGTCCTCCTGGTACGCCCGAGGAAGACGGTGATCGCTATATCGAGATCTGGAATCTGGTGTTTATGCAGTATAATCGTGATGAAAGCGGTGTGCTGACCGAGCTTCCCAAGCCGTCGGTGGATACCGGCATGGGCCTAGAACGCATTGCAGCGGTAATGCAGGGCGTACATAACAATTACGATATTGATCTGTTCCAGAGCCTGATTGCTGCCGCCTCGCAGCAGACCGGTGTGAAGATGGGTGCGGCCGAAGCCAGTGATGCATCGCTGCGTGTACTGGCCGACCACCTGCGTTCGGTATCCTTCCTGCTGGCCGATGGTGTCCTGCCGTCCAATGAAGGGCGCGGCTTTGTGTTGCGCCGTATCCTGCGCCGCGCCTGTCGTCATGGACGGCTGCTGGGTATGCAGGAAGCCTTTATCTATAAGCTCGTGGATACACTGGTTCAGCAAATGGGCTCGCATTTCACCGAACTCAGGGAAATGCAGGGCAATATCGAACAGGTGATTCGTATCGAGGAAGAACGCTTTATCCAGACGCTGGACAAGGGCCTGAAGCTGGTGGACAAGGCTGTTGCCGAGGCGGGTGATGGCGGCACCATCCCCGGCGAAACACTGTTTACCCTGTATGACACCTTCGGCTTTCCGCTGGATCTGACGGCCGATATCCTCAAAGGCAGCGATATCAGCCTTGATACCGCCGGTTTTGAAGTCTGTATGGAGGAGCAACGCCAGCGTGCACGTGCCGCGTGGGGGGGGTCGGGCGAAAAAGAGATTCCTCAATGCCTGTATGATCTGCGTGAAAAACACGGGCCGACGGAATTTCTCGGCTATGCATCGGAAACTGCCGAAGGCGCAATCATCGGGCTGCTTTATGATGATCAGGATGTGAGTGAACTGTCGGCCGGGCAGGAGGGTTGGCTGATCGCCAACCAGACGCCGTTCTATGGTGAGTCGGGCGGTCAGGTTGGCGATACAGGCATGATCAATACCGATGCCGGCTCCTTTATTGTTCGAGCGACCAGGAAACTGTTGCCTGATCTGCATGTGCATATCGGCAAGGTAAAGGAGGGCGTGATCGCCAGTGGCGGGGTGGCGCATTTCTCGGTGCATCATGAAAGCCGTGCCCGTATCCGTCGTAATCATACCGCCACCCATCTGATGCATGCCGCCTTGCGGGAGATACTGGGCGAGCATGTGAAGCAGGGTGGGTCACTGGTTAATGATGATAGATTGCGCTTTGATTTCAGTCATTTCCAAGGCTTATCTAAAGAAGAACTTGAGAAGGTCGAAGCACGTGTGAATCGTGAGATATGGGCGAATTTCCCCGTCGTCACCAAGCTGATGACGCAGGAAGATGCCGTTGCTTCAGGCGCCATGGCGCTGTTCGGGGAAAAGTATGGTGATGAGGTGCGGGTGGTATCGGCCGGATTCTCTACCGAGCTGTGCGGCGGAACGCATGTATCGTACACCGGTGATATCGGCCTGTTCCGTATTGTCTCTGAAGCGGGTGTTGCCGCCGGCGTGCGTCGTATTGAAGCGCTGACCGGCGATGCCGCGTATGCCTCGTTCAGGGATGAGAGTCGGACCCTGTTTGATGTTGCGAATACTTTGAAGGCCCAGCCCGGGGGCGTGGCCGATGCTGTGCTGCAGTTGCAGAGCAAGCTGAAGGAAGCCGAGAGAGAGCTTGTGTCACTGAAAGCCAAACAGTCCACCGGTCTGCTCGATGATCTGGTCAAGCAGGCAATCGACTGCGAGGGCGTGAAGTTGCTGGTGGCTGAATTGCCTGATTCTGTCGGCGATTTGCGTGATGTGATGGATAAGGCCAAGGGCAAATTGAAATCCGGCATTATTGTCTTTGGCCTGAAACGCGGCCCCAAGGTGCAGTTGATTGCCGGTGTGACCAAAGACCTGATTGATCGTTTCCATGCCGGCAATATCGTGCGTGAGGTGGCCGGCATCTGCGGCGGTAAGGGCGGCGGCAAGCCGGATATGGCCATGGCAGGGGGTACCGAGCCCGGTAAGCTTAAAGAGGCGCTGGCAACTGTCTCAGGCCTTTTGAAGTAGGCATATCCATATGAACTGGGAGAGTCTGACGCAGCCATGGCCTTTGGGCCTGCTGATGTTGCTGGGTGCTGCACTTCTGGTCTGGTTTTTCAATCATCGTAGTCAGAAGCGTGATATCGAGGCGCTGAAGCAGCTCAATCAGGATCAGGCGGCGGCACATCAGGAGCTTGAATCGGATTTGCAGGCACGCCTGATTGATGCGGAAACGCAGCTCAGGGAAAAGGAAGGCGAGCTTACCCGGTATCGTGTGACAGAAGCACAACTGCATGAGCGCAGCTCTCAGGCCGAGGCGCGGCTTGCCGAGTTTGAAGTGGTCCTGCAAAAGAAGGATGCACGCATTGATGAGCTGCATCGTGATCTTGCCGAGCATCAGGCCTCGATTGCTGAACTGACCACAGCCATGGACAAGGAACGCGAAGCGGCACGTGAAAAGCTGGCTCTGCTTGAAGATGCGAAGCAGAAGCTTGGTAATGAGTTCAAGCTTCTCGCCAATCAGATTTTCGAGGAGAAGGGCAAGGCATTTTCCGAGAAGAACCGAAGCAGCCTGGATGAAGTACTTAAACCGATGCGTGAGCAGCTTGGCGAGTTTCGCAAGCGCGTGGATGAGGTACATCTCAATGACGTCAGGGATCGGGCCTCTTTAAAAGAACATCTGGCGCATCTGGAAACATTGAATCGCCAGATGTCCGAGGATGCGATCGGTCTGACCCAGGCGCTGAAAGGTGAGAGTAAGGCGCAGGGCAACTGGGGTGAAATGATTCTGGAGCGCATTCTGGAAACTTCCGGCCTGCGTGAGGGTAAGGAATTCGTCCGCGAACAATCCTTTACCAATGAAGAGGGCAGGCGGCTGCGCCCCGATGTAGTGATCTATATGCCGGGTGACAAGCAGGTGATTGTCGATTCCAAGGTCTCGCTGACTGATTATGAGCGTGCCATATCAGCCCCTGATGATGAATCCCGCAAGACAGCGCTTGCCGCGCATTTGCGCAGCCTGAAGGGCCATATTCAGGGCTTGTCATCCAAGAACTACGATCATTTACCGAATGTGCATACGCCCGACTATGTACTGATGTTTGTCCCCATTGAGGGCGCGTATCTGATGGCCATCGAAGCCGATGCGGGGATTTTCGAGGATGCGTTTTCTCAACGGGTGGCTGTGGTGACGCCATCGACACTTTATGCAACGTTGAAATTGATTGAGCAACTTTGGCGCTATGAGCGGCAGAGTGAGAATGTCGTTAAATTGATAGACAGGGCAGGGAAGCTGCATGACAAGATGGCGTTGTTTGTAGAATCTTTTGAAGCTATCGGAAAGAGCCTGGAAAGTGCGAAAAACGCCTACGATGATGCAATGGAGCGCATGACAACCGGGCGTGGAAATGTGATCAGCCAGATCGCTACGCTGGGCAATCTCGCCGGCAAGACCAAAAAAGAGCTGCCGAAACATCTAACCGATCCTGCTGCAGTTTCCGATCAGGCGGATGACTCAAAACCCATTAAATAGATGCGTTACATATAACGTTTGACGTTAAATTTAGAGTCCCCGATAGGGGATCAGTAACCCCCTCGCCTTTAGGCGACGGATAGGTATTTTTCCATGGTATGCAAGACTATAAGCGTGGCAGCCACACAGTATGGGATTGTAAATATCATGTAGTGTGGACGACGAA
>JAJRTF010000068.1 GCA_021545585.1 Zetaproteobacteria bacterium
CTCAAAACGGTGACGCGGAATCACTCTGAGCAATTGATGAAAAACCGTGTTAGCATGCTTCATGGTCTGAATTCTCCGGAGCGTAGATTTGCTGTCTCAATCACAATAAATCTACCATATCCCTTGGGAGTTCCGACCTTTTTTATCACCCCGGATTCCTTAACCGGACAGCAGTGACATTATCCAGCGAATTGCGCTAAAATACCGGCATGTCATACCAGAATGCGGAAGAATGGCGGGCTGCCGCCATGCAGCGGGATGTCGAAATCAGTGCAGAAGAACTGCTGACACGCCGTAAAGTCGCCCATGCCCATAATCAGGAGCATACCATCAGGGATGCGGATACGCTGGCCGATCAGGAGTTGTATATCCTGGGGAAAATGGATTTACAGGAATATGAGGCCTATCTGCTGTTCAAGCACACGCCCAGGAAATAGATCAGCTGATACGGCCTTTTGCCCACCCTTATACGGCGGGCAAGCATAAAACCGGCTATACTCACGCTATGCTGAACCGCCGTAGCACACATGACGTAACCGACAGCGTTAACGTCACCGAAGCTGCTGATGTCTGCCGTGAAGTATGCAGACTGTATGCCGATCTATACCCCGATATCTCAACCGCTACGCTTGAACAGGCCTTTGAGGATATGGAACGGCTGTTTCGCGGCCAGTACCGCGGCTATCTGGCCTGCGAGGCCCCCTATCATGACCTGCAACATTCGCTGGATGTCACACTGACCATGATGCGGCTGATTCATGGTCATGAACAGGCGCATGCCAGGGACGGGCGTATCGGCCACCTCGGGGCCTTACTCGGCGTTATCTCCGCCCTGTTCCATGATTCCGGTTATATCCGTCGCTGGAATGACCACCGCCATGCCAATGGCTCTGAATATACATCCACACATGTATCCCGTGGCGGCCGCTTTCTGGGCGAGTACCTGCCCACGGTCGGTCTCGGCCATGCTGTACCCATCTGTTCGCATATGCTTCATTTCACAGGCTACGAAATACCGGTGCAGCGAATCCCGCTGGACGATGCCAAGCTGCGCCGACTTGGAAAAATGATGGGCACAGCCGATCTGTTGGCCCAAATGTCCGATCGCTGCTATCTGGAGAAATGCCGTGATCGACTGTATCCGGAATTCGTCGCCTCAGGAGTAGCTTCGACCGACGCGCCCGGTGGCGGCTACCAGTCGGCGGAAGCGTTACTGAAGAAAACACCTTTATTCTTCAACCATGCCCAGCAGCGCCTGCATATTGATTTTAAGGACATGTATCAGCATCTGGAAACCTTTTTTGCCGACACAGGGGATCTGTACATGGCGGCGGTCATGCGTAACAACAGCTATCTGGCCAGGGTACTGGAATCAGATGACCTGGCCATGCTTCGCAGGGTACCTCCCTGGACCCTAAATCGCGATATCCCGCCCATCAAAACCACGCCCTGCGCCAAGTGAAGCCAGTATTTCTCCGGCTATAGGCCTGTGAAATCCCGGAAATGTTATTTCATTAGGAATTTTCCGATGCCGGCAGCATGATTCCGGTCATGCAGGAAACGGACTTTCTCTTGCTCATTTACGGGCTGGTTGTCGGACTGGTGGCCGGCGGTGTCGGCGGCATCCTTGCCGCTCTGGCAGGCGTTGGCGGCGGCCTGATTTATGTGCCTGTTTTCTACACCCTGATGCCGCAGGCCGGCGAAGCTATTGCCATGCCGGTTCTGGCCAGCATGCTGGCGGTGGTTCTTACCGGCAGCTTTTCCGCCCGATCCCATTACCGGCTCGGCCATATCGATATGCCCGGCAGCCGACAACTGATACCGGGCCTCGTCATTGGGGCTGGCCTCGGCCTGTGGACGACCCTGCATGTACCCGAAGCTCTGGTATTACTTGGTCTGGCCGGCCTGGACCTGTGGGTGGCGTTTGATTACGGCCGCGACCTCAAGCCTGTCAAACAGGCATCTGCTACCAGACTATGCATCGCCCTGTCCGGACCGGTCGGCTATATATCGGGGCTACTTGGTATTGGCAGCGGCACCATGCTGGTGCCGCTGCTGCGACGATCCCTGCCCCTGCGCATGGCCGTCGGCACCTCGGCATTTTGCGGTGTATGGATGGCGGGCTGCGGGGTCGCACTAAACCTGCTTCTGGAGCTGAACTGGCAGTCACCTCTGCAGCAACAGGCGATGTTTCTGACCGGAGCATTACTCGGCATGCTGATCATACTGCCGAAAACCACCGTCTGGGCGGTGGCATTGCATGACCTGCTGGAAGAATCAGCGCTGCGAATGATCCTGAAGGCCCTGTTCTTTGCCCTCGCCGCAGCTCTGGGTACAGCCGCAGCCGTCACCCTGCTTTAAACCAGCGCGCTTCCCGGTCGCTGCCAGGCAATCCTGCCCTGTGACTCGATCGCCACACGCATCACCAGCCCCATAGCCGCCAGCATGGTCACCAAGGCCGAACCGCCATAGCTGATAAACGGTAAAGGTACACCCACAACCGGCAACAGACCGGACACCATGCCGATATTGACCGTGATATAGAGCATAAAGATTGATGCCACGCCGATGCAAATCAGTGAAGCAAAGCGGCTATGGGCGCGTCCGGCAATCATAATGATTCGAGTGATCAGGGTGCCGTAAAGGAATAACAGCAGTCCCACTGCGATAAAGCCGCCCTCCTCGGCCAGTACCGAAAAAATAAAGTCGGTATGCTGCTCGGGCAGGAAATGCAGGCGAGCCTGGGTTCCCTGAAGGAAGCCTTTGCCGAACAGGCCCCCCGAGCCAATGGCGATGGTTGATTGAATCACATGATAACCGGCCCCCAGCGGGTCGGATTGAGGGTCAAGGAATGTCATCACCCGCTGCTTCTGATAAGCATGCATGAAATGCCACAAGAGCGGTGCCGCCGCCAGCGCCGCCGCCACAGCATAGCCAAACCAGCGCCATGGCAGTCCGGCGGCAATGACCATGGCTGTAGCGGCAAACAACAATACCATGGTTGTGCCCAGGTCGGGCTGGAGAATAATCAAGCCGGCCGGTAATACTGCCAAGATCAGGGCAGTAAACAGGTGAGCGGTCTGATTCGCTTCCCGGGTCGCAAACCAGTTGGCCAGCACAAACATCAGCGCCCATTTCATCAACTCGGATGGCTGTAAATGTACAATACCAAGATTCAACCAGCGGCGCGCTCCCATCTGGACATCACCGACGAAGGGGACAAGAAGCAGCATCAGCAGGGCCAGCACATAGACAGGCCAGCACACCAGACCGAGAACACGCAAAGGTATAAAGCAAAGCCCGGCAAATACCGCCAGCCCGATGAGCCAGAAAATAACCTGACGCTGCCACAATCCGATATCACCCTGATGCACGGCTGCATAAAGCGTGATCAGGCCAATGGCCGCCAGCCCCAGCAGGCTGGCAAGCAATAGCCAGTCCAGTTGACGCAAAACTTTCACGGTTTTTTGCCGCCTGAGGCTATTTGCAGAGAGGACTCGCCAAGGCCCTCGGCTACAGCAGCCCGAATCACAGCCGCGGCGACCGGCGCGGCGGCACTGCCCCCATGTCCGCCGTGTTCAACGAAAACGGCAAAGGCAATCTTTGGCTGCTCAAAGGGTGCATAGCCCATAAACCACGCATGGTCCTTATGTCGATCGTATTCAGGTGCCGCCTTCTGCTCATCATCGTCTTGAGACATGGCAATCACCTGTGCTGTGCCGGTTTTTCCTGCCGCTTTCCAGGGCAGACCGCGCATAGGCCAGTAAGCCGTACCATGCGGCGTATTGACCACATCAAACATCGCATCGCGAATGCGCTGCAGGTCATCCTCCTGCACATCCACCTGATGCAGCACCCGGGTCTCAGCGCCAACGATAAGCTTCGGCTTAAGCACACGCCCGCCATTGGCAACCGCTGTCGCCAAACGCGCCATCTGCAGAGGTGTTACCGTCAAGGTACCCTGGCCGATAGCCGTGATCATGGTTTCACCCCTGAACCATTTCATGCGCTTATGCGCACCGGCCTGTCGAATGGCCTCCATCATATTCGGTTGATGGGTCGGGATCGTACCGCGTGATTCAGGCGACAGCGCTATACCGGTTTTCTGCCCCAGGCCCCAGCGTTCAGCCTCATCGCTGATGCTGGCCATGCCGAGCTGATCGCCCAGTTCATAAAAATACACATCGCAGGATTCAACCAGCGCCCGATGCATGCCGAGCTTCTTATGCCCTTTTCGTTTCCAGCAACGGAGTTTCCGGTCTGCCAATTCAACCGCCCCCTCGCAAGTCGTCGTGCCGGTGGCCAGTGCGGCCCGTTGACGCAGCCCGGCCAGGCCCGATACCAGCTTGAAGGTCGAAGCGGGCGGGTAGGCTGCCTGGGTGGCGCGATTCAACAACGGCTTACGTGGATCATTGAGCCATGCCTGCCATTGCTTGGTTTCAAGGCCCGTGATAAATCGATTGGTGTTGTAGCCGGGCTTGCTCAACAGGGCAATCACCGCTCCGCTCTGGACATCCATCACCACAACAGCACCTGTCCGTTTGCCCAGCGCTTTGGCTGCCGCCTGCTGAATCTTGGCATTGATGGTCAGTTGCAGTTGCTTCCCCATTTCAGGCGCCGTACGTTCAAGCACGGAAATCCTGCGTCCATGCGCATCAACCTCCTCCTGCTGCGCTCCCAGCTGCCCGTGCAGGGTCGACTCAAAAGAATGCTCAATCCCCGTGCGTCCGATAAATTCAGTCGACAGATAGCCCGCCTGTACATCATAGCTGCGGGCCAGTGAAAGATAGCCAATCAGATGCGACATGGTCTCGGCATAAGGGTAATAGCGGTAGGTGCCCACCTGTACATCAATGCCGCCCTGATGATGCAGCCGGGCCGCAATAGGGGCCACCTGATCCCACTTTAATTTATCATCCAGCAAAACCGGCCGATCAGGACGGGAGCGTCGAACGCGTTCACGCACATGCGTCAATTTGGCCGGTCGCCATTTCAGGGCCCCTGAAAGCTGCTGCAGGCTGTGATCGATGTTTTCAACACGCTCGGGGATCATCATCACCTGATAGGCGATGCGATTCATGGCCAGCGGCCGCCCTTTACTGTCGATAATCTCACCCCGCACCGGCAACAGCGGCACAATATTAATGCGATTCCGATCTGCCTGCTGAGCCAGCTTCTGATGTTCGACCCACTGCAAATGCAAAATATGCGTTGCCAGCACGCCCAGCAGAATCACCATCATGCTGTAAAAGAAAAGAATCCGGATATCAAACCGGCGCCGGCTATCAAGTTGCGTATGCATATTGTTTGGTTAACACATACCAGATTGATACCGCCAGGCATGCAGTCAGCAGCCATGCTGCTAGGCTCCATCCCCAGACCACCATGCTGCCGGTGGCCAGGAACAACAGTAACATCCGCTGCGGCAACCCCGCCCCCAGATGCTCATCAAGGTAAATCAGCGCCAGCGGAATCATGGATGCCGCCGGCAGGCAGGCCCAGAGCGACCAGTGCAGCATCAAGTCATGTACAGCCACACCCGGCAAAACCCATACCCAGTTGGCCCGATGTGCCAGCAGACTGCCCAGCAGCAGGGCCAGGGCCCAATCCGGTTGAACCATGGAACTGGCAAATGCCAGATTAAAGCTGCTGCCCAGCCAGGCCAGCAACAGCGTCGCCAGTGCAGTCATGGCTGGCTGCTATCCAGCACGCCCGCCTCAGGCTTTTGCTTTTGCAGATGCGAAGCAACAGCCAGCCAGTTATCACGCTGCCAGTGGGCTACCGAAACTGCATCCACTTGCGCAAATAACTGCCCCGCCACAGGTTGAACGCGGGTGATTCGGGCAACGGCAATGCCGGGCGGAAACAGCCCCCCCGCACCGCTGGTATACAATACATCCCCTTCCTCGGGTGCATTTTCAATGGGTACGAAACTGACTTTCAAACGATCGCCCTGACCACGCACCAGGGCTGCCAGACTTGTGCCGGGAACCGTCACCGGCACAGCCACCGAAGCATCCAGAATGGTACGTACAGTCGCGTGCTGACCGGTCCGGCTTTCGACCAGACCAACCAGCCCTTCACTGGAAACAATGACATCATCAGGTGAAACACCCTTCACCTGCAACAGAATACGCTGACTCATGGATTCAGGACTGCGGCCGCGCACCTTGGCCGCATGCCATCGATAACCGGTGATACCTGAAATATCCAGAATCCTGCGTAATTGACGGTTTTCGTCGCGCAGGCTTTCAGCTTCCTGAATCAATGCCGCCTGCTGCTGAAGATGTTTTTGCAGAGTCAGATAATTGGCCTGAAGCGTTTGTCTCTCATGAAACCAGAGGCTGAATGACTGCCACCACTGCACGGGTGCATATAAGGATTCAAGAGCCGGAGAAGTCGCGAGCATCGACCACGAACCGAGCGACGCTCTACTGGCCACAAACAGGGTGACTCAAACAATGATGCCAACAAGCCAGAGCCGGGAACGACGCCTGAGCATTTGCGCTTATTCCTCGAAAAGAACGCCCCGCATGCGATCCAGCTCTTCAAGGACGCGTCCACTGCCGAGCACAACGCAGTCGAGAGGATTCTCAGCCACTGTCACCGGCAGGCCGGTTTCCTCACGCAGCAATTGATCAATACCTACCAGCAGTGCACCGCCGCCGGTCAGCATGATGCCCTTGTCAACGATATCTGCAGCCAGTTCAGGCGGAGTCCGTTCCAGACAAACCTTCACCCCTTCAACGATAGCATTCACCGATTCGGTCAGAGCTTCAAGGATCTCGGAATCATCAAGCACCAGGTTCTTCGGCACACCATTGATCAAGTCGCGGCCTTTGACCTCCATCTCCCGGCGGGTTTCCTGCGGGAAGGCGCTGCCAAGCTCCATCTTGATTTTTTCTGCCGTCGGAGAACCGACAAGCAGGCTGTATTTGCGCCGCAAATGATTGATAATGGCGTCATCCATTTATCGCCTCCAACCCGGACAGAACGGGAATAGACGATACCGCCATAGGAAATAACCGCGATCTCGCTGGTGCCACCGCCAATATCCACCACCATGGAGCCGGATGCCTCTGTGACCGGCAGATCCGCACCGATTGCCGCTGCCATGGGCTCCTCAATCAAATACACTTCCCGTGCACCGGCCGACAGCGCGGATTCACGAATGGCACGGCGCTCCACCGGAGTGGAGCCATAAGGCACGCAGATGACAATGCGGGGATGTATGCCCCAGGTCCGGTTATGCACCTTGCGGATGAATTGCTTGAGCATGGCTTCAGTGACTACGAAATCGGCAATAACGCCGTCTTTCAGCGGTCGGATCGCCTGAATCGTGTCCGGGGTACGGCCAAGCATGCGCTTGGCATCGGTACCGACAGCCAGTACGCGCTTGTTCTGTGGCCCGCCACTGACATTGATGGCCACCACCGAAGGCTCGTTGAGGATGATGCCCTCACCGCGCACATAAATCAGTGTGTTTGCGGTGCCTAGATCAATAGAAATGTCGCGGGAAAAAAACCCGAAAATACGTTGCAGCATGTGAATTACCTGTGGCCGAAAAAACTAATGGGTCGAGCATAGTTGTTGCACGGGATAAGGTAAAGCAATGTAGCCTTTGCCGGCTGTATTCATGTCCACGCGGATATCCGATCCGCAGCCGTCAGCGCACGGCAGGCGCCTCCTGAAAACCGGCGCTCTTTATTCGCCGCTGATGTGTATCATCACCCTGCGCCTGAGATGCTGCTGACGGTGCTCGTAGAGGTACACCGCCTGCCAGAGGCCAAGGGCCGGCGCACTTTCCCGCACCGGAATAGCCAGCGACACGGCAGTCAGCGCCATACGAATGTGAGCCGGCATATCATCGGGCCCTTCATCGCGATGGCGGAATATCGGATCGCCATCAGTGACCAGGCGCGCCATGAATGCCTCCATATCATGCAACACATCGGGGTCGGCATTCTCCTGAATCATCAGTGAACAGCTGGTATGCTGAACAAACAGATGCAACATGCCACAGGCAATGCCGCTTTGCCGCACGAATTGCCCAAGCTCGTGGGTGATATTGTAAAAACCGCGCCCCCGGCAGGATACATGGAGCATATCCTGAAACTGTTTCATGCATACACCACCCAGACAGGTGCGTGATCGCTCGGTCGCTCCAAAGCACGATAATCTGTTGCTACATTGGCAAGCGTGGCCTGCATGGCTGCCGTCGCCAGATGCAGGTCGATGCGAATACCCCACTTGCGTCGGAATGCGTTCATGCGGTAATCCCACCAACTGTGCAGCGGCTCATCCGGATGCAGTTCACGCACCACGTCGTGCAGGCCAAGCTCCAGCAACGAACGGAACATGTCACGTTCCCTGGTCGAACACATGATTTTTTCGTGCCAGCGCTGCGGATCGTGGATATCAATATCGGCCGGCGCAATATTGAAATCGCCGAGCAGCACCAGTTGTTGATGGCGGTCGAGTTCATGCCCCAGAAATTCGCGCAAGGCATGCAGCCAGCGGAACTTATAGTCGTATTTATCGCTGCCCACTTCCTGACCATTGGGAATATACACATTGATGATGCGTATTCCGCCAATTGTACAGGCCAGCAAGCGCCGCTGTGGATCGTCGAGGCCCGGCAAATCCGTGACAACCTCCTCGCCCGCCAGTCTGCTGATGAGCGCCACTCCGTTATAGGTTTTCTGCCCCGAATAAAGCACCTGATACCCTGCCGCCTCGATATCGGCGGCCGGGAATTTTTCGTCCGGTACTTTCGTTTCCTGCAAGGCAAGCACATCGGGCTGCTCGCGGGTCAGAAAACCAAGAACATGCGGCAAGCGCACATTCAGGGAGTTTACATTCCAGGTGACTATTTTCATGCGCCTATATTGACCGCCACCCCCCGGCGACTCAAGAGGGCAAAGCCGTTATGCAAGTTCCGCCGCGCTCCGCTACAATGAAAGCATGAAACGGCAACGCTATCAATTCGATCTGCTGACCCAGCGCTTCATCGTCAACCGATGGGATACCGAAGTCGGGCGCCGGGTACATGCCGAAATCGTTGAAAAGATCAAAGCATCATCCGACATCGCCCCATTGCTTGATCATTATGTACTTGAGCATGCCGATAACCTTGAGCTGAAAGGAAAGAGCTCGCATAAGCTTCTGTCAGAGTATCGACATTTGAAGAAGAGATATTGGGGGTAGCACTTGTGGGGGCGGGGCTACTGGGTTTGCTCCAGTGGAAATGTGACGGATGAAGTATGGAAAGAGTATATTAAGAATCAGAAGCCACCGCATCCGGATGATGACTTTGAAGTGGTGTAGTCAGTCGGC
>JAJRTF010000069.1 GCA_021545585.1 Zetaproteobacteria bacterium
ACCAGATTGCGCTGAAGCTCAATACCAGGCCGCGTAAGAGCCTCGGATATCGATGTCCTGCAGAGCTATTCTTGCCCGGCTTCGATTTCCGTGAATACTACGAACAAAATATCAGGCGTGTTGCACTTCGATCTTGAAACCACCCTTGCTAAATAAGAAAATATTGCCACTATGCAGTTTCAAATTTCAACAAATGAAGGAGATTAGAATGAAGAGATACATGCTTGCTTTGGCCGTGCTGTTTACGGGCACCATGACCGGGATTTCTGCGCATGCCGCCGAGGACGGATTGAAAGCGAACAATGTGTTTAAACAGGAAATCACATTGACACGTGCTGCACTGGAAACACAGCGCAAGGCCGTAATCGTCCAGAATATCCAGCTGTCAGCAGAGGAAAGCAGTGCTTTCTGGTCAGTGTACAATGATTATCGGGCAGAAATGCAAAAAATTGGCGATAAGCGGGTCGCGGTTATTACCGACTATGCAGATGCATACAGGAATAACGCATTGAGTGATAAAGCTGCGGAAAAGCTGCTGAATCGCTACCTTAACGTGCTGCAGGATCAGATTAAGGTCAAAAAGAAATTTGTAAGCAAGTTCAAGAAAGTGATGCCAGCCAAGCGGGTGGCGCGCTTCTATCAGGTTGATAACCGGCTTGATCTTCTCTTGAACATGCAGATTGCCAAGGGTGTACCTCTGGTTGAATAAATATAGATAGCACTGATATCACAGCCCCCTGAAAATATTCATGGAGGCTGTGATCGGTGTGCTGGTTGGGAGGCTGGTTTGGTCAGATTCGTTAATTGTATTAGAAAAAGAGATGACATATTACAGTCGGAATTCAGGGACTTATGGCATGCCGAAGCATTCGATAAACTGATAGGACGGATTGCATCTGTGACAGAGGCTGTCAGATCTGAAAAGTTCCTGACCCTGCAGGTCGAGGCAAACCTTGTACTCAAGCAGGACCGGGGAATGGCGGACCCATTCGACGGGATGGTTGAATACTACTGGGATAATGCTGCATCCCTGATGGAAATTTATACTACGGAAGAAGCACAGGCAGCCCTGAAAGAAATGACTGAATATCAGAAAAAGTTTGTTGACTTCGCCCATTCGGCAGGTTTTTTTACCGAAGGATAAGTGCGCTCTGCCACATTAAAGCCAACAAACCCCATCGCTGTGACCGAAATGGTTTTCACAGAGCCTGTAAATCCTTCTGTGTAAATTGCACCTCAGAATTTCTCCGGCATTCTCCTATAAAGAAGCGCTCATGGCAGCGGTTGATTATGTGTTGATGGGTGAGAAATAGCATTGCGATTGACAAGGAGAAAGAAATGACTGAATACCTCGCGGGAATCGACACCCATGCTCTTTACTGGGCGGCGCTCTCGCTCGTGCTGCTTGCAGCCGAGGCTATGTACTTCACTTCCGTTCTGATCTGGTTCGGAGCCGGAGCAGCGATTGTGGCCATCACCCTGCTTTATGATCCCGGTGGGCTTGGGATGGCCAAGCAAATTATTCTGTTTGTCGTTGCCAGCAGTATCCTGTTGCTCGCATCGCGCAAGCTGCTCAGGAAAACACGCTGGCTGCGAACATCGGGCGATATTGATGCACAGATCAGGGATGCCCATGATTGCACCGTCGATGAAGTGTCTCCTTCCGGACAAAGTGGCTATGTGATTTTTGCCGCCCCGTTCATGGGCGACCGGCGCTGGCAATTCGCATCGAGAAGCCAACTCGAACCCGGCGATCAAGTTGAAATTGTCGAGGTTCGCGGAAACATTCTTGCAGTACAGAAAAAGGAGAATAACTAACTATGACACCTGCACTTTTTATCGGGCTTTTCTTTGCCACGCTCATTGCCATCCTCATCGGCATGGGGGTTCGTATCGTGCCCCAGGGATACAACTACGTGGTTCAGCGGCTCGGGAAGTACCACAAAACACTCAAGCCCGGACTCAATATCATTATCCCGTTCATCGACAACGTAATCTCGAAGCCGACTACCAAGGAAATTGTGCTCGATATTGCCGATCAGGAAGTCATCACCAAAGATAATGCCGTCATCATCACCAATGCCGTTGCATTCATCCAGATCACGTCACCAGACAAGGCCGTGTACGGCATCGAAGATTTCCAGTCCGGTATCGAAAACCTGATCCAGACAACGCTTCGCAGCATCATTGGCGAGATCGCACTGGACGATGCCCTGTCTTCCCGCGACACAATCCGAACAAAACTGAAAGAAGGAATCGCAGACAATATCGCCGACTGGGGCATCACCCTCAAAAATGTCGAAATTCAAGACATTCGACCTTCCCGATCCATGCAGGATGCCATGGAGCGCCAGGCAGCAGCCGAACGCGAGCGCCGTGCGACAGTCACCAAGGCCGAAGGTGAACGCGAGGCTGCTGTACTGGAAGCCGATGGGCGTAAGATGGCTGCCGAACGTGACGCCACTGCAGCTGTAACGCTCGCCAAGGCATCGGCAGAGGCTATCGGGGTCGTTACTCAGGCTATCGGCGATAAAGAGCTTCCAGCCATGTTCCTGCTCGGTGAGAAGTACATTGGATCCATGGAAGATATGGCCAAATCTGATAATGCCAAAACCGTCGTTCTCCCTGCGGATATTCAACAGGCCGTATCCGGCATCATGGGGCGGATCGGAAAATAGATGTGCCACGTAATCCGGAATTCTCGTCCAGAGTGAAACGATGGGCGGGGAGGATCAATCTCGCCTGTCGTACGGCGGCATGCATGAATGTGTCAATATCAAGAGTGCGGCGGTGAATTCGTGAAAACGAGCGTGCTGTTTTTATGCACCGGCAATTCCTGCCGCTCGCAGATGGCCGAGGGCTGGTTAAGGGCGCTGGCAGGGGATCGCTTTGATGTGTTTTCCGCCGGGATTGAAGCGCATGGCAAGAATCCGCGTGCGATTGCCGTGATGCAGGAGGCCGGGGTGGATATAGCCGGGCAGGCATCGGAAGTGCTCGATTCGAAACTGCTGGATTCGCTGGTAACGGTTTGCGGCCATGCCGACGAGCATTGCCCGGTGGTTCCGGCGACATGCAATAAAGTCCACTGGCCGTTTGACGATCCGGTCAAGGCCAGCGGCAGCGAGGCTCAAATCATGGATGAATTCCGCCGCGTGCGCGATCAGATTAAAACACGCATCGAGGCTTTTCTCGAGGAACGACCCAAATGGGGGGGCGTTCGCAGGCGCACGCCCCTTTCTTATCCAAATAATGCTTATTTCAGATGAATTCAATTCCAAATAGCACTGCTGTCCGGTTAAGGAATCCGGGGTGATAAAAAAGGTCTGAATTCCCAAGGGATATGGTAGATTTATTGTGATTGAGACAGCAAATCTACGCTCCGGAGAATTCAGACCATGAAGCATGCTAACACGGTTTTTCATC
>JAJRTF010000070.1 GCA_021545585.1 Zetaproteobacteria bacterium
ATGAACGCGCAATCGGCCTATTTCGCCGATGAAATCAACCGGGTGAAGATTGGCGGTCATACCGAATTCAACCTGCTTGCCAACTATGATTTCTCCATAGGCGCGAAACATACCGTGAACATCTCGCTGTTTGCTCGCGTGGACAATGTGCTGGATCGCACCTATTACAACACCGCGCGCGGATTCAGGGATAGTAACGGCGATTTTGTTTATAACGCTGAAGATATATCCATTGTGGTTAACCCGGGTCGGCGCTTTACCGCTGGCATCACAGCAACATTTTAAACATCAACCAAGGAGATAATGATGAAAAAACGGATACTAATATCAGCCATAGCCATACTACTGGTGACAACCGCCATGACATCCGCAGCCACTGCCTGCGAGCGGGGCAAACATGGTTCGTATGACAGGCAGCACACAAAATCAGCCCACCACAGCATTCCGGGTGAGTCGCTCGCGTATTTACGGCTGGTTGTAAAGAGCGCAAAGATACTGGAACTTAGTAAAAAGCAGCAGGAAGAAGTGGGCAAGCTGCTGGTCAAGGCAGAGGCGGGTGCCGCAACGGCTCATGCCAGGGCTGAAATCACCGTTGCCGCATTCCGAGCCAAACTGTATTCAGGCAAGGTCACGGACAACAAGGATGTTCAAGCTTATAGCAAGCGCATGGGAGAGTTGCGGGCAGAAAGCCTTGCATCGTGTTTGTTACCCAGCATTCAGGTCAAATCAATTCTATCGGTAGCGCAACAGGAAAAACTGAAAGCACTGCACCGCCAGGACAGAAGCAGGTCTTGCTCACCGAAAGCAAGGCAGGGCAATGCCGGTTCGCGGGCATGATGAGGTTCAAGGCTGGATTGCTCTCTGTTCTGGCCTTGGCGTGGGTGGCTCCTGCTGGAGCCGCCATGTTTTGGCAGCCGATGCCGCATCAGCATAGCGGCATGCAGCATGATCGCTTGGCCGCCAAACATGTTGCACTGCATGATGGCGATGGCGCAAGCGTGCGCTTGATCCATGCTGACCTGAAAGCGCAAGACATGGCGTTGAAAAATGGCAAGCTGGACTTCAAGCCGACTGGCAAGAACAACTACCATGTGCTGGTTGCCAAGCGAGGGCATGGCAACCAGCATGAAACAGCGATTCGTTATCTGTTCCTGCACGGTAAACCAACAGGTCATTCGCCATCCGAGCTGACTGCGGTAAGCAAGGCGGAACTGGACATAGTACCGGCTCCGTTGCCGCGTGAGCACTGGCATTACCAAGGCAACCAGCAGGCGCATTTCCAAATCCTGTTTCAGGGGAAACCGCTGGCTGATCACGTTGTGACCATCCATACCAGTCATGCAACGAGCATGCAGGCAATCACCGATGCACAGGGTATGATACAAGTGACCGTTCCCGATGATTTTACAGCGATCAAGCCCGGGCGTATGCACAACCCGCCCGCCGAATGGCAGCTCACGGTGCAGCAGATGCAAAACGGGCAGCAATATCGTACGACGCTGACTTCCCCTTATAATGTGGATGCCAACCACTGGCAATCACTTTCATGGGGTGTGACAACGGCAGGCGGCGGCATGCTGCTGGGGCTGGTCATGCTCATTCGCCGCCAGAAGAAAGCACCAATCAACAACAGAGGAAGGGGATAGACATGCCACACTGGAAAAATCTTTCGGTCATTCGCAAAGTGGTACAATTATTGAGCTTTGTCTTTCTCGTGTATGGCTCGCTGATTGTCGGGTTTTATGCGGCGGATAAAATCAGCGGCGCGCTGCCTGCGCTGGCCTGCGCTTATGATGCCAAGACAGCGGACTACTGCGTACTGATTCCCCTGCAACATCAAATGGATCACCTGCTCGGCCCCGCCATTCGGGCAGGTCAGGTGGGCATGCCTGTGATCATGCCGATTCTGACCACGCTGGGCACATTTATGATTTTATTCGTACTGCTCAATAAAGCGTTCTGCGGCTGGATTTGTCCGTTGGGGACGTTTCAGGAGCTGCTTGGCTTGATCGGTCAGAAACTGGGGCTGAAGCGGGAGGAGTCACTGGATCATAAGCTGGTGGAGCGTATTCGCCCGGTTAAATGGCTGATGCTTGGGTTACTGGTGATATTTTTCCCATTGATGACGGGGCTGGGCTTGACCGGGCATGAGCTGGGCGATCCGTTTTGTCGTATATGCCCCAGCCGCATTATGACCAATCTGTTTAACGGCAATATGGATCAACTGCGTATTGATACATCCACACCCGGTTATATGGCATGGTCGATTCTTGCCGATACACTGTTCGGTCTGATTCTTGTGGTGGGATTAACGACACGGCAACCGTTCTGCCGCATCTGTCCGCTGCTGGCGATGCATGCCATGTTCAAGAAAATCGGCCTGGTTCGGCTGGTGAAAAATTATACATCCCGGTGCGATAAATGCGGCTTGTGCGCTAAAGCCTGCCCGATGGATATTCGCGAGATCCATACCTCACAAGAAAGGGATATTCTGTTCCCGGATTGCACCCTGTGCGGCCGCTGCGTGGAGTTTTGCCCCGATAAAGGCGTGATGGCGATGAAATATGCCGTGATTCCTATCAAGGTTTCCGATCCGCAATATTTTAAGCATCGCAACAAGGCGCAAAAGGCATGGGAGAAAGCAAACCTGCTGGCATGGTGGAACAATCGACGCGCTGCCACCCGCAGTGTGAAGGCATAATGGAAGTATTGATCGCCGCATCATCGACAGCATTGATTCTGGGGCTCTCTTTCGGTGCCAGCGCCTGCATGCTGTCCTGCATTCCAACCCTCGGCATGACCATTCTGACCGAGCAGGGCGGCAGTCACTCAACCATGAGGCTGGCGGCTCGTTTTAATGCCGGACGCTGGCTTGGTTATAGCATCCTGGGCGTGGTATCCAGTGCGATTGGAGCATCCATTACCCAGGGCATCAACGCGCAGCATGCAGGCTGGGTATTTGGTTCACTGCTGGTTTTTTCAGGCTTGATGTTGTGGCGGCGGGCGGCCCGTTTCTCCTGTGGCAAGCATGGAAAAAAAGCAGATAGCATCTTCAAGGGCAGCATGTTCGGCATGGGGCTGGGCATGAGTCTGACACCGTGCGCCCCGCTGGCTGCCGTGTGCGCATCAGCAGCGGCGTCGGGCTCTGTCGGTGCGGGCCTGCTGCTCGGCGCATCATTTGGCTTGGGCGCAATTATCCCCGCCCAGTTGGCGCTGGGGTACGGACTGGGGGCGGCAGGTCAGCAAATCCGCACACAACTATCCATGCAGGCGGGTCGATTAGGGTGCATAGGCGGCAGTGCAATGATACTGATGGGTGCGGCTGTTATGGGCGGCATGCTGCAATTATAAGGGAGGTGTTATGGATTTTCATACCCTGATGATTAAAGGCGGGCCTGTGATGTGGGTACTGCTGGGCTATTCCACCATTGCGCTGGCCATTGTCATGGAGCGCCTCATCTATTTTATGCGCCTGCCAGGCAAGAAACGCCTGCTGGAAGAGCCGACTGCCAATGCAGGACAGCGTATGTCACCGGAAGACATCATTGTGCAAGCGGTGCGCCACGCATCCGCCAATGGCGTAACAGATCTGGTGCGCGTTGCATCGCGTGTGGGCAGCGAACAATTAGTGCGAATGGAGTCGGGGCTGCGCACGCTGGCATGGCTGGGCAATACAGCCCCCTTGCTGGGTCTGTTCGGCACCATTACCGGCATGATCAAGGCATTTATGGTCATTGAAGCGGCAGGCGGCAAGGTGGATGCCCAGGCACTCGCTGGCGGCATCTGGGAGGCGATGGTGACAACGGGAGCCGGGCTGGCCGTGGCGATTCCGGTGCTGCTACTGCTGCATATATTGGAAGGCATGGTGGACCAACGCGCTCGCGCCATGCAGCAGGCTGCCTCCATTGCCATGGAACAAATCCCCCATGCTCATGAAATCAGCATAGACGACCATATTCATCGCCCTGAAACGGTTAGCCATGCAATTTGAAGGTGCGCGACGCAGCGGACAACCGCCCAACCTGACGCCATTGATTGATATTGTATTTCTGTTGCTGATTTTCTTTTTGCTGACATCGAACTTTATCAGGGAGCAGCGCATCGATATCGCTCTGCCGCAGGCCAGTTCATCGCAGCAGATCAATCCGAATGAGAAAGCGCTGCAAATCAGGCTCAAAGCAGACAATAGCATCTACCTTCAGGATAAATCTGTCAGCCTTGATAAGCTGGATGGCGCTTTGGTTGATGCACTTCAATTACGCAGGCATAAACAGCTGCAATTGCGTGGCGATAAAGGGGCGGATCTGATGCATATTGTTGCTATCCTGGATGCCGCCAGAAAAGCGGGCGCAGCCGGAGTTGATATTGTTACTGAACAACCATGATCACCGATTCGTCGCTATGGAGAATCATGGCTGTGAGCATTTCGGTGGCGCTGCATGCGCTGCTTTTCTTCCACTTCGGAGGCGCAGTGTCGATCGCGTCACAGCAGCTCAGCCAGCCAAGGGTAACCCGCATTCATCTTGTCGCCTCGCCGAAGGTTTCCGGTGTTGCAATAGCTGAGCCGGAAGGTACCAAGCCTGAGCCACCAACACCCAGGCCTGTTTTGCGTGCTGCCCATCATGAACACGCAAAACCCAAGCCCAAACCCCCATCATTAAAGCCAAAGCCGGTTATCAAACCCCGCCGCATGGCTGATATAGCGCATATTCAGAATGTTGAGAAAAAACCGGCAAGCATAGCGCAACCTGCGAGTGCCAGCGCAGCCGTTGCATCAGCGCCTGTGAAGCAGGTGTCAGTGGATGAGGGCTTGGTTACCAGAGAGCGATTTAAATATCTGGCGAAAGTGATGGCGCATATCGAGCGGCATAAATATTACCCGCCGACAGCCAGAAGGCGCGGCATTCAGGGGGATGTACATATACGTTTTTTATTGCTCGCAGATGGCACTACCCGACAGGTTATGGTCG
>JAJRTF010000071.1 GCA_021545585.1 Zetaproteobacteria bacterium
AGAGACGATAGGCAACGCAGATGAAGAAACGATCAGAAAGTATGTTCAAGAACAACTGGTTGTGCTGGATGGCAAGGAAGATCATGCGAAACAGTTAGGCCTGTTCTGAAAACTCGGTCGCTTGCGGCCGAGATATTTATAGAATTACCAATTTTTCTTCAACAGGGGCTGAACTTCCTCTGCGGAAAGTGGCTTGCTGAAATAGTACCCTTGTACCTCGTCACAGCCTTGCTCTTTCAGGAACTGTAGCTGTTCCTTTGTCTCCACTCCCTCGGCTAATACTTTCAGACCAAGGTTCCTAGCCATGGCGATAATGGTGGTAGCAATAGCCACATCCTGCTCATCATCCGGCAGGTCGCGCACAAAGGACCGATCAATCTTTAGCGTATCCATGGCAAAGCGCTTGAGATAACTCAGTGACGAATAGCCGGTGCCGAAATCATCCATGGCCAACCGAAGGCCCAGCCCTTTGATATCATGCATCAGTTCAATCGCTGCGTTCGGATCATCCATCAGACAGCTTTCAGTCAGCTCCAGTTCCAGCATGCCAGGCTCGATAGAAAAAGCTTCCAGAATATTAGCAAGCGTATCCAGCAAGCCTTCATCCTGCAACTGGCGAGCTGAAAGATTGACAGCCATACGTACCTTCATTCCTGCCTGCTGCCAGGCATATTGCTGACGGCAAGCTTCCTCCAGCACCCAGCGGCCGATAGGAACAATCAGACCTGTTTCCTCCGCCACTGGAATAAATTTAAATGGTGGAACCAGACCATGTTCGGGATGCTGCCATCGGATCAGGGCTTCCACGCCGATGACTCTACCGCTATTCAGATCAATCTGCGGTTGGAAGTAGAGCGTGAATTGTTGCTGCTCAAGTGCCGTTTTCAGATCCTTCTCCAGGTGCTGGCGATGCTGTAATGCCAGCGTCATTTCCTGAGTAAAGAACTCATGCCGGTTCTTGCCGGTATGTTTGGCCCGGTACAGGGCGATATCGGCATATTTCAGCAATGTCTCGCCATCATTGCCATCATCCGGATACAGACTGGCGCCAATGCTGAAGGTGACGTTCACTTCTCTGCCTTCCAGTATCAGCGGTTCCCGCATGGCTGACAGGATTTTCTCGGAAACCCTGAGCACATCATGGGCAGAGTTGACTTCGGACAGGATTACGACAAATTCATCGCCGCCCAGTCGGGCTACGGTGTCCTCCTCGCGTACACACATTTTCAGGTTTCCGGCGATCAGTTGCAACAGTATATCGCCGATCGTGTGCCCCATGGTGTCGTTGATCAGCTTGAAGTTGTCCAGGTCAAAAAACAGCACGGCAATTTTTCGAGCATGTCTTTTTGCCTGAGCAATAGCTTGTTCAAGGCGATCCTGAAACAGGACGCGATTCGGCAGGTTGGTCAATGCATCATAATGGGCTAGACGTTGAACCTGCTTCTCGGAAAGTTTCTTCTCGGTGATATCCGTGAAAGAGCTGATGTAATGGGTAACCTCACCGTTTGTATCCTTTACACTGGCAATGCTGCTCCATTCCGGATACACATCTCCACCCTTCCGCTGATTCCAGATTTCCCCTTCCCACTGGCCTGTTTCTTTCAGGCTGGTCCAGAGATTCTGATAAAAGGCTTCATCCTGCCGACCGGACTTCAGTATGCGTGGATTCTGGCCAATTACTTCTTCGGCTGAATAGCCCGTGATATCCGTGAATGCCTGATTGACGCGCAGAATCGCTGGCTTCTCATCGGTAATGATGATGCCCATCGGACTTTCGCTGAATACCGAGGCAGCCAGTTTCAGATCCGCTGCCGTCTGTTTGCTCCTTTCGCTCAGCAGGGCCTGAGCAATCTGATCGGCAAGCTCCCCGGCAAAGCTTATCTCATCATCGAACCATCGCCGGGGACGTTCTGTATGTTCAAGGCATATGACACCAAACAGTTCTCCTTCGATCCGGACCGCTGCATCAAGCATCGAATGAATCCCGAGGGGAATCAGGTAGCCATCCCTGAATGCACGGGTGTTCGGATCGCTTCTGGCATCATGTACGGCCAGCGCCCGACTGCTTTCGATGGCCCTGAAGTAGGCAGGATAGTCGCTGGCCTTGAGAACAGTGTCCGGAGATGATGAATGCCTGCCGGGTGTGTGTTCGAACAGGTTCAGGCAGTGCATCTCCTTGCCGTCGTCACTCAAGCGCCAGATGCTGGCGCGCTCCACCTCCACTGTATTCGCCGCCGATTCACAGATATGTCGCATAGCCAGGTCGATCGGGCAGTCTTCCCTGCCAATGGTGCGGCCAAGCGTGGTAATGGCTCCGAGCTCGGCGGCAATGCGTACAGTACGCTGCTGCTGCTCGCTCTCCATCCGCTTGCGGACAATGGCTATGGCTGCAAGCTCGGACATTAACTCGACGACCCTAAGTTCGAATGGCTGGGGTTCCCTGCGCTTTCGATAATACATGGCAAAGGTGCCCAGCACCTTGCCGGATTCATCTTGTATGGGTTCGGACCAGCAGGCAGCGAGTCCATGGCTTAGTGCCAGATCCTTATAATTTTCCCACAGCGTATCAGTGGCGATGTCGGAAACAATTACCCGCTCGGCCCGGAAGGCGGCTGTGCCGCAGGAGCCTACGCACGGACCGATCTCAACTCCATTGATGGCTTCTTTGTAGGCATCCGAAAGACTGGGAGCAGCACCATGGTACAAATGGCGTCCTTCCTCATCCATCAGCAGAACCGAACCCAGCATTCCCGGAATATTCTTTTCCACTTCAAGGGTCATATAATTGAGCGCTTTGCCTAGGCCGCTTTCTGTGCTCAGGATAATTTCCATCAACCGCTGCCGCAATTTATCCAGCAACCGCGCCTGAACGATCTCAGTCATATCATTGGCGATGCCAACTATACGGTAAACCTTCCCTGATTTGTTACGCACAGGGAAGGCACGGTCATGAATCCAGCGGATGGTGCCATCTGGACGTACTATGCGGTATTCCTCATCATATTCACCGCTTATCTGCTTCGTTGTGGCAGCTATCAGAACACGCTTGCGGTCATCTCCATGAATCGCCTCAATCCAGTCGCGAGGCGAGGCATAGAGATCTTCGCAGCTTCGGCCCCAGATAGATTCATAGGCGGGGCTGATATAGATCATCCGGTTCTTGTCTGGCGCGGTGATCCAGAAAGCCTCCTTGATATTTTCCGCCAATTGGCAGAAGAGTTGTTCACTTTGCTCCAGCTCTTTTATCTTCTTGCGCAGGTCCTTCTCAGCCCGCTTGCGCTTGCTGATATCGCGAATGGAGGCAGAAAAATAAATTTCCCCATCCTGTTCGAGCGGGTTGACAGCAAGCTCGATGGGGAAAATATCTCCGTTCCTGCGCAGGCCTTCGAATTCCAGGTTATGGCCCATAATTCGGCTGATCCCGGAATCATTGAAACGCTGCATCCCCATGTTATGGCGCTCTCGATATTTTTCAGGCATCAGATCGGAAATAGTCAGGCCGATCATCTCTCCTTTTCCATAGCCGAAGATACGCTCCGCACTTGGGTTGGCTCCGGTAATCCTGTTATCTCTGCCAGCGTTGATGATGGCATCGAAGGCTGTATCGTGGATTAAGCGGTAGCGTTTTTCGCTTTGCGTCAGCGCCTTTATTATCTGCCGATGCTCGCTGATATCACGACCTGCGCCGGCGAGTCCGATCACTGACCCATCATCAGCTTTCACAACTCTCCCCTTAAAGTGATACAGGGCAGGACCATTGACAGTATGGTAATGAAGCTCCGCTTCAGCTTCGCCTTCGCCAAACGCGCGTTCAATGGCCTGTTTCAATTTGGTCCAGTCATCTTCAATAAAAAATTCAACCGCGTGCCTGTTTCGCAACTGTTCAGGTGTCAAACCTGTAATCTGTTCGACGCATTTATTCCACCAGACGACTCTGGCATCCGTATCAATCATGTAGAGAACATCGGTAATCGACGCTGTTATGGATTCAAACCTGCTATTCAGGCACCTAATGTGCTCTTCTGCCTGCCTGCCTGATGTTTTGTCACAGATAATAACCTGCACAGCAGGCGCACCCTGATAGGTGATGGCCGAACCGGTCACCTCAGCTTCGATTATACTGCCGTCCGGCCTGAGCAATCTTTGTTCACTGACGGGGGCAGGCTGACCGGTTTCCAGCACCTTCCGGATTCTCTCTTTTATGCGTTTCAGATGATCCGGATGTACAAAATCGAGAACGGATTTACCAGTCAGGGACTTGCTGCTTTTGACACCAAACGTGCGTGCAGCCGCCGGATTGGCATAACAAATTTTGCCAGCCTGATGAATAACCATGGCATCCGGCATAGATTCAACCAGAAGCTGGTAGTGGTTCTCGCTGGTCTTGAGCACTTCGATCAGTTGCGGTTCTGTATTATTGGTATCAGCCATCGTCTCAGCAAACGAACAGGGCAGATCCTGCATTCTGCATTATCATCATATTGTACTGAGTTCATGCTGGCTGAGCATATTTCTCACCAGTAGCACAAGTTCGGCAGCGTTTACAGGCTTGGCCAGGCACTCATCGGCGCCGGCGTCAAGCGCCTGGGTTATGGATTCATGGTCGGCCATCGCCGTTACCATGATGACAGGAATCTCCGCCGTGGCAGCACCGCCCTTCAGTCTCCTGAGTACTTCCAGGCCGTTTATGCCCGGCATCATCATATCCAGCAGTATCAGATCTGGCGGAGTCTCAGCTGCACAGGCCAGTGCCTGCACTCCATCTTCGGCGGTGATAATCTCGCTGTTTTCCGCAGCCAGGATGGCTTCGATAAGTTTTCGGTTCATGACCTCATCGTCCACGACAAGGATGGTTATTTTGGAAGTCTGCTTGACATTGGTTCCGGCTTCTTTGCTTTTCCTGCTGCCTGTCGGCGTTTCAGCGGCCATGATTTATGCCATATCCGACAAAAGGTTGGCTACCTCGCCGGCAAATAATGTTACATTGATAGGCTTGCTTATGTAGCCGTCAAAGCCCATACCCAGCAGTTGTTCGCGTTCACCGATCATGGCGCTGGCTGTCAGCGCAACAACGGGAATGTCACGCGTGCGTACATCAGTCTTGATTTCTTCCATTGCCTCTTCACCGTTCATGATCGGCATCCTCAGATCCATGAGAATAAGATCCGGACATTCGGCAACAGCAATATCAACACTCTCTCTGCCGTTCACCGCGCTCAGGGTTTCGTGTCCGGCCAGTTCAAGCGTGTCGCAGGCAAGCCGCAGGTTTAGTTCATTATCATCCACAACAAGTATTTTGCTCATGCTTTTGCCTCCTCGCCACTGTGCTCATTTATCCCTCCTCCTCATTATAGCATACGAAGCGGTTGCCGCCGGCTTTTCTGGCCTGTGTTATGCGCGCATGCAGTCTGGCCAGCATAGCATCGGGACATGCTTCGTCCTCGCCGAAATGTGAGCAGCCGAATGAGGCGGTGAATTGGCCGGTTTCATTGCCGGCAAGGGGGAAGCTGTGCAAGCGGATGCGCAGCCGGATTTTTTCCGCCACCCGTTCGACCTCAGATGGTTTAATGCTCGGTAAAATCAGCGTAAAGGTCGCCTCGCCGGAACGCACCAGCACATCGCCCTTGCGGATGGTCGTATGCACCAGTTCGACGCAGTCCTTGAGTGCTGCCATGCCCCAGCGCCGGCCATGCTCGCGCACATAATCATCAAAACCGTCCATTTTCCAGCCCACCAGTGAGAACTGATGGCCATAGCGTTTTGCCCGGCTGCATTCCTGTACTAGGCGCAGCTGCATGTAGCGCGTGTTGTAACAGTGCAGCGCACTGTCCATCAGACGTGCCTGCACCGGATACAGCAGCTCCAGTGAGCGCAGCTCGCGCAAGAGATCAGTGCGTCCGGTCGTACCCTTGGCCAGCACCTTCTCAACCTCCTGGCCTAGCCGCATCACCTCCTCACGCGTCAGATCCTTAGCCGTAAAGATGACAACCGGAATATCGCAGGCGGTGGGATGGCGTTTGAGTTCCTCGACAACCTCGAAGCCGCTCATACCCGGCATCATCAAATCCAGGATAATCAGGTCCGGATCGTGATCGATGGCTGCCCGTACACCGTCGCGGCCGTTGGAGGCCAGCAGGATGCGGTAACCTTGGCCGTAGAGGGATTCTTTGATGTATTCGCGCACGCTGGCTTCATCATCCACGACCAGCACGGTCATGATATTGGCATGCATTACATGGCGGCCGTGACGCGAGATCAGGTCCACCAGATCATTGCGGGACATCTGCTTATCCATTGTATCGATGGTGCCGAGCGAAAAATTCGGTGCATCGGAATCGCCGCCGAGCAGCACCAGCGGGATATTGCGCGTGGCTTTGCGCGAGCGCAGCAGGTGCAGGCGGCGGTAGATATCGACGGGATCGCCCGGCATACCGACCAGGATCAGGAACGGATATGTTTCGTCCGCCAGCCGCTCCACATGCGCCAGATCGCTGATCTCGCCCTGATAGCCTTCTTCCTCCAACATTACGGTCACCGCAGCAGCACGGGCTTTGTCATCATCGACAACCAGAATGAGCGGCCGCTCCACCGTTTCCGTTGTCGCTTTCTCGACCAGTTCCACAGCGGTCGATGGCTGGCTCTCTCCTTCCTCCTGCGCAGCCTCAGCAACCATGTGGACTGAGACCGCACTGTCTTCCGCAACCAGTCGTGTGGGCAGCGTAAAGGTAAAGCGGCTGCCCGTACCGGGCGTGCTTTGAACGCGGATGGTGCCACCCTGCATCTCCAGCAGGCGGCGCGCCAGTGCCAGCCCCAGACCGGTGCCGCCGAACTCGCGCGTCATGCTGCCCTCAGCCTGCACAAATGGCTGAAAGATGCGGTCGATGTCGGCTGCATCAAGCCCGATGCCGTTATCCTGCACGTAGCCTTCCAGTATGGCCTCCCCGGTACCATTGCTGATATTGTAACCCGCTTCGATGCGGCCGCCTTCCGGCGTGAACTTGATAGCGTTACCGATCAGGTTGACCCACACCTGCTGCAGCTTGCCGGTATCGATGTATATGGCGCGTTCCCTTTCGGGTTTGACTACATGCATCTCCAGCCTCTTCTTCTTGGCCAGTGGTTTGAGCTGGCTGGCCGTGAAGTCGAGTATGACGCCGGGAGTGCTGGGCTCCTCATTGATCTCCAGTACACCGGCCTCGATCTTGGACAGATCCAGCAGGCTGTTGATCAGCGCCAGCAACTGCTTGCCGCTGGTGTTGATGTATTCCACATACTCATTCTGTTTGGCTGGCATTTTTTCCGAGCGGGCTGTCAGCAGCAGATCGGAAAAACCGATGATGGCATTCAGCGGCGTGCGCAGTTCATGGCTGGTATTGGCCAGAAACTGGTTTTTGGCTTCATTGGCATGGCGCAGTTCATCATTCATCAGTTCCAGTTCAATCTCATGGTTGCGCAGCAGGCGATTGGCATTGTTGAGGTCGCGTGTGCGTTCGGTTACACGCTGTTCCAGCCCCTCTTTGGCCTGTTGCAGACGATCAAACTGTTGCGCGTTGGAAAGCGCCACAGCGCAGGCTGAGGTCAGCATGTGCACGATGGCCTCGTCTTCCTCGCTGAATGGCCGGCCATCCTTCCTGTCACACAGATACAGTGCTCCGATCATGTTGCCAGAGAACTCGATGGGCATGCCCAGCATTGTGGTCATGGGCGGGTGCCCTTCGGGGAAGCCGAAGCTTTCCGGATGGCCGGCGATGTTGTCCACACGCACGATCTGGTGCTTGCTCCACAGCAGGCCGAGTAGACCCAGGCCCTGTGGCGGATGCTTCTTGAGACGGGTCAGCACCGCATCATCCAGCCCCAGCGGAATAAACTTCTTTTCACCGTCTTTGAGGTAGGAAAGCATGGCGTAGCGGGTGCCGGTGATCTGCATGGCCAGATCGCCGACATGCCGGAGTACCGCCTCGTCGGCCAGTTCACTTGACAATTTAATGATGGCCTCGGAGATGACTTCCTGCTGGTGGCGCAGCCCGCGTTCACGGTCGATGGCGGTAGTGATGGCATCTGCCATGGTATTGAAAGAAGCCATCAGATTGGCCAGTTCGTCGTAACCATGAATATCCAGCCGCCGTGAATAGTCTCCACCTGCCAAGGCAGCGGTGGCGTTCGCCAGCTCCCGCACCGGACGGACGATGAAACGCCTGGCGATCCAGAATCCGCCGATGAATAGCAACAGGGTGAAGACCGTATTCGCGGCCAGCAGCAGACCCATTCGCCGGTTTTGTTGTGAGCTATAAGCTACAAAGGCCTTAAGGAGTTGCTGATTAATCGGTAAACTTTTCCGTATTCATCTTTTGAAATGGCATCAAAAGAGAATTAATTGGAATCCTTGCGGTTCCTGTCGAGTTTTTTGCCATTTCTCCAACCTATCTGTCCATATTGGCAAAA
>JAJRTF010000072.1 GCA_021545585.1 Zetaproteobacteria bacterium
ACAAGTTTTTTCACGCCTCATCATCGAAGGGCGTGACGCTTTCATCGCTTGCGAATGCCTACTGGAGCCGAACTTTCCGTCTGGTGCGGCGCATTGGCCGTTAGAGCCATCAGATGGAGTGATCCCGGGTGTA
Organism: Zetaproteobacteria bacterium; assembly: GCA_021545585.1. Lineage (GTDB taxonomy): Bacteria > Pseudomonadota > Zetaproteobacteria > Mariprofundales > Mariprofundaceae > JAJRVH01. The sequence goes on from JAJRTF010000072.1 coordinate 134, forward strand.
TAGCGCATCCACGAACGAACGGCCCCCAGAAATCATCACCGGGTGCATCCAGTAATACGACAGGCACTGGCGGATTGCGCCCGGTTTGCAGCAATGTGAGTGTTTCAAAGGCTTCAGATACGATTACCGTACAGCATTAAAAGAGATTGAATCTCTTATGATGGCAGAGGTTGATTCGCCCGAGGGAGAGAAGCTGGATGTGTTAACGGCACTGGTTGAAGCCTATGAAGCCAAACACTATCCAATAGACATGCCTGACCCCATTGAGGCCATCAAGTTTGAAATGGAACGGCAGGGCTTATCAGTCAACGATCTGGTACCAATGATCGGTAAAAGTAACCGTGTTTATGAAGTTCTCACTCACAAGCGTGGACTATCCCTTAACATGATCAGGAATCTTCATCAGAGTTTGGGCATTCCTGCGGAAGTCTTGATTCAGATATCCACCGAGACACACACTTAAAACCGCATAACGCTGATTTTACATTTCTGGCATATTCACTGCGATGACCCTAGTACCTGTTGGGGTATTTGGGTGTTAGCAGCGAATATTTCAATATGACTTAATGGAATGAAGCCGCGGGCTTATCATGAAAGCCCCACACTGTAATCCGAAAACCCTTTTATTTTAGCCTGTTTTGAATTCCGGACACGCAATCTGCTTAAGCATTGTTGACCGGCATGCTACATTCCGCCTTATGGTCGCATCCGCTCATACCCCGGTTCACACACCCATGATGCAGCAATATTTACGGATTAAATCCGAGCATGCCGATTGTCTTCTTTTTTATCGTATGGGTGATTTTTATGAGATGTTTTATGATGATGCCGTTGAGGCATCCAGAATTCTCGATATTGCCCTGACCAAGCGAGGGAAATCCGGCGGTGATGATATTCCGATGGCCGGCGTACCTTGGCATCAGGCAGAAGGCTATCTGGCACGTCTTGTCGCGGGCGGTAAACGGGTCGCTATTTGCGAGCAGATGGAAGCGCCTGATGGCAGCAAGGGGCCAGTGCGACGCGAGGTTGTACGTGTCGTGACCCCGGGCACGATTACCGAGTCAGAACTTCTGGATCAATCCAGATCCGCACCGTTGGTGGCATTGTGTCGCCACCAGGGCGGTTCCGGTGAGCGTTGGGGTTTAGCCGCTCTTGATCTTTCCTGTGGTCATTGGCGTTTGCTGGCCGGGGAGGGAAATACGCTGCTTGAGGAACAGCTGCATGTGCTGGGCCCGGCCGAACTTCTGGTTCACTCCACTGATGACCAGCTGCCGGGAGGACTGGATTGCCAGTGCGCCTGTCCCGGTGACTGGAGCTTTTCTCAGGATGTGGCCCGCGAACATCTGCAACAGCAGTTCGGCGTCGGGGACTGGCAGTCGTTGAATCTGCACGCCAATGCGGAGGTTGCCGCTGCAGTCGGCGCCGTATTGGTCTATTTGCAGCAGACCCAGAAATGTGCACTGGAACACCTTGAACTGCCGGTCTTTGCCGAATCCGCTGCGGGTATGCGTATTGATGCCCGCTCGCGTCGCAATCTGGAACTGTACTGTGCGCTGAGCGGTGATCCCAGGGGCGGGATGATTCATGTACTGGATGAAACGCAGACGGCGATGGGCGCACGCAAGTTGCGCGAATGGATTGGTTGCCCGCTTACCGACCTGACAGCATTGCAGGCCAGGCAGGATGCCGTGCAAAGCCTGGTCGATGATGGCGATGCCCTGCAGGCATTACGTCAATGTCTGTCGGGTGTGCGCGATCTGGAGCGCATGCTGACCCGCATTGTGCTGAATCGAGCCTTGCCGCGTGATTATCGTGGGCTGGTCGAAGGGCTGCTGGCTTTGCCTGAATTGAGGCAGAAGATTGGTCAGCGAAGTGGTCTGTTTGCCGATATGCTTAGCGTATTTGCCGGGCTGGATGACATGGCCGATGAACTTGATCGGGCGATTGAAACGTCTCCGCCGGCAGTGTTTCGCGATGGCGGGGTGATTGCTGCCGGTTTCGATTCTGAACTCGATCGCTTGCGGGGCCTTGCACAGGATGCCGGGGACTGGTTGCGCGATTATGAGGCGCGTGAACGGGAGCGTACCGGCCTGACCAACCTACGTGTGAAGTACAACAAGGTGTTTGGTTATTTTATCGAGATATCCAGAGCCCAGGCCAAAGATGCACCGCCGGAATATGTGCGTAAACAGACGCTGGTTAATGCTGAGCGCTTTATTACCGATGAACTGCACAAGTTTGAATCGGAAATCCTTGGCGCCAGAGATGCCGCCATGCAGCGCGAGGCTCAGCTGATTGAGGATATTCGCCAGAAACTGTGCAGCAATGCGGCACCGATTCAGACAGCAGCACGGGCCATGGCCCGGCTGGATGTACTCTGTTGCTTTGCCCATCTGGCGGTGAGCTATCGTTATGTGCGTCCTGAGGTACATGCCGGCCGTGGCTTGAAGCTGGTCGGCGGCAGGCATCCTGTGGTGGAGCGTCATCTTACTGAGAATCCGTTTGTGGCCAATGATACGCATATGCATCTGAAGAACCGGCGCTTTATGTTGCTTACCGGGCCGAACATGGGTGGCAAGTCTACCTATATGCGGCAGGTGGCGTGGATGGTGTGGCTGGCCCATACCGGCTGTTATGTGCCGGCAGACGAGGCGCGTATTCCCCTGACAAAACGTATTTTTACACGTGTCGGAGCCGGGGATGAGCTGGCCAGCGGGCGTTCGACCTTTATGGTTGAAATGATGGAAACGGCAACCATTCTCAATCAGCTGGAAGCGCGTTCACTGGTCATTGTCGATGAAATCGGCAGGGGAACCAGTACCTGGGATGGATTGGCGATTGCATGGGCTGTGGCAGAGCGTCTGATTGTGTCGGATGATGTGCTGACCCTGTTTGCTACGCATTATCATGAATTGACTGAATTGCCCGATCAGTTTGAAACGGCATTTAATGCCTCGGTCACGGTGCGCGAGTGGAATGGTTCTGTTATTTTCATGCATCAGGTGATTGAGGATGCGGCGGATCAGTCATACGGTATTGCCGTGGCCCAGCTGGCAGGGCTTCCGCGGCAGGTCGTGAGGCGCGCACGCGAGCATCTGTTCCGTCTGGAACATGGCTCGGAACTGGCGGCAGAAACGGGAAAACCGCAACTGGGGCTGTTTGCCACGGCTGAAAAGAAGCAGCAGGAAAAGGAGATGATCCAACTGAGGGCTCTGGCTGAATATATTGAATCATTGGATGTGGATCATATGCAACCTGTTGAAGCGCTGAATATGCTGGCCAAACTGAAATCCGGATCGATATCGTGAACGAGCATCGCCAGCAGCTGGAGCAGATATTTGTCGATTTGGGAGAGGCTTTCGATCAGGGGGCCAGCGGTGAGGCTTTGAGCCACCGGATGTGCGCCGGTGTGGATAAAATTCTGGTTGAACTCTGGTTACAGAAAGCGCCGGATGCAGCGGATTGCATCGATCTGGTAGCCGTTGGCGGTTACGGACGAGGGGAGCTGGCACCGCACTCGGACTGGGATTTGTGGTTTTTGACCCCGGAACAATGCACGCCCGAAGTCGAGCAGCAGATGCAGGATTATCTTTATGCACTGTGGGATATCGGGGCGAAAATCGGGCATGCCGTGCGCTCGGTGAACGAAACGCTGAAGCATGTGCGGGAAGACTGGAACTCGGCCACTGCAGCCATGGAATCGCGCCTGCTGTGCGGCAAGGGAGAGCTGTTTGCCGAACAACAGACCGCTCTGACAAGCTTTTTCCGCAAACGCCGCAAGGCATTCGTAGAGGCAAAATTGCTGGAGCAGGAAAGCCGCCATGCCCGTACCGGCGGCACCGCATTTTTGATGGAGCCGGACATCAAGGAAGGGCAGGGCGGCTTGCGCGATGTGCAATCCCTGTTCTGGATGGCCAAGGGCTGGTATGGCCCCGATGATGTGGATGGCCTGGTTGAACATGGCGCCGTGTCGGCAGTGGAGCGCGATCAACTGCTGCAGGCGCAGGATTTCCTGTGGCGCTGCCGGGTTGGCCTGCATCTGGAAATGAAACGGGCCTCGGACCGGCTGGGCTTTGAACAGCAGGCTGCGCTGGCTGAGCGCATGCAGTATAAGGTTCAGGCGCATCGTCAGCCGGTGGATGCCTTCATGAAGGACTATTTCCGCCATGTCGGCCGTATTTCACGCATCAGCGGTATGTTTGAGCTGCATTTCCGCGAGGTCCTTAATCCGCAATACTTTTCCATTCGCCATGATATCGGTGACGGATTCACGCTTGAGGGCAACCGGGTCGGCCTGCAGGACGAGGGGGTGCTTCAGGATGAGCCTTTGCGGTTGTTGCGTGTGTTCCATGTCGGTCAGCAGGGTGAGCGCTATCTGTCCAGTCAGGCTCTGCGCCGGATTCGTGCCGATGTGTTATTGATTGATGATGCATACCGGGCCAACCCTGAGGCGCACAAGATATTCATGCAGATCCTGCGGGCCAAACGCAATGTCTGCTGGGCTTTGAAACAGATGAATAATACCGGCGTGTTAGGGCGCTTCATCCCCGAGTTCCGCGATGTTGTGGGGCTGGGCCAGTTCAACCGCTACCACGCCTTTACCGTTGATGAGCATACGATCCGGGCCGTGGGAGAGGCGCGCAACATCTGGCATGGCGACCGGGAAGAGCGATTGCCCCTGGCCCGCGAGGTGCGTTATAAAATCAACCGGCCGGAACTGCTTTATCTGGCACTGATCTTTCACGATATTGCCAAGGGAATGCCGGGCGACCACTCGGAGAACGGGGCCCTGCTGGCACGCCGCTTCTGCGAACGCATTGGCCTGAATCGCGATGCTGTAGCCCTGGTCGAATGGCTGGTGCGCGAACATCTGCTGATGGCCGTGAAAAGCCAGCGTTTTGATCTGTCCGATCCCGAAGTTATACAGTCATTTGCCGACAGGGTGGGTGATATGGAGCGCCTGAATTATCTGCTGTTGCTCACGATTGCCGATATTTCGGCTGTTGGCCCGAATGTCTGGAATGACTGGAAGGGTTCGCTGTTGCAGGAATTGTATCAATCCACCGCCATGTGTTTTCTCGGCGGACAGAGTTTTAGCGAGGCTGCCCAGCAGCGCCTCGATGTGCGCCTGCAGACCGTGCTGGAGACAACGGATGGTGATCCGGATCAGATCAGGCAGGCGATGAAGCATTTATCGCAGCAATGTGTGATGCATTTCGCACCGCGCAAACTCAGGCGTATCGTTTCAATGCTGATGGAAACGGATACCTGCGGCGTGCGTTCCTGGATAGACGAGCAACAGGGCGAAACACTGGTGTTTGTGATTGCCCCGGGCTCACGCGGCCTGTTTGCATCGCTGGCGGCTGTTCTGAGTTCCGGGCATGCCCATATTGCTGCGGCTCAGGCTTATACGCTTGCAGATGGTCGTGCACTGGATGTGTTTCATCTGCAGGGGGAGGATGGTGCGCCATTCGATGTGGCGAGCGACCTTGAGCGCATCGAGAGTAAGATTCAGGCCGTGATTGAAGGCAAGAAAACCGTTGATCTTGAGGCAATCGGGCCTTCCAGAATCAATGTGCTGATGCGTCAGGTTCCTGTGCGCGTGCGTGAACTTCCCAAGGCATCGTTTCATGAAACAGCGATTGAGGTTTCGGCTGCCGATCAACCGGGGCTGCTGGCAAGGTTGTCGGATGTCATCAGTCAGTCAGGTTATGATTTGCACGGTGCATCTATTTCGACCTTCGGCGAACGTATTGTGGATGTGTTTTTTGTTACCGGTAATGATGCCCGTCAATTGACGACGGAGCAGATAGCAGCATTAAGTGATAAGCTGGCCTCAACTGCAACTTTGCCGGAGGAAATATGAAACTGTTTGATAAATTGTTCAGCACAGGCTCGAACAGGGATGGAAAGGGTTTCATCCTGGCGCTTGGCGGCGGCGGGGGACGCGGGCTGGCGCATCTGGGTGTGATTGATGTGCTGGAAGAACATGGGCTGAGGCCCGATGCTATTGTGGGAAGCAGCATAGGCGCTCTTTTTGGCGCCATGTACGCCATTGAACCGGATGCCAAGAAAGTCATTGTGCGTGCCAAGGAGATTCATTCCTCGCAGCCTTTTTCACGGCTTGGCTTGCCGAATCTTGAAGAAGCAGACCAGCAGGATGCAAGCTGGCTGTCGAGGTTGACGGCTGCGGCGCGGCAATCCATGCTTTTTACGCGTGCGGCAACCGACCGTTCAGTGGCCGATACAGGGGCCCTGATTGAGGTGGCGGAGACTTTCTGTGGCGGTGAATCATTCAAGGATGCAAAAATACCGCTGTATATTACGGCGGTACGTTTTCCGAGCGGCGAATGCCATCTTTTTTCCAGCGATACCGAGGTAAAACTGGCCTGTGCCATCGCCGCCAGCATGGCCATCCCGGGTGTGTTTGACCCGGTGATGGTGAAAGGCGAGAAGTTTGCCGATGGCGGGCTGGCGGCCGAATTGCCTTCCAAGGAAGCCAAAATGGTGGCTACTGCCGATGAGCTGGTGCTGGCCGTTAATGTGGGCTCCCGGCCGCGCCCGGATGTTGAGCCGAAGAATGTTTACGGCATGCTCGACTGGGCGACACAGATCAAGGCCTTATATCTGCGCCAGTCGAAGAAGGAGTTCTGTGATGTTCTTATCGAACCGCTGGTGGGCTTTACGCAGTGGCATGATTTTTCCAACCCGGAGCAGGAAATTCAGAAGGGTCGCGATGCAGCGCTTGAGAAGATGCCGGAGCTGATTGAGAAGCTGAAGGCATGATGGATGGCTTCTCCTGGAATATGTCGGCACCGGAGCAATGGCTGGGCCTGCTCGGTTCGGCGCTGGTACTGATTGCATACGCCATTACCGTCGCCCGGCCGGAGAAAAGAGGATTGTATTGCGCCATCAGTCTGGCAGGCGGGATTGTACTGCTGCTGGTGGCATTGATTTATCGTAATCTGGGGCTTATCTGCCTCGAAATCGCCTGGATAGCCATTAATGCGTGGGGCATGTGGAAGGCATTTCGCCCCGTGCCGCTTTCTTCCAGCCCTGAGTGATGGATATGAATCGAGCCATTATCCTGGCGGCAGGCGTGGGCAGCCGTTTGAAGTGGCTGACCCGGCAACGCCCGAAAGCGCTGATGCATGTGGCCGGTTCCCCGGCCATCATACGGGTGATCCGCAGGCTGATTGCTGCCGGCATTCGCGATATTGCCATTAACCTTTATCATCATGGCGAAGGCCTGGAGCATGCGCTTGGCAACGGTTCGCGCTGGGGTGTGAATCTGTATTACAGTCATGAAATGATGCTACTGAACTCAGGTGGCGGCGTGCGTACGGCATTGGATATCTTGCCCGGGAATGGACCTGTGCTGGTTCATAATGCTGACATTATCAGCGATATCGATTTGGGCAGACTGGCTCGCATACTGCCCGAAAAAGGCTGCTCACTGGCCATGGTTCCGAATCCGGTGGATCATCCGGCTGGTGATTTTGCACTGCGTTCCGGGTGGGTTGCTACTGATGGCCAGTCGCGCCATACCTTTTCGGGCGTTTCGCTTTGGCAGGAGGAAATGCTGCTGCCACTGGCTGCCGGACAAGCATGGTCGCTGGTGAATCCGATGCGGGTGTTGATGCGGCACGGGCGTTGTGCCGGGTTTCTGCATCAAGGGCACTGGTTTGATATCGGCAGTCCGCGGTCTCTGATGCAGGCGAATCGCTACTGCTCGAACCCGGAGGCATAGCATGGCTGATTTTATTCTGCATCCGCAACTGGACAGGGATTGCCATGTATTGGGCAGCTTTCCGCTGTCGCTTCTGTTATTGCTCGATGACAGCCGCTACCCGTGGTTTATTCTGGTGCCTCAGCGGCAGGGCATCCGGGAGATACATCATTTGTCCGGAGCTGACCAGCAGCAACTGTTGCGAGAATCCACTGCGCTGGCGCTGGCTATGGAAACAGCTTTTTCGCCGGACAAGCTCAATATCGCGGCACTTGGCAATATCGTACCACAATTGCATGTCCACCATATCGCCCGTTTTATCAGCGACCCTGCATGGCCGGCGCCTGTATGGGGTGAATTGCCGGCAGAGCCATATGCGCTGGAATCAAGGCAACGGGTAACTGAGAAAATTGTCAGTCAGTTGAGCGATCCATCCACCGCTTTTTAAATGGCTGCCGGTTAAAGGCTACTTCTGGATCAGGATCAGGTGCTGACTGTTATCGAGTGGTTCGATAGATAATACCTTATAACCCTGTTCCTCACAGGAACGGGGCACATTCTCCAGTGGTTCACCCTCGTTCAACAGCACTTCAAGCTGTTCGCCGCTGTCCATTTTGGCCAGTTGAAGTTTCACCTTCACAAAGGTCATCGGACAGGTTTCTTTGGTGATGTCGAGAAAATGTTTCATGTCAGAGCCTTAGATAAAAATAATGTGAGCATTTTCGGATTCGTTCAGAAAGGTGGCGACACCGACAACTTCCTTTACATCGTCAATGAGGTCATCCTTGCTGACGCCAAGGATATGCATGGACATTTCGCAGGCGAAATGCCGGATGCCCAGCGCTGTGGCGGCATCCATCAGTTCATCAAGCTGTGCGACATTGCTCTTTTTCATCATGCCGCTCATCAGTTTTGGGCTGGCGCCGCCAAAATTAAGTCGTGACAGCGGCAGGTTGTTGCGTCCGCCCATCAGCCAGTTGAAAACGCGCGACAGGAAGTCCTTGCCGATGGGTTTGCGGCCGCGCTCTTTCTTTAGCGCGTTCAGCCCCCAGAAGGTGAAGAACATCGTTACATTACGGTTGGTGGCGGCGGCGCCGGTAGCGATGGTGTAGGCCGCGAGAAGCTTGTCAAATTCGCCGGAAAAACAGACGATGGAAATATCTTTCTTGTCGTTTGCTGGTTGATTCATGCATCACCTCAGGTTGGTTGTCGGTTGAACAGTAACTAACGCCATAGTAGTTGACATTCGGGCCGGACTACCATGGTGTGTCGGGCGTGGCAGCATAGGTGGTTCTTGGCTGTGCGGCAAATTGCAGGAGGGGTGTATGAAGACAGCGATGGAAAACAGACTGCTGCTGTTGATGCTGGTTGGCATTGTTGCCGGCGGTGTCAGTGGTTATGTCTGGGGCGAATCCATGCAGTCCGTCGCCTGGCTGGGCGAGCTGTTTCTGACGACCCTGAAGATGCTGATCGTGCCGCTGGTGGCAGCCAGTGTAATCACAGGCGTGGCCGGGCTTGGCGATGTGCGCAAGCTGGGTCGGATGGGTGGCTATTCTGTCGCCTATTATGCCTGCACTACATTTCTGGCCGTTTCCATCGGTCTTGTGATGGCCAATCTGTGGCAGCCGGGTGTCGGGGTCTCCCTGTCCGACAATCTTACTGCGCCAACCCCCGGGGTCGGCGATGTGGGCCTGACCGATCTGGTTTTGTCGCTGGTGAATCCGAATATCATCGCGGCCGCGGCCGATATGAAACTGCTGCCGATCATTGTCTTCTGTATTGCCTTTGCTGCGGCTCTTTCCACCCTGGGTGAGCGCGGTCAGCCGGTGGTACGCTTTTTCGAGGGTCTTAATGAGGCCATGATGAAGCTGGTGGAGTGGGTGATGGTATTTGCACCGATAGGTGTGTTTGCGCTGATTGCATCCAAGCTTGGTGCTGCCGGTGGTGGTGATGCCTTTTTTGCCCAGCTTGCCGGATTGGCCAAATATGCACTGGCTGTGATTTCCGGCCTGTTGACGCATGCGCTGGCTCTGAGCCTGATTCTTCTGCTGCTGGCCCGACGCTCGATTATGGAATATCTGAAGCATATGGCAGCCGCGCTGATGACGGCATTTTCCACGGCATCATCCAGTGCGACATTGCCGATGACGCTGGAAGGCGTGAAAAATGCCGGTGTGCCTGAAAATTCCCGCCGTTTTGTATTGCCACTCGGAGCCACCATCAATATGGATGGTACGGCGCTGTATGAAGCTGTGGCTGTACTGTTCATTGCCCAGGCCTATGCTCTGGATCTTGGTTTTGGTCAACAGATGGTTGTTCTGTTGACGGCCACTATGGCGGCAATTGGTGCCGCAGGCATCCCCGAAGCCGGATTGGTGACCATGGTGATTGTGCTGGAAGCCGTTGGTCTTCCGCTGGAGGGGATCGGCCTGATTCTGGCCATTGACTGGTTCCTGGATCGCTGTCGCACAACGATCAACGTCTATGGCGATTCGGTCGGTGCAGCCGTGGTGGGACGGTTGACCGGCAATCGTCATTTCTCGGATTGATGGCAAGCAACTGTCTGATTTACATCCCTGTATTCTTGGTTTGAAACAACCAGCACAAGCAAGAGCACTGCTCTGATGTAGACATTTGCCCCCCCCCGCAAATAAGATGCCATAGGGGGGGTAGGTTATGATGGATCATTTATGTTTTTTCAGTGGTCGCTGGCGTACTTTCTGTCGGATTGGCAGTTTTCTTTTTCTCTGTATGATTTCATCGATGGCATATGGTGCGGCAGGGACAGTTTCGTTGAATTCTGGCCTGTCTACCAATGTAGTCAGAGGAGCTTCCGTTCAGGTTGCCGGTACTTATGTTTTG
>JAJRTF010000073.1 GCA_021545585.1 Zetaproteobacteria bacterium
CAGCCTTGCTCCAGACCAAGTTGGATCACGGCACGCTCGCTACTATTCAAGTGACTATAGCTCTTTCCCATCGCAACACTTTACCTCCGTAAAGTGTTGCACTTCTATTTTGAGCCCGCCCTGTTAAACCAGCATTCTTTAGGTGTACAAATGCCATGTTTGTTGTCCAGCTATTAACACCAGAGCAATTCGGTTGATCTGCAAACATATTTGTAGGAAATGACACTAATAGAAATAATGAGAGTATAAGTGTCATGCTTTTTTATACATGACTAACCGAATATGAGTATATCATAGCCTTCATATTGGCCTCCTGATACAGAGCTTCTAAATATTTGCAGAACATGCGCGGATTGTCCATTTATGGGCAAGGCTTATGCCAGCAGTTCCTCGATTTCATTGCGGCTGAGCGGTGCGGGCAGGCGTGCGCCCATCTGACTGACCACACGGGCTGCGGCATGGCTGCCGAGATGCCCGGCCTGTTGCCAGGAAAGGCCATTGGTAATACCGTAGAGCACGCCGGCGGCATACATGTCTCCGGCTCCCGTGGTATCAACGGCTTCAACGCCGACACCCTCAACCGGAAATGCCTCGCCTTCATGCATGATGATGGAGCCGTTTTTGCCCAGCGTTAGTGCAACATTGGCGCAATGTTTGTGAATGGCATGAGCACAATCAATCGGATCATCCAGACCGGTCAGCGATTTGGCTTCTTCTTCGTTGCAGAACAGCAGGTCCACAGGGCCTTCAATGAGCTCCCTGAACTGATCGCGGCAGATATCAATCAGGAATGGATCGGAGATGGTCAGTGCTACCTTGACGCCATTGGCTGTGGCGAGATCAATGGCTTTGAGGGCTGCTGCTCTGGTGGAGCCGCCGGCAAACAGATAGCCCTCGACATACAGGTATTTGGCTTTAGCGATTTCGGCCTCGTTCATATGAATGCTGTCGAGCGTCGAGGAGATGCCGAGATTGGTCAGCATTGTGCGCTGGGCATCGGGCGTGATGAGTACGACGCAGGTACCGGTTTGCCCGGCCTCCTGAGGTGTTTCGATATGGATACCGAGTTTTTTCATTTCTTCCAGATAGCGGCGCCCGAAACTGTCTTCGCCGGTTTTACAGGCATAGGCAGCAGTGCCGCCCATATCGGCAACACCGACGATGGTATTGGCGGCTGAACCGCCGGAACAGTAGTGTACATTATGCTCGGCCAGCGCATCCAATACAGCCTGCTGGCGCTGTTCATCAACCAGGGTCATAATGCCTTTCTCAATGCCGGTGCGTTCGAGAAAGTCGTCATCGCAGTGTACCTGCATATCCATGATGGCATTACCTACGCCGAAAACATCATATTTCATGTGTATCTCCAATTCATTCTTCATGCCTTGAACAAAGCCGGCCGGCTTATTCGCCGGCGATGGTCATATCCGCGATGGCAATGCTCGGCACTGCCGTGGAGCCGAACCATGTCATATCCGAGCCGACCTGCACAATGCCTGCGAACATGTCTTTCAGATTGCCGGCAATGGTGATGCCTTGTACGGGGCGGGTAATCTGGCCATGCTCAATCAGGAAACCGCCTGCACCGCGTGAATAATCGCCGGTAACGCCATTGACACCGAAACCGATCAACTCGGTGACCAGCAGACCATGCTCAATGCCGGCAATGATAGATGCCTGATCATGCTGTCCGGGTTGCCAGATGAGGTTGGATGGACCGATACCTGTGTCCCCGGTCAGGCCCCGGCGGGCATGCCCTGTCGCCACTGTTTTCAGGCGGCCTGCCGCATAGCGATCGGTCAGAAAGCCGGTGAGCTGGCCCGCTTTGATCAGCGTACGGCGGGTGCAACGGCTGCCTTCGCCATCGAATAAACGATTCGCCAGTCCATCCGGATGATCGGGATCATCAATGATCTGTATAAAGTCCGGGAAAATATGCCGGCCGTTACTGTCAGCCAGAAACGAGCGTTTCTGCAGTACGGCCCGGCCGTTGATGGCACCTGTCAGGTGGCTTGCCAGAGAGGTGGCGACTCTGGGTTCAAACACAACAGTGGCTTTGCCGCTGGGCATACTGCGTGCGTCCAGTCGACGCACGGCCCGCGATGCGGCTTCACTGGCAAGTTCTTCCGTGTTTTTCAGATGGCTGACGTGCATGGCCCTGTGCCAGGCATAATCGCGCTGCATACCTTCACCTTTACCGGCAATCACCGAGATACTCAGTGATGCTGAGGATTTGGCATAATCGGCTGCAAAACCGTCCGATGCCGCGTAAGCGACATGCGTGCTGCCGAACGAAGCGTCCGCTCCTTCGCTGTTGGTGATGTCATTTGAGTAATCGCGGGCAATGGTTTCGCAATCCAGTGCCGTTTTCCGGGCTGCATCAATCGTCCATCCCGAATCGCGCTCTGGATGCTTATGCTGCCAGTCAGCGATGGCCCCGGCATCGGGATGATTAGCGCCGACGGGGGGAACCGCATCCGGATCAGGCTCGGAAATGCAGGCCATGGCTACGACCTGCTCGGCCAGGCTTTTCAGTCCTGCCGCAGACACATCCGAGCTGGATGCGGATGCAAAGGCAAGTCCCTTCGGGGTTTCAACAAAGGCGCGCAGGCCGATGCCGCAGCCGTCTTCATGCTCGATCGACTCGACATGGCCGGTGCGTACGCTGATGGAATTGCCCGTATTGGCAACGGCCAGTGCATCGGCATGCACGGCGCCGGCTGTTGCAGCAGCATCAACCAGACATTGGGACAGATCATTCAGGGATGATGTTTGTGTGCTCATGCCTGTGTCCCTCCCACGGTCAGGTCATCAATGCGTATGGTTGGCAGTCCGACGCCGACCGGCACGGATTGACCGGCTTTGCCGCAGGTGCCGACGCCGGGGTCGAGTTGAAGGTCGTTGCCGATCATGGAAACCTTTTGCAGTACCTCATAACCTGAACCGATCAGCGGGGCGCCCTTGACCGGATACTGAATCTCACCATTCTCAACATAATAAGCCTCGGAGGTTGTGAACACGAATTTGCCGGAAGTGATATCCACCTGACCACCGCCGAAATTGACGGCATAGATACCGCGCTTCAATGAGCCGAGGATGTCTTCCGGGGAGTCGGAACCGGCCAGCATGAAGGTGTTGGTCATGCGCGGCAGCACGGGATGAGCATAGGATTCGCGGCGCCCATTGCCGGTCGGCTGCATGTCCATCAGGCGTGCATTCTGCCGATCGAGCAGATAACCGGTCAGAATGCCGTCCTCAATCAGCACGGTGCGCCCTGACTGGGTGCCTTCATCATCAACATTGAGCGAGCCGCGTCGTTCGGCAATGCTGCCGTCATCGACCACGGTGATCCCTCTGGCGGCTACACGCTTGCCCATTTTCTCGGAAAATACGGATGTGCCCTTGCGGTTGAAATCACCCTCCAGACCATGGCCGATAGCCTCATGCAGCAGGATACCGGGCCATCCCGGACCGAGTACCACCGGCATGGTGCCGGCCGGAGCTTCACCTGCATCAAGATTGAGTATGGCCAGCCGCACGGCCTCTTGCACCAGTCGCTCGGCCTCATCGCCTTCGAGCATACGCGATAATGCAAAACGTCCGCCGCCGCCGGCCGAGCCGGTTTCGCGTTTGCCGTCCTGCTCGACGACCACGGACACATTCAGTCGCACCAGTGGTCTGGCATCATGAACATGAGCGCCGTCCATGCGGATGATATGAATATTGGAGAAAGAGGATGATACACTGGCGAACACCTGTCTGACGCGCGAATCCAGACTGCGTGCCAGCCTGTCGAGCTTTTCAAGCAGTTCCTTACGTCCGGCAAGGGGCACGGAAAGGGCCGGGTTGTCGGCCTGATACAGCTGTGGAGCAGGATGCGCCGCATGAATAGCGACCGGCTTCATATTGCCACCACCGGTGGCAATGGCACGAGCTGCCCGGGCCGCATCCATCAGTGCGGCCGGTTCGAGTCTGTCCGTGTAGGCATGACCTGATGCCTCGCCCCTGATGACACGCGCCCCCAGTCCCTGATGGGTGGATGCTGAGATATGTTTCACGCGTCCCTCTTCCAGAGACAATGACTCAGCGAATGACTGCTCAATATAAAGATCGCCATCATCGGCACCGGCCGGAAGCATATGAGCAAGCATGTCATTCAGGGTATCATCGGAAACAGGGATTGGAGGCGTGGCAGGTGATTTATTTGGCATGTCTGCGAATCTTCATGCCTGATGCTTTCAGTCAAGGGTGACGGAAGGGAAAAATCTGCCTAAGCTGGAGCCATGGTTTTACTTCGACAGATTGCCGATCCGGTTTTTGTGCAGATTCTTTGCGATGCGCTGGCTGAACGGTCGATTGAATTCCGATCCGAAAATGCGGGTATGAATGCATTGATGCCCTTGCCCGGCGTAATGGATGTACGAATCCTGGTTGCGGAAAGGGAATATGACGCGGCCTTGCGCGTATTGAATGACCTGGAAACATTGCAGACGGATGTTGCATCGCACAGCGATTTATCCGACCCTGAAAGGGGAGACTCATGATTCGTGGTATCGGGTGCCTGTTATCGGGTTTTCGGCATTTGCTGGGGAATGCGGAATTACGCGTGATTCTGTGGCGCATCCTGATTCTGCTTGCCGTGCTGATGCTGATTCTGGGTGTCGGTGTGTATGAGCTGTCTCAATATCTGGCTGGCCGTTTTATCCCGACGGGAGATGCATGGTATGTCGATATTCTGGCATGGCTTTCCTGGCTGTTTTCATTGCTACTGGCGCTGGCTGTCGGGCTGGTCAGTTATGTGATGCTGGGCTCGATCGTGTCGGCCCCGTGGCTGGATGCGCTGGCTGAGCGGGTGGAGAATGGCGCTGTAACCACGCGTCATGAGCTATGGTGGCGAACCGTGATGTCCAGTATAGCCAATGCGTTGATGCCGCTGGTGCAGTTCGTTCCCTACGCAGTGCTTTCCATGCTACTTTTGCTGGTGCCGGTGTACGGTACTGTGGTAGCCAGTGTGTTGTGGGCCTATGCAGGCCTTCAGTTACTGGCATTCGAATTCATGGATACACCTGCATCGAGGAGAAACTGGCGCTGGACGGAGCGTAAGGCAGCGATGGATAAAAATCGCTGGTTTTATCTAGGCTTTGCCGGGTTGGCGAGCTTTTTGCTGCTGATTCCGCTATTGAATCTGCTGGTGTTGCCGGCTGCAGTGGTGGGCTTGAGTCAGTATATGCTTGACCATGACTCCAAGCTAAAGATAGCGGAAGGTGCGTGATGTACAGCCACCGGGTGTAAGGTCGTGCATACGGGGTGTGTACAGGGGAGAGCGATGAAGACTTTCGGGATGCTTTTGTTTTTTGTGGTAACGCTGGCAGGGTTGCCGCTACAGGCGCGAGACAGTTTGGTCGGCCATTTAAGGTGTGCTCCTCACTGTTTATTATCCATCATCATGCGGCCTTCAGGGCCGCCGCTGGGCCGAAGTATAGCTCGGCGGGGAGGGTGTCCTGAATTTTGTGTAAACGGTTAACTTGACGGATTATTCCGTCTTACTCAAAGGAGAGAGTATGACCGTTTCAAAACTACCCCCTGACCTGATCGATGGTCTGCTATCAGATTACAAAAAGCCCGAGG
>JAJRTF010000074.1 GCA_021545585.1 Zetaproteobacteria bacterium
CAATCATCCAACGACGGAGGCAACAAATACGATGTACTTCGATCACAATCCCGAAACTTGATACTCATTCAAAATCCCTCCATACGCTTGGACTCTACGCATGCTATCATGATGTGGGGTAAGTCCGACAGACTCCTAGCATGAAAAAAACCATGGCGGTTTATGTCTCAGGGTTAATAAAAGGAATTGTCCTTCAGATCCGGTGGAATGAAATCGGTCACCCGCTCAACCCCTGTGTCGATGCCGCCGTCGTCCAGAAGCTCCAGCCAGCGATAGCCGGGCGACTGGCCATCGAGCCTGAAGTCATCGCAGTGCGGCTTGAACTGGATACAGGTGGACGGTGTGGTGAGCACACGCACCTGCCCGTGCATAACATCGAGTTCCTGATGAACATGACCACAAAGTACAGCGCGCATATGCGGATGCCTGTCCACGACGGCCCAGAAGTCTTTGGCATTGGCGAGGCCGATCTCATCCATCCAGCGGCTGCCGGTGGATACGGGCGGATGATGCACGGCCAGCAGTGCATGCCGGCTGCGCGCGTCGCCAAGCAGTGTATCGAGCCGCTCCAGTTCGGCGTCTGCAAGCCTGCCTGCAACCTGCCCGGGGGCGTGGGAATTCAGTGAGATAACCTGCCAGCGGCCGGGATGCAGTTGTTCGCGAAAGTCTGAAATGGATTCCAGCGAAGGAATTAGCACATTCTCAATGATATCCAGTTGAGCATGATTGCCGGGACTGAGCATGAAGGGACTTTGTTGCCAGGGTGTCAGAAGCTTACTCAGGTGTGCATAGCTTGCGGAAGAATTATCCTGTGACATATCCCCGCCGAGAATGATGGCATCGGCATATGGCATGTTCTGTCTTGCAAGCTCCAGCACCGCGGTACAACTCGCATGGGTGCTGATGCCTTTCAGGGTGTGTCCGGTATCAGCGTAAAGATGGGTGTCTGTAAAGTGCAGCAGCAGAGACATGGGGGGTAAATTAGCAAAACAATAGCTGAAAATACAGTCAGATGTTACCGCACCCGCTCAGGACACACGGGTCAGCCGGCGTCCGGTCTAAGTCTCTGCCTTGCCGGTTGTTGTATGTATCGCGCAGGCGCGGGCAAGAAAATCCATGTGATCAAGGCCGAAGAACATTTCCGGGCGCCCCTGCCCGTGCAGGAAAAAAGTCGGAGCGCCGAATGCGCCGGCCTTCAGCGCCTGTTGCGTGTTCAGCTCAAACTCCTCCGAATCCAGGCTCAGCCATGCATCCGGCAGGTTCTTTTCCCGCATGACCTGAGCCAGCCAGTCCTGTTGCAGTGGATTGATGTCACCGGACCAGATGCTGTCAAAGACAGCCTGACAGAAATCAGCCCTGTCATTGCCTGACAGAGCGCCGGCGATGCGCATGGCCGGACGACTGTCAAAACTGCCGGGTTTAATCATGGTGAACGGCACATTGAGAAACCTTGCCCAGCGTTTCAGATCGCGCAGGGAATAGCGCGCTTTGTTGTAAATCTGTGTGGGGGGCGTGTTGCCCGAATTGTTGATCAGACGCGGAAGATTAACGGGCAGCCATTTGAAGGAGGCATGATGTTGCTGTTCAAAGGCCGGAATGCGGGTGGCCGCCAGATAGCTGTAGGGGCTGATGAAGTCAAAATAGAAATCAATGTCTGTCATGTCCGCCTTCCTCCAGCCCGCTGACATACCCCTCCGGGCGGATGGCAACCGTATTGCGGATACGGGTGCAGACCTTACCGTCGGCGCGGGTGTAGGTTATGTCAAAACAGGGGGTGGCGCTGCCTTTCTCATCCAGTTCCCGGCGAATCCGGTCTTTCATGGCCTCGCTGATATCCAGATGGAGGATCAGATCGGAATTGCCGACACGCAGGAATTCGATATCCAGTTTTTTGGTGGCCACACGATGTCCGGGAAACAGTCGCAGGCAGGCAATCGCCGGCAGCGGATCGGCTAGGCTGGCCTGATAGCCGCCGAATATATTGCCCGCCGCATTGGCCGACAGCCAGTTAAGCGGTAATTTCAGGCGTATCCGGTGACAGTCCTGCGGCAGCTCCAGCACCTTCACGCGCATCAGCCAGAAGGGAGGGTATAATTCGAGGCGTCGCCGGGGAGAAAGAAATTTCAGCCTGCCAAGCAGGCTAAGATTGCTTTTTCGGGGTTGTGGCATTCAGGCCTGCTTCAGGATCCTGCCGCCCGACGTCGATTGGGGCGCCGGGGTCTGGCATTGCGCGGCCCGCTGTTCCGGGGCTTGCTGCCCGGTATTTCGGCGCGGTCTTCCTTGCCGAGCCCTTCTGCTGTGGCTCTGGGGTTGCTGGGCTTGCCGATCTCCAGCATGGCGGCATCAATATGTTTTAGCGGGATACTGTGATTGATGTAAGCCTCGATATCCGGCAGCCCGAAACAATATCGTTCGCAGGAAAAGGATACGGCGACGCCCGTAGTGCCGGCGCGTGCGGTACGGCCGATGCGGTGTACATAGTTTTCCGCATCCTCGGGCAGATCATAGTTGAAAACATGGGTGACGCCGTCGATATGCAGACCGCGGCTGGCAACATCCGTGGCGACCAGAAGATGCAGTTTGCCATCGCCGAAATCTTTCAGGATACGCATGCGCTTCTGTTGACGAACATCACCGGAAAGGATGCCGACGGAAAAACCATAACGGGCCAGATTTCTGGCGACACGTTCACCGGTGCGTTTCTCATTGATGAAAATCATGCCGCGCTCGACGTTCGATTTCCGCAGCAGATGCACCAGCAGCGGCAACTTGTCATCCATGCCGGTGTGATACATGGACTCTTCAACGCCTATGGCAGTTACATCACCCTCTTCAGCACGCAGCTTTTCGGGGTTGTTCATATGCTCATAGGCCAGTTCCAGGACGCGGTGCGACAGGGTGGCGGAAAACAGCAGCGACTGGCGCTCATTATATCTGGGCAGGCTGCGCAACATGAAACGGAGATCCTTGATGAAACCGAGATCAAACATGCGGTCGGCCTCATCAATCACCAGCATTTCGGCTCTGTTCAGCGAATATACGCGCTTCTTCAGGTAATCAATCAGTCGGCCGGGCGTGCCAATGAGGATATCCACACCCTTATCGAAATCCTTGCGCTGTTTCTCGTAATCCACGCCGCCGAATACGGTATGCAACTTCAGGTCGGTGTGTCTGGCCAGAGCCCTGGCATCATTGGATATCTGTACGACGAGTTCGCGGGTCGGCGCAATGATGATGGCGCGGGGGTGCTCAAGCGCGCGGCCGGGTTTGGGTTCGTTGGTCAACAGGCGGTTGATAATGGTGATCAGGAAGGTGGCGGTTTTACCTGTGCCGGTACGCCCCTGTCCTGCCACATCCTTACCTGCCAGGGTCATGGGCAAAGCAATCTGCTGCACATCGGTCAGATGGGTAAAGCCCAGTCTGCTGATGCCCTGCATCAGGGCGTCCGGAAGATTTAATTCGTCAAAGGTGGTCGGTTTCATGGCGGCGATGGTACGCGTAATGCGATTGCCATGCCAGACGGGGCTGGTTCAGGCCTGTTCCGCCGGGCTGCGCCCGCAATAAGGCTAGTCAGCATTGCTCGTCATTCATGCGACTGCACCCCCTCTGGCCTCGTTGCGGCAAGCAAGCGTCAGGCTTGGATTTTATGTGCACAGGCCCTAGTGTGCCGTGCTGATTGATGTTGGGTATTCAGCAAGGCTTATCAATCTTTGCGCATCCCGCATCGGGCCCATGGCGCAATTGGTTAGCGCTACCGGCTCATAACCGGTTGGTTCCAGGTTCGAGTCCTGGTGGGCCCACCATATTCGACGACAAACCGTCAGAAGGATTGAATGATGACGCCAGGCCCGGATGAAGTTGCCGAATTGTTACGACAGGGAATCCCGGATTCCACGGTACAGGTCCGGCTTTTTTCCGGCCATGACCACTTTGAAGCGGAAGTGATCTCGGAGGCATTCCGGGGCAAATCAAGGGTGGCACAGCATCAGATGGTGTATGCCGCGCTGGGTGAACATATGCGCAAGGCGATTCATGCGCTGACATTAAAGACCTGTGTTCCGGAGGAGTAAGGATGACGGATTCGATTCAGAAGCAGATAGGCAAGGTTGTTCAGGATAATGATATTGTTCTGTTCATGAAGGGAACGCCTGAATTCCCGCAGTGCGGATTCTCCCAGCGTGTGGCATCCATTCTGGCCGCCTACGAAATTCCTTTTGCAGCTGTGAATGTGCTGCTTGATGATGCGGTGCGTGAGGGTATCAAGGTGTTTTCCGACTGGCCGACGATTCCCCAGCTGTATGTCAAAGGCGAGTTCGTGGGTGGCTGCGATATTATTTCCGAAATGCAGGAAAGCGGTGAACTGGCCGAACTGCTGGCGCCGTTGAAGCAGAACGGCTGAGCCGCGGCGCAATCGCCGCTTCTGTGTCCCCGGCCGGCATGAGCTCTTGAATTATGTGCCCGAATCGGCTATAACAAGGGTGTTGATGATAGTCGATCAAGTTTTCATGCTCTCCCCTGTGCGCGAATTCCTCTCGCCGATGAAATATTGCAAACCCGTTTTAAACGCAGGTGCTGCTGACTGATGCAGAAAGTCAAGCTTACCCATAAGCTCGGCCAGCGGCTGGCACTGACCCCGCAACTGACCCAGGGGCTCAAGGTGCTGGCCATGAACAGCATCGAGCTTGAGAATTATCTTGAAGAATGTATGGCCGGCAATCCGCTGCTGGAGCTTGAGCCGGGCACATTGAGTGATGCGGAGCATGATGCTGTCGAGCCGGCGCTGGAAGTGACGGAAAGCGATCCGTGGAAGGAGCAGGGCGATAACCGCTGGGAAGTCCCGCACCCCCGGTCCGGTCGCGAGGATATGCCGGATCCCGAGCAATCGTGGCAGGATGAGCAAAGTGTCGCCCAGTCCCTGCATGAGCAGGTTGACCGCCAGCCGATGCCGGATGTGCAGCGGGTACTGGCGCATGCGCTACTCGATTCACTCGATGATGACGGCTATTTTCGCGCCGACCCTGATGCCTTCGCCGGCCAGTGTCGCGATTCGATTGCCGACATGGATGAGGTTGACGGCATGCTGATCGATGCGGTTCTGGAGCAGGTGATCCACCAGCTTGAACCCGCCGGCATCGGGGCGCGGGATCTGACCGAATGTCTGCTGTTGCAACTGGATTCCGGCAACGATACTGATGTGCTGGTACGTCAGCTGCTGCTGCATTTTGCCGATGATATGACGAACACGGATGCGGCACTGGCCGAAAAGGCCGGGGTGACAGAGCAGGAGATTGCCGCAGCCAGAGCGCGGATGCTCCGGCTGGACCCTTTTCCGGGGCATGGCATGCATGGCAGCGGCAATTATTATATTCGGCCGGAGATTATCTTCCGCCACAATCATGATCATGAGATTGAAGTGGAAATTCCCGCTTCCGGCTGGCAGGGCCTGCGCCTGAATGAGCGCTGGTCGCAGCACAGCTGGAGCGGCAAGGACAAGGCATTCATGTCACAGGCCATGAAAGAGGCCCGGTGGCTGCTGCATTCGCTGGATCAGCGCAGCGAAACCCTGATGAAGGTCGCGCTTTGTCTGGCATCCCATCAGCGGGCCTTTCTTGATTATGGCGTGCTGGGTCTGAAGCCGCTGACTCTTCAGGATGTGGCCGAAGAGGTCGGCCTGCATGAATCAACGGTTTCCCGTGTCACCAGCGGCAAGTATGCTGATACCCCGATCGGCATCATTGAGCTGCGGCGGTTTTTTTCTGCTGGACTGCCGACCCGTGGCGGTGGCACGATATCGGTATATCGTGTCCAGCAGCGCGTGAAGGTATTGATTGAATCCGAGCCTCCGGGGCGACCGATTTCTGATCAGGCCATCGCTGATCGGTTGCAGAAAGAGGGTGTGGAGATCGCGCGCAGAACTGTAGCCAAGTATCGTGAAGAGTTGGGGCTGCCACCGAGCAGTCGGCGCCGACGTGCCGCCAAAGCACGCATATCTGAAAAGCGGAGGTAGAAAGTATGCAAATATCCATTACCGGACATCATGTGGAACTTACGGATCCGATGAAAGACTATGTGCATAGTAAATTGCAGCATTTGAAACCATTTTTTGATCAGGTGGTTGATGTGCATGTTGTGCTTGGCGTGGAAAAATTCCGCCAGCGCTGTGAAATAAGCATGCAGGCGAACGGCATCAATATCCATGGCAGTCATGAGACTGAGGATATGTATGCCTCGATTGACGGCGGCGTTGATAAGCTCAAACGGCAGCTCAAACGCTATCGTGCCAAATTGCAGCGCCATAAAGCGGCCGAGGCAAAGAATGGCGCGCGCGAGATCAAGGTTTCACACAGGGTGCTGGACATTGCCCATGACAGCGAAGAGTTGAGCGAGGATCATCAGCCCGCGACGATTCGCCGCGAGCAGCTGGATGCCAAGCCGATGAGTGTGGACGAGGCAGTCATGCAGCTGGAGCTGGGAGACCGTGATGTGGTGTTTTTCACCAATGAGGAGTCCGAACAGCTCAACGCCCTCTATCGCAGGCCGGACGGGGCGCTGAGTCTGATAGAGCCGGAAGTCTGACCTGTCCCTGACGGATAAGTCATGACATTCCTGACGCCGGAGCATGTGCTGCTCCATCCCGAGGCGCAGGGCAAGCGTGCGCTGATCACGGAGCTGGCGCACCGGTTGACTTCGATCGATCCCGATCGGGTGATGGAAGTGGTGATGGCCAGAGAGCATCTGGGCAGTACCGGCATCGGCCACGGGGTAGCCATTCCCCATGGCCGCATGCCGGATTTATCCATGCCCGTTGTTGCCGTTGCCCGGCATGAGGCGGGTGTCAATTTTGAAGCGATTGACGGCAAGCCTGTACATATCGTGGTGCTGTTGCTGGTTCCGGATTCGGATGACCGTCAACACCTTGAGCTGCTGGCACATCTGGCCCGCAGCCTGCAACGGGAACACTTTCGCGAGCAGGTGATGCAGGCGGACAGTGTGGAGGCGCTGGCGGCCCTGTTTGAGCAAGAGGTTAAGCAGGGCTCATGAGCCAGAATCGCCAGATTACGATCCGGCAATTGCTGGAGGAGCAGAGCGAAGCCATGAAGATGCGCCTGCTGGCCGGCGAGGCGGGTCTGGATCGCTATATTGATCATCCGCGTATGCAGAAGCCGTCTCTGGCATTTGCCGGCTTCATTGAACATCTGAGTGATTACCGCCTGCAGGTGATCGGGCAGACCGAGCTTGGCTATCTGGCCACCCGCAGCCCTGCCGAGCAGAAGCAGGCTGTGGATGCGGTTTTTGATTTGCGCCTAGCGGGGGTCGTGATTACCCGCAATCAGGACGTACCCGATATTATTATGCAAGCGGCCCGTCGTACCGATACGCCGTTAATAGTTTCAGAGTTTCCTTCTTCAACCTTTATGACACACATGCTGCTGTTTCTGTCGCGCTGGCTGGCGCCGGTGGCCTATCAGCATGGCGTATATATGGATATTTACGGGCTCGGGGTGCTGATTACCGGCGCCAGCGGCATTGGTAAAAGTGAAATCGGCCTGGAGCTGATTTCCCGCGGGCATCGTCTGATTGCCGACGATATGGTTGAATTTTCACGTCCCGGCCCCGAAGTGCTGGTGGGACAGAGTCCGGACACATTACGCTATCATATGGAGATTCGGGGACTGGGCATACTCAATATCCGCGATCTGTACGGGGCTGCGGCCATTACCGACACCAAACGCCTGCGTCTGATTGTGGAGCTGGTGCCCTGGGATCATATCGCGGCGGAGGATCGCGTGCTCGGCGACGAGGGCGAAATGGAGATTCACGGCGTTAATATTCCGCGCGTACCGGTACCGATACGATCCGGCCGATCACTGGCGGTGCTGGTCGAGGTGGCAACGCGTAATCAGTTGCTCAAACAGCGCGGCATCGATAGTGGTCATGATTTTGTACAGGCTCTGCAGAAAAGAATCGAGCGCGGCGGTTAGGAGTATCTCCTTGCCATGTTGCTGATCAGTGGACTGTCCGGTGCCGGCAAAAGTACCGTGCTGCATGCGCTGGAAGATGCCGGCTTTTTCTGTACCGACAATCTCCCGCTGGATTTGCTGCATGACTGGGCCAGACAAATGCGTCTCCGGCAACAGCCGGCGGCCGTTTGCATTGATGTGCGCAGTGCGCTTAACGCCGATGATCTGCATCATACTCTGGAAGCGGTCATGGGTTCGGATGCAGACTGGCAGCTGCTTTTTGTCGAGGCTGCCGATGCAGTGCTGCTACGACGTTTTTCGATCCTTCGTCGCCGCCATCCGCTGGCCTTGGGTGAAGACCTGATGCAGACCATTACCCGGGAGCGTGAGCTTATGAGCCACTTGAGGGGGATGGCGGACCTGTTGCTCGACAGCAGCAATCTCAACCCCTATGAACTGGCAGAGCAGGTCGAATGGTTTCGCCATCAATATGGCCAGAAGAGTTGCGAACTTCGCTATACCCTGATGTCATTCAGCTACAAACATGGCATTCCTCCGGATGCCGACATGGTCATTGATGCACGCTTTCTCCCCAATCCTCATTATCAGGCCGAACTGGCTCCATTAACAGGAAGGGATCAGCCGGTGATTGATTTTCTTGCTGCCTTACCGGAGGTCGGGGAGGCCGAGCGTCGCCTGCAGGACTGGCTGGCCTTTAGCCGCCCCATGATGCAGAGGGAGCGCAAAAAGTATTTCACGCTGGCTTTCGGATGCAGTGGCGGCAGGCACAGGTCTGTTTATCTTGCCGAACGTCTGGCCAGCTGGCTGAAACAGCAGAAGCTTGCCCGGCCCGTGATTCGGCATCGGGAACTTGGTATTCTGGTCGACAGTGACGAGGTGTTGCCATGATTGGTATTGTCCTTATTGGGCATAATCGCATTGCCAGCGAAATGCTTGCGGCGGTGGAGCATGTCGTTGGCGAGCAGCCGCTGATGAAGGCACTGGATGTCGGTTGCGACAGTGAGCCTGAGCATCTGACCCGGGAGCTGCATGCGATTCTTCATGCCTGCGATGTGGGCGATGGCGTATTGCTGCTGGCAGATATGTTCGGAGGCACCCCGTGTAATATCGCTATGGGCTGTTTTGAGTCCGGACGTGTGGAAGTAATTTCGGGAGTCAATCTGCCTTTATTGATCAAGGCGGCCACGCTGCGCAGCAGTGAGAAGGATCTGCTTGCTCTGGCGGATCAGGTGGTGCAGTCCGGCCGCATGTATATATGTCAGGCGTCCACCATGATCGGTCAGAAGCCCGGCACCCCATGCCAGCCGGCAGAGGAGGACAGGGCAGGTGGCTGAACGTCGTTTGCTTATCCGGAACAAGCTTGGCCTGCATGCCCGCGCATCGGCCAGACTTGCCAGCGAGGCAGGGCATTTTGGCGCCGATATTACGTTGAGCAAGGGTGATGTTGAAGTGAACGCCAAAAGCATTATGGGGATTATGATGCTGGCCGCAGCCAAGGGCTCCGAGCTCTGCATTCGTGCTGAAGGCGCCGATGCCGGGGCGGCTCTGGATGCGATTGAGGCGCTGGTGAATGATCGCTTCGGGGAGGATGAGTGAAGCACGGCCTGTCCGGCGGCTTTGAAATGCGGCCGCGCCGCGAAGGCAGGGCCGTGGCATCGAGTTCCGGTGTCATCATCGGGCGGGTAAAAAAACTGCTGTGCGGGGTGATGAAGGTGCCGCAACGGGAGGTGCTTTCCACGCAGCTGAATCATGAGACTGCACGCCTGCTCAAGGCGGTCGAGGCGGCTGTCACCGAGATCGATATTGAGCGTAATCATTTGCTGGACAGCCGGAATAATGATTCCCTGCCTATACTGGATGCGCATAAGATGCTCCTTTGCGATCCTGAACTGATGAGTAGTGCACAGGCGCGCATCATGGATGCATGCATCAATGCCGAATGGGCGTTGCGTCAGGAAATGGATGCGGTGAAGGATGTGTTCGATGCTATGGAGGACGAATATCTGCGTCAGCGCCGCGAGGATATTGAGCAGGCCGGCTGTCGCATTCTGAGGCATCTGATGCATGATCATGACGGTACTGCAGAGTATGGCCGGAATGAGAAGCACCCTGTCATTTACGTGGGGGATGATTTCTCGCCGCCTGATGTGGTGTCGCTGTGGCGGCGCGGGGTGGGAGGACTTGTCGCCGAGCAGGGAGGCGCTGATGCCCATAACATCATTATTGCGCGTGGCGTCAGTTTGCCGGCACTGGTGGGTGCGGCCGGCATCCTCGATGATATTGAAGACGGGGATATGCTGATTCTCGATGCAGAGCAGGGGCGTTGGGTGTTGAATCCTTCCGAGGAAGAGCAGGCTTCGTATCACAGGTTCATACAGGCCATGGACTTGCTGCAGGAAAGTTTACAGAGCTTTGCCGGGCAGCCGTCCCTCAGCCGCGACGGACATGCCATGACGCTGATGGCCAATATCGAATTCCCCGAAGAACTTGAGAGCGCTGAACAGATCGGCATAGACGGTATCGGTTTGTATCGTACCGAGTTTCTGTTTATGGATGCGTATAAAATGCCGGATGAGGAAGCCCAGTATCAGCAGTATGTGCGCCTGCTGAAAGCCATGCATGGCAAGCCGATAACCATGCGCCTTCTGGATATCGGCGGCGATAAAATCGGGTTATATAAGGGCATTCTGAGGCATGACTTCGGCGGCTCCAATCCGGCGATGGGCCTGCGCGGGGTACGCTTGCTGTTGAGTCAGCCCGAGTGGCTGGAGACCCAGCTCAGGGCCATGATACGCGCCAGCCGGGAAGGGCCACTGAATATCCTGATTCCGATGGTGACCCATTGCCGGGAGGTGGAGCGGGTGCGGGAGATGGTGGATGCCTGCTGCTCCGAGCTGGGTATTTCGCAACCGATTCCTGTGGGCACCATGATTGAGGTTCCGGCAGCAGTCATGATTGCCGATGAGCTGGCCGAAGTGAGTGATTTCTTTTCCATCGGCACCAATGATCTGATGCAATATACTCTGGCGGCGGATCGCACCGATGAAGATGTGGCTGATATCTACACGGCGGATCATCCATCCATTAAGAAACTTATCCGTATGACGGTGAAGGCTGCCAAAAAAGCAGGGATTCCGGTATCGGTTTGCGGTGAGCTGGCCGCCAGCCCGCAGTGGACCGAAGCCTTTCTGCGCATGGATTTGGATGCGCTTTCCATGAGCCTGCATCAGATACTCAGTATCCGTCGTCAGCTGAGCAAGTCGACCTTTCACGAGCCTTTCTGACCTGTGAAAGGCCGCCCGGGATTGTGCATGGGCGGCTATAATATTTTGCCCATTGGCAAGCAACCGTTTACCCTTCGCGTCCATAAGGTTGACGAGAGGTGATGCTGATGCGCTATGACTGGACTGTGGAAGAAATCGAAGGGCTGTTTGAGCTGCCCTTCAATGACTTGATGTTTCGCGCCCAGCAGGCGCACCGGGCGAATTTCGATGCCAATGAGGTTCAGCTTTCCACGCTGCTGTCGATCAAGACAGGCGGCTGCCCCGAGGATTGCAAATATTGCCCGCAGTCGTCGCGTTACAATACCGATGTTGAATCCGAACTGTTAATGAAGAAAGACGAAGTGATGAAAGCGGCGCGCATAGCCAGGGAAAAAGGCGCTTCCCGCTTTTGTATGGGCGCTGCATGGCGCGAGCCGAAGGGGCGGGCATTTGAACTGGTGCTCGATATGATTCGCGAGGTCAAGGCGATGGATATGGAAGCCTGCGCCACGCTGGGCATGCTGACCGCCGAGCAGGCGGCCAAACTGAAAGAAGCGGGGCTGGATTATTACAATCACAACCTTGATACCGATCCTGAATATTATAAGGAAATCATTTCCACCCGCAGCTATGAAGACCGGCTGGATACATTGAAAAATGTGCGTGCCGAGGGCATGAGCGTGTGTTGTGGCGGTATTGTCGGCATGGGCGAAACGGTGCGCAATCGTGCCGGTATGATTGCCCAGCTGGCGCGCATGAATCCGCATCCGGAATCGGTGCCGATCAATATGCTGGTCAAGGTGGAAGGCACACCGATGCAGGAGCTGGATGATCTGGATAACTTCGAGTTCATTCGCACTATCGCCGTGGCCCGCATTACCATGCCGTCCAGCCATGTCCGGCTTTCCGCCGGACGTGAGGTTATGAGCGAAGAAATGCAGGCACTGTGTTTTCTGGCCGGCGCCAATTCGGTCTTCTATGGTGAGAAGTTGCTGACGACAGGCAATCAGGATGCCGAGAACGATCAGGCATTATTCAAAAAACTCGGCATTCGCCCGGAAGAACGGGTTGAAGTGCCGTCATCCCGCCGTATGGTGAATGCTTAAATACGAAATATCATTGCTGTCCGGTTAAGCATTGATGAGGCGCATTTGGTGCTGATTGGCAGCTGATCGACGTTTTGCCGGGGGGGGGGAGGATCAGCCAGCAATTCGAGCAGGCTTCGCCGCTGCATGAGGTTGACGGAAACGAGTCTCGCCAGTTGTTGCATGGATCGGCTTGCAGGCAGGATCCTGCTTGCCATGTGCAGCAGCAGATAGGCGATCATG
>JAJRTF010000075.1 GCA_021545585.1 Zetaproteobacteria bacterium
ATATTTCGTCGTCCACACTACATGATATTTACAATCCCATACTGTGTGGCTGCCACGCTTATAGTCTTGCATACCATGGAAAAATACCTATCCGTCGCCTAAAGGCGAGGGGGTTACTGATCCCCTATCGGGGACTCTAAAAGGATGCTGCCATTATGGATAACATCGCGCAAAGGCTCGCTGCACTCAAACATGCCTGGCAAAGCATAGACAATATTCCGGATGACCTGACAGTGCTCGGCTTGCCCGGCAAGAACGGCCAATTCGTCGAAGATGCCATTCACGAGCTTGCCAGTATCGCGGCGGAACTGTCCTCCGACCCGGCTGAGTCACTGGTGATGATACGTTCATCATGTGAAGCGCATTTGAAGCAGCTCGAAGCCTTCTTCTTTCAGGATATCAGTGGGCACCCCAGCATGCAGATTCTCTCCTTTGTGACCCTGTTGATGGAAATGCAGAGCTCGCTAAAAGAGGCGGTGATACAGGAACGCCCACATCTGAAACACAGATTCCCGGACAACCCATAGGTTCCGGCATGGCCCGAAGGAGACGCTTATCCAGCCATGCATCGCAAGACTAGCGCCCGCTGTATTGGGCATCAATGTACTGCTACTGGCCGGCTGCGTGCCTCATTCCAGAGGCATCAGCGCACCGCCCCCCAAGATCGGTTCCCTGTCCTGCAAGATCATACCCCACTCCGGCATCAATCTGCTAATCCACTCGACCAGAGATGTGTGCTGTACGTTCAAACCCGTACAGGGAGAAGCAGTGGAACACTATATTGGCGAAACCGGCATCAACTTCGGACTTGATGTGAACATCAACCGGCGCACCGACATCGCCTACTCGGTTATGGCTTTCCATTTCAGGCCGGGAACGCACCAGCTGGCCGGCAAGTATTCGGGGGCCGGCGGCGGTGCAAGCCTGGGCGTAACCGCCGGTGAATCAATGCCCATCCGGAACAATGACAGAAGCATCACCCTGCAACCGATTCATGTCCGGAACAGTGGCGCTGGCGTATCTGCCGCTCTGACCTACCTCTATCTGGAGGCGGATCAACCCTGACGCATGCGGCATGCATTTGACTCCCTGCTGCCACCGACCGAGGCTCCCGGCATGCATATATGGGTGGATGCCGATGCCTGTCCGAAGGCAATCAAGGAAATACTCTACCGGGCGGTAGAGCGCACGAATATTCCGATGACGCTGGTCGCGAACAGGACATTATCCATCCCGAAGTCACCACGGATTGATATGCTGGAGGTTGCCGCAGGCGCCGATGTGGCCGATGCCGAAATCGTGGCGCACATACAGGCCGGTGATCTGGTCATTACCGCCGATATTCCACTGGCCGCCGATGTCATTGCAAACAATGCCCATGCACTGAACCCGCGCGGCACGTTTTATTCAGAAGCCAATGTGAAACAATACCTGAGCATGCGCAATTTCATGGACGAGCTGCGCGGCAGCGGTGTCACCACAGGCGGACCGGCGGCCTTTTCCAACGGCGATCGCGCCGCTTTTGCCAATCAACTCGACCGTTTCCTGACCCGGCAGCTCAAATCGGCAAAGATAGGAATAACGCCACCGTGCAAATAACATTGATTGCAGCCTGAAAGAGCTTTCATTGCCAAGGCTTTCGATGCAACGCTAGGATAAGGCTGAAAAATAACGTGCAAGGAGCCGGCATGCCCGAGCAATCCAATATCATCGACAAGTTAAGAAAAACACAGGAAAACATCGCTGTGGTCATCGGCGTATTCATCGCACTGACGTTATCGGTCTATTTTTTCACTTACGCGATGCTGGTTGATAAGGGCCTTGAGGGCATGCTGTGGATGCAGGGACTGTCGGCCATCACCATGGTGCTGATCCTGATTTATCTAAAACAGGTTTCATACGTGCTGGCAAAGCTTTGGCTGGGCAGAAAGTCCGAATTCCGCGATGCCCTTGCATCAGTCAAGCTTGCGGATATCAGCAATCCATAAGGCAAGCCGCCGGCCCGCAGGTCTGTGGATGGCGGATATATGGCGCTGATCTGGTGCATCCGGCGCGGCAAACATCATGGTTTCCATAACGAACTGGCCGCCTGTATATCCTGCAAGTGTAAAAAGAGAAAAACGTGCCAATCCTACGTAGGCCTGACGGCTGAACAGCTGATCGCTGCTCAGTCTGAGGCTGTCGCCAACGGGCATGAAGTCACAGGTGCTATGCCCTTATTCGCCGGGATATGTCCAGACAGGAATGAATAGATTCAGAATTCCTGGCTCGTGCCATCCCGGTCGCCGGATGAAGAAAACGGCTCAAGCAGGCCATCCAGCCATTGCTGGAACTTTTGCATACCCTCGCTGACATCCTGGAAATCATCACTGGATAGTACGCCGTCGTGGTTGCGATCCATGGCATCAAAAGCCTTCTGAATGGCCGGACGGATATGACCCATCACCTCGGACATGGTGACTTTGCCGTCGCCGTTGGCATCAAAGCCTGAGAATTCCGCTTCCGCGGCCGAGGCGGCCGAGGCGGGCGCAGCGGCCAGCACGAGCCATGCAAAGGCCGAAAACAGCAGCATATTGGCGATGAATCCTCGTTGAATCTTTTGCATAAAGCCATTGCTGTCCGGTTAAGCATTGATGAGGCGCATTTGGTGCTGATTGGCAGCTGATCGACGTTTTGCCGGGGGTGGAGGATCAGCCAGCAATTCGAGCAGGCTTCGCCGCTGCATGAGGTTGACGGAAACGAGTCTC
>JAJRTF010000076.1 GCA_021545585.1 Zetaproteobacteria bacterium
AAATCGTAACTGTTTTATTGTAGCTTCTGTCATGGTGAACCTCGTTGTTGGCTTGCTTCGTCCGAAACATGGGTTGCGGAACCACCATGATATCAATGGTTTGCGCGAGGCTCACCTCTTTTTATGAATTATTCAGGCTAGAATGTTAGACAGTAGGATAACCCCTCTCTTGCCTGCAAGTGGGCGTAGTTAAATTCGCTATATGCAGATCAGTGCTTGCATAAGTTCGGCTATAACGTTATAAATCGCGCCCTTTTGAAAATTGATGGAGAATGAAACGTGAAAGCAGATATTCATCCCGAATACACCGCAGCCAAGGTAACCTGTTCCTGCGGCAATACTTTTGAGACGCGCTCGACCAAGGGCGATATCCGTGTGGAAATTTGTTCTTCCTGTCACCCGTTCTATACCGGTAAGCAGAAGATCATGGATACCGAAGGTCGTGTGGAGCGTTTCTACAAGAAATACGGCAAGCCTGCAGGCAAGGCAGCCTGAGGCAGATTGGAGTTTTAGATGTACGCTGTTATTAAAACCGGCGGTAAGCAATACCGTGTGCAGGAAGGCGATGTGTTGCGTGTCGAGAAATTAGAAGCTGAAGCTGGCAAGAAGATCACCTTTGATCAGGTGTTGATGCTGGGCGATGGCAGTGCGATCAAGGTCGGCAGTGATGCTGCCAAGGCCAAGGTGACCGCCGTGGTGACTGAGCAGGGTCGTGGCCAGAAGATTGTTGTCTTCAAGAAGCGTCGCCGCAAGAACTATCGCCTGACTCAGGGTCATCGTCAGAGCTTCACTTCTGTGCGTATTGAGAAAATCACTAAGCCCCGTGCAGCTGCCAAGAAGGCAGAAGCTGCGGCTGATAAGGAGTAAACCATGGCACATAAAAAGGCAGGTGGTTCCAGTCGTAACGGACGCGATTCCAATTCCAAGCGTCTTGGCGTGAAAAAATACGGCGGTGAAGCTGTGATTGCAGGCAATATTCTTGTGCGTCAGCGCGGCACCAAGATTCGCCCGGGTGATAATGTTGGCTGTGGCAAGGACCACACCCTGTTTGCCCTGATTGATGGCAAGGTCGAATACTTCAAGAGTGCTGGTCGCACCACGGTACGCGTGGCTGACTGATCCGCTTGAATGCAGGTGTTTGAAAGGGGGTGCGCTGGTCGCACCCCCTTTTTTTGTATTGAACGGAAAGCTGATGTGATTTCAGGGTTCCGAATTTCAGGGTTACATGGTCTAATGCAGCATGCGATTTATTGATGAGGTTAAGCTTGAGGTACGTGCCGGTAACGGTGGCTCGGGCTGCGTATCGTTTCGGCGGGAAAAGTATATCCCCAAGGGCGGCCCCGATGGTGGTGATGGCGGCCGTGGTGGGCATGTCCTGTTTGTTGCCTCAACGCGCAAGAATACCCTGCAGGAGCTATACCTTCGCAAACGTCTGATTGCCAAAAATGGCCAGCCCGGTATGGGCTCGGACTGTCATGGCAAGAATGCTGAGGATATTATTGTCGAGGTGCCTATCGGCACGCTGGTGAAGGATGAGGAAGGTAATATCCTGGCAGACCTGTCCTTTGATGGTGAGCGCTATGTGCTGGCTCGGGGCGGTGAGGGCGGACTGGGCAACGCCCGCTTTGCCACTAGCACCAATCGAGCCCCCCGCTATGCACAGCCCGGTGAGGAAGGCGAACAGGCAATCCGCAGGCTGGAGCTGAAGCTGATGGCCGATGTCGGGCTGGTGGGGCTGCCCAATGCCGGAAAATCGACGCTGTTATCCCGTATCTCCAATGCCCGCCCCAAAATCGCCGATTATCCCTTTACCACGCTTAAGCCCAAGCTCGGGCAGGTATTCATGCAGGATGGTGATGGCTTCGTCGTGGCCGATATTCCCGGCCTGATTGAAGGTGCACATGAGGGCAAGGGGCTGGGTGACCGGTTCCTGCGTCATATCGAACGTACGGCTGTCCTGCTTCATCTGGTGGATGCATCCGAGGCTGATGGTAAAGCGATCGTGGATCAGATTCACGAGGTGGAAGGCGAGCTGGAAGGATATGGTGAATCCGTCAGCGGCAAGCCCCGCCTGCTGGTACTCAATAAAATGGATGCCCTGCTCGAAGATGAACAGGAGGAGGCCAGAAAAACTGTTGAACAGATGCAGCTTCCCTGCCTGAGCATATCTGCCGTTAGCGGTGAGGGCGTGTCTGATTTGCTGTATCAGGTCTATGAGAGGGTTCTCAGACAACGTGAGGCGCGCAAAGCAGATGCAGTTGAGAGAGCCGGCGCATGATTCGTTCCCGTTCAGATATTGCCGGGGCCCGGCGCATTGTGATCAAGATCGGCAGCTCTCTGCTGGCCGATGCCGAGACAGGCATATGTCAGGATGTGATCAATAATCTGGCTGATGCAGTGGCGGAACTGATGCGTGGCGGTACGGAAGTGGCCGTAGTGACCTCCGGCGCAGTTGCCCTCGGCCGGGTGCGTCTGGGTTGGGTGAATCGTGAGTTGAGTGTGCATGAGAAGCAGGCGGCTGCGGCCATTGGGCAACCCAAACTGATGCGCGCCTACGGGCGTGCCATGGATCGGCATGGCTTGAGTGTGGCACAGATGCTGTTGACTAGGGATGATTTGCGCCATCGGCGGCGCTATCTCAATGCCAGCAATACGAGTGAAACCCTTTTTTCGGCCGGCGTTGTACCTATCGTCAATGAAAACGACACGGTGGTGGTAGAGGAAATAAAGTTTGGTGATAACGATAGTCTGGGGGCGCTGGTCAGTCTGGTGATCGATGCGGATTTTCTGGTGATGCTGACCGATGTTGATGGCCTGTACGATCATAACCCTGTCATTCATGCTGATGCCAGGCGGATTGATATTGTGGAGGTGCTGGGTCGGGAACATCTGGCCATGGCTGGCGATGCAGGATCATCGTTCGGCACCGGGGGTATGATCAGCAAGTTGAAAGCTGCGCGTACTGCCAGCAAGGGTGGCGTGGCCTCAGCCATTATCAGTGGTCGTAAACAGGATAGTCTGCAACGCCTGTTACATGGTGAGGACGAAGGGACATTATTCCTTTGTGGTGCCGGCAGACAGACACGGCGTGGCCATTGGATTGCCGACATTCTGCAGGCGAGGGGCACGTTGCATGTGGATGGGGGTGCTGCTAGGGCATTGCTTGAACAGGGCAGCAGCCTGTTGCCGGTGGGCGTTACCGCCGTGGATGGCCTGTTCGATAAGGGCGACTGCGTTGAGGTTGTAGGCGATGGGCAGGTGTTAGCCAAGGGTCTGGTGAATTATACGGGTGAAGAGATGCGCCGTATCATGGGGCACAGCAGCGATGACATTGAGGAATTACTCGGGTACCGGGATTTTTCTTCGGTGATCCATCGTGACAATCTTGTCATGATGACCCATGGTGATACTGCCGATCTTAATACGGAGGAATCATAATCATGGGAAATGCAAAACAGGTGGATGCTCAAGCCGTTGTTCATGCTCTGGGCGGGCATGCCCGCCAGGCCGCCAAAGCCATGCGTATGGCGGATAGTCATGCCAAAAATCAGGCGCTCACCCTGGCTGCCGCCGTGATTCGCAGGGAGACATCCGAGATTGTTGCCGCCAACAAACTGGATATGGAGGCTGCAGAGAAGAACGGGCTTGATTCAGCCATGCAGGATCGTCTGTTGCTGACCGCGGATCGTATTGATGCCATGGCCAAAGGGCTGGAGCAGATTGCCGCATTGCCCGATCCTGTGGGTGAAATCACGAACCTGCGCTATCGGCCCTCCGGTATTCAGGTCGGGCATATGCGCGTACCTTTGGGGGTCATAGGGATTATTTACGAATCACGTCCGAATGTGACTGCTGATGCGGCAGGCCTGTGCCTGAAGTCCGGCAATGCGGCCATTCTGCGCGGTGGCTCCGAGGCGATTCACTCAAATCGGGCCATTGCAGCCTGCCTGCGGCGGGCACTGGTAGATGCCGGGCTGCCTCAGGATGCCGTGCAACTGGTGGACTCGACCGACCGGGCTTTGGTCGGTGCCCTGCTGAAGGCCGAGGAATACGTGGATGTGATTATTCCTCGTGGCGGGAAGTCACTGATTGAGCGCGTGTCAGCCGAGTCGCGCGTGCCTGTGATCAAGCATCTGGATGGTATCTGCCATGTTTATGTGGATGCCTGTGCCGATACCGACATGGCCATCAGTATTGCGGTGAATGCCAAGACCCACCGCTTTGGCGTCTGTAATGCCATGGAAACGCTGTTGGTTCATCAGGACAGTGCAGCCGATGTGCTGCCGGGTATCGCCAAAGCCATGGTTGAAAAGGGCGTGGAATTGCGCGCTTGCGAGCGTACATGCCAGATCGTCAGCCATCTGGATATTAAAGCGGCCACGGACGAAGACTGGGGTACAGAATATCTCTCTCCCATCCTTTCCATTCGGGTGGTGGAAAGCCTTGATGATGCGATTGAGCATATTGCCACTTATGGCTCAGGCCATACGGAAAGTATTGTGACCGATAACTATTCGGCAGGACAGCGCTTCCTGCGCGAGGTGGACTCATCCTCGGTGATGTGGAATGCCAGTACACGTTTTGCTGACGGTTTCGAATATGGTCTGGGTGCTGAGATCGGCATTTCGACCGATCGCTTGCATGTGCGCGGCCCGGTGGGACTGGAAGGCCTGACGACACTCAAATGGGTTGTGTTTGGGCACGGAGAAGTGCGTCAATAAACCCTTTAAGGGCGAGCTGATGCTGTTGGACTGGATGTGATTGGTATCTTCGGGGGCAGTTTCGATCCGCCACATTGCGGTCATCAGGCACTGGTGTATGCCGGAATCGAACGGATGGGACTGGATGAGGTGTGGGTGATACCGGCTATGCCTGTGCATCGGGTATTATCCGGTTGTGCGGACTCCGGGCAGCGGCTTCACTGGCTTGCCATGATCTTTGCGGATGAACCGAAGGTTCGCGTGCTTGACAGGGAAGTGCAGAAGGGGCGCCCGACAGCGAGTATTGAGACCTTGCGTGAATTTGCTGACGAACGCCCGGGTGAGATTCCATGGCTGATGCTCGGGGCTGATGCATGGGCCGGATTGCCGGACTGGCGTGAATATCCGGCACATCTTCATCTGTGCAATGTCGCCGTGTTTGCCCGGCAGGGTAGCAGTGTGGCGGATGTGGAGGGCTGGCAGACCGTGGATGTGAATGATACGACTGCCTGTGATACGCCGGGCCATGTGTTGCGCCTAGATGTACGGTTGCCGGATGTGTCGGCTACCGGGATCAGAGATGCATGCTCGCGGGGTCAGTCACTGGATGGCATGATTCCGGATGTTATTCGGGCAGAAGTGAAGGCTTTATATGCTGAAAAACAGCAGAAATGAACGCTGAAGAGGTGAATGTGAGTCATAAAAAACAGCAAACCGGTGAGCAGGCGGATTCCCTGAAGACGTTGACCGAGGCAGTGCTTGAAGCGCTGGAAGACAAGAAGGCTCTGGATATACTGGTCATTGATGTACGCGGGCGCTGCGATTTTGCCGACCGTTTTGTGCTGGCTACGGGGCGCAGTGATCGTCAGATCAAGGCGTTATCCCAGTCTCTGGTTGAGGTGGCGCACAGCTTTGGCTTGCCCGGTAAGGTGGAAGGACTTGATGCCATGGAATGGTTACTTGTGGATCTGGGCGATATTATTATTCACCTGTTTCTGCCCGAGGTGCGTGAAAGCTTTCAGCTGGAAAAACTGTGGGGGCAGCCCGGAGCCATCGCATCGGCGTGAAAATACGTTTGCTCGTTGTGGGGCGGGGAGCTCGGGAACTGGCCAATTTTGAATCCCGTTTTTTGTTGCGACTCAAGGCCTGTGCAAGCTTCCAGATTGTCGAATTACCTGAGGGCCGGGGTAAACAGGTTGCACAGCGGAAACAGGAAGAACAAAAGCATATTCTGGCTGAGGCTGGGAAGGGGTTTATCCTTTTTGACGAACGTGGCAAGGCGCTTTCCAGTATGGACTGGGCGGCTCATTTGCGCGGCCTGAGCGGTGATGCCCGGCTCGATTTTGTTATCGGCGGTGCTGATGGTGTTGCTGATGAGGTGCGTCAGGCAGCCGGCCGCTGCTGGAGCCTGTCAGCATTAACCTTGCCGCATCAATTTGTCCGGGCCATGGTGCTGGAGCAGCTTTATCGGGCCTTTACGATTCTGCAGGGCCACCCTTATCATCGCGTTTGATGATGGATAGACGATTCTTCACCATAAGGCGGATATTGCTGCTATGGGCGGTATGGATGATTGCTGTGCCCATGATTGCCAATGCCGATGCCGCCCAGGGGGTGGATCAGGCCAAACAGCAGACAGAATCCCAGATTAAGAAAATCAAGGCTGAGCGGGCACGACTGGCGAAGATTCGGCGCGGCTTGGAAAAGCAGCTCGGGGTGCTGGGGCGCGAACTCAAGCAGCTTGATAAGGTGTTAATCAAGGCAAGATCAGCCAGCCGTGATGCCCGGAAGAATGTGCAGCAGGCCAACAGGAAGCTGGGCGATTTGAAACGTCAGAGAAAACATCTGCAACATCAGGTCGCGCTTCTTGAGGAGCGGATTCAGGACGAGGCCGTTGCAGCCTGGCAGCGCAGTGCCCGCACATCCCAGTGGCTTGGCGTGTTGACCGGGGTGTCCGTCAGCGATATTCCACATCGACGCTATCTGCTGAATTCGATGATGCATTCTCAGGCGGAGGATAAGCGTCAGTATCAGGATAGTGTGGTGGCCCTGCACAAGGTCGAGAATGATCTTATTCACCAGCGCGATGAATTGATGCGGCTTGTTAAGGTGAAGCAGAAGGCTGAAAAGGAAGTGGCCGAGAAGGTCGATGCCAAGCGCAGCGTGTTGCAGGCTATGAAGCATGATGTGCAAAGCCAGAAGGTGAAGGATGCTCGCCTGGCCAGAGAGCAGCAGGCCCTGCTGGAATTGCTCGATAATCTGGGCAGGGGCTTACTGACCATGGATGCGCCGCCGCAGATTCAGCATATCCGTAAGCGTAAGGGGCGATTACACTGGCCTTTGTCCGGTAAGATTGTGGCCAGTTTCGGCTCCCGCCCGACTCCCGGTCGAAGCCGGTTGAAGGGGGTGCAGCTCAAGCCGGTTGGCAAAAGTCATCAGGTCAGGGCTATGGCAGCCGGACAGGTGCGTTATGCCGACTGGTTCGGCGGCTACGGCCTGATGACCATTGTCGATTATGGTGATGGCGTGCTGGGTGTATATGCTCATAATGATACGCTGTATCAGGAACTTGGCGACTGGGTGGAGGAGGGTGATGTGCTGGCGCAAGCGGGCAGTACCGGCTGGGTCAGTCATGTAGCCCTGTATTTTGAGATTCGTGATAAGGGCAAGGCGGTGAACCCTAAGCGCTGGTGTCGCCGTTGATCGGCTGGCAGTCTGCCGGAAAGATTTTGAATAACACGACGGATTCCTTGGTTTAACAGTCAATGGATCCGGGTGGAGATGAATATGTCATTGGTATATCGAAGAATTGTATTGGCCGCTGGAGCCGGAGCCGTATTGATGGCCGCGGTTATCGCCTGGCAGCCCGGGAACGGCATTCAGCAGGCGAGTGCCGCTACGGATTATGAACAGCTGCAGAAATTTTCACGCGTCATGGAAATGGTTCGCCGTTCCTATGTCGAAGACGTGAAGGATGATAAACTGATTGATGGAGCCTTAACTGGCATGCTGTCCAGCCTGGATCCACATTCGACGTATATGGATAAGGAGATGTACAGTCAGATGACTGTGGATACGAAGGGCGAGTTCGGGGGGCTGGGCATTGAAATCTCGTCTGCCGAGGGTGGCATACGTATTGTTTCCCCAATTGAGGATACGCCGGCTGACCGTGCCGGCGTGAAGGCCGGTGACCTGATTATCAAGATCAACGATGAACTGGCGCGAGATATGTCATTACCGGAAGCCGTGAAAAAGATGCGCGGCAAGCCCGGCACCGGCATTACGCTAACCATTTTCCGGCAGGGTGAAGATGCACCGCTGGAAATCAAAATCATTCGGGACAAAATCAAAATCAAGTCAGTGAAGAATGATTTTCTTGCTCCCGGCTATGCCTATCTGCGCGTTACCCAGTTTCAGGAGCGGACAAGCAGCTTGCTTAGGAAGAAGATCAGTGAATTGAAGAAACAGGCAGGCAGCCTGTCCGGGGCTGTTCTTGACCTGCGCAATAACCCCGGTGGCTTGCTTGATCAGGCCGTCGAAGTGTCCGATCTGTTTCTCGACAAAGGCAATATTGTCAGTACCAAATCCCGAATCGGCAAGAATCTGTCCTTCGATGCGCGCCCCGGTGATGCGTTGCATGGATTGCCACTGGTGGTGTTAATCAATCACGGCTCCGCATCTGCTTCGGAGATTGTTGCCGGCGCGTTGCAGGATCATCATCGTGCCGTATTGATGGGCACCAACAGCTTTGGCAAGGGGTCGGTGCAATCCGTTGTGCCGCTTCCGGATGGCACAGCATTCAAGTTGACCACGGCGCTGTATTACACCCCGAGCGGCCGTTCGATTCAGGCCACTGGAATCATACCGGATATCAAAGTCGAACAGCTTAAGCTGGAGCCTAAGAAAGAGAGCGGTAAGCCGGCTTTCCCATCCGTATTTGAACGTGATCTGAAGGGGCACCTGCAGAACGGGAACAAGGGCAAGAAGAAGAGAAAGGCTGTCAAAACTGCCGGCGGGTCACCCAGTGACAACATGAAAAAGCGCCTGCTTCTGGATACGCAGCTGCAGCGGGCACTGGACCTTCTTGAAGGCTTGCATGCTATTCAGGGTTGAGTCTGACTGCTGAACTGAGTATCTAATGGCTGCGCCAAAAAAGATGCCGCCGTGGCTGGTTGCGGTGCTGGTATTTCTATTGCTTACCCTGGTCGTTGCGGTTGCCACATTGCTGCCGCGTCAGGAAGACTCCCTGCAGCTTCGCAGCGTGATTCCCGATGTTACATTCGAAGATTTTCCTGCAGCACCGGCGCTGCCGGAGGTGTTACCTCCTGCTCCTGATAGGGCGCCTGCACCGGCTATGTTAAAGCCACGCCATGGCGTGGCCCTGATTCTGGATGATGTTGGCTATGATCTTGAAGCTTTGCGCCGGATTCTGGCACTGGGCGTGCCGGTAGCGATTGCGGTTCTGCCGGACTCTCCGCATCCGGGACAGGCGGCTGAAATGGCACATCAGGCCGGTCAGATGGTGATGCTGCATTTGCCGATGGAGCCGGATACAGCCAAATACCGCGATCATATGAGTAAGGCTTTTCTGCGTGTGGATATGGATAACGAGCAGATGCGCCGTACCTTTATGCAGAACCTTTCACAGGTGCCTTACGTGGAAGGCGTGAATAATCATATGGGCTCGCATCTCACACGCCTGCCCGCTGCCATGCACGGGCTTATGCAGGTGTTGCGTGATGAGGGCCTGTTTTTTGTCGATTCGAAAACGACGGCTCACAGCGTGGCTGCCGAGGCTGCTGCGGCTGCCGGCCTGCCATGGGCAGCCAGACAGATTTTCCTCGATCACCGGCAGGATGAGGCTTATATGCAGCATGCATGGGATAAGGCGCTGGCATGTCAGGCGCAGGGAGCCTCCTGCGTGCTGATCGGGCATCCGCATCCGGAAACCGTAGCTTTTCTGGAGCGCCAGCTGGGTGGCAATGGAGGGCAGTTGGTAGAAAAACAGCTGACGCTGGCACCTATCCGGCAATTATTGCACCAGCCCCGGTCACTCAATGCTTCTGCCACAGCTTTGCCTGTGGCCAGATAGGGGAGGGCGTTCATGTTGCGTAAATATTTTCTCGCGGGTGTCGTAGCGCTGGCCCCATTGCTGGTCACGGTTGCAGTGATCAACTGGCTGCTCGATATGTCCGACAAGGGTATTGCGCTGCTGCCGCATGCCTATCGTCCGGAAGTGTTGTTCGGTGTTGATATCCCCGGCATGGGCGTACTTATGGCGCTGCTGTTTATTCTGTTCGTCGGCGCACTGACGACACATTTCATCGGCAGCCAGGTGATGCGCCTGATTGATATCATCATGGAGCGCATTCCGTTGGTGAGGACCATCCATAAGGCGACGCGTCAGTTATTGTCGGCAATTTTCAGCGATAGTTCCAGGGCCTTTCAGAAGGTGGTGATGGTACAGTTCCCTCAACAGGGGCGCTGGGTTATCGGTTTCGTTACCGGTGAAGGCAGTATGCCGGGAAGGGCGGATGAAGATGGGCACCAGTTTGTTTCGGTTTTTGTACCGTCCACGCCATTGCCGACGACCGGATGGCTGCTGTTTGTCGATGAAAGTGAAATCACATGTCTGGATATGACCGTTGAAGAGGGTATGAAGCTGGTATTATCAGGCGGGATGCTGCCCCCCGACCAGAAGTGAGCAGGGCAAGGCATGTCCATGACCTTGTCATGCCCCCCGATATGGTTACGGTTCGTTGTTATGGTTAGAAATTTTTCTCTTATCATCTGTCTTGTGATGCTGTCCATATGGCAGCCACTTACTGCCTGGAGTGCTTCCACAACCGAGGCCCGCGCTCTGCTTGAGCAGGGCAAGGATGCCGATGCGGTGAAGATGCTGAACAATTTGCTGGCCGAGAACCCCGGAAACTATCAGGGGTGGTTTATGCTTGGCGTGGCTGAAGCGCATCAGAAACATTTTCAGGCGGCAATCCGGCATTTTCGAAAAGTGATTGAACTGCGCCCGACACTGGCAGAACCGCATAATAACCTTGCCGTGATTTACAATGAGCTGGGTGATTTGCGTGCTGCGGTCAGGGAGCTTGAGGCATCGCTTGAACTCAATCCGGACTATAGCACGGCGCATGAGAATATTGGTGATCTGTATGTAAAACTGGCACTGGAGGCTTACCAGAAGGCCTTGATCGATGAAGATAGCCCTGAGCTGAAATTGCGCTATCAGCGCTTGCTGCATTTACGCGATGCCCGGCTCGGGGGCTCTGCGGTAAATGCGCCGGATGGCAAGGCCCCTCAGGTTTTACCGCTGCTGACTGCGGCAACCCGGGCCGAGATTCTGGCCGCTGTGGAGCGCTGGCGGGCTGCCTGGAGTGCACGCAATGTGGATACCTATTTCGCAGCGTACAGCAAGGATTTCAAGCCTGCGGGAAGGTTTGCAACGCAGGCGGAATGGCAGCGTTACAAGCGCCGTATTATCCGGAAACAATCTTTTATTGAAGTACGACTCGATGCAATCCAGCTTTCGCCTGTGTCTGGTGATAGGGTACGGGTTGATTTTATGCAGTATTTCAAGTCGGACAATTATAACAGTAAGGATCATAAGCAGTTGCTGCTGGAGAAGTCTCAGGATGGTTGGAAGGTTGTGAATGAATCGGTTATCTAAATGCATGCCACAGGGTATGCTGGCATCTGTCAGGCTTCCTTCATGCCTGATACTGGCGCTGTGGTTGCCGCTTGTGGCTCAGGCTGCCGGGAATACGGCGCAGACTCCAGATAGCCCGGCCTTTGAAATCACCTCCCAACCCGCTGCGGTTATGCATAATGATCCGCAATGGGACCGCGTCTTTGATGCCCTGAAGGCCGGAGAATCGGATGCAGTTCAGGAATTAAGCGGCGAGGACAGGGCTATTTTGCAGGCCGCACTGGCCCTGAAATCGAATCAGCCATCCCAGGCATTGCAGCTGTTGAATGATGCGGGCGTGAGTGATCCGTTAGCGGCACTGATGGTGGCCGAAGCGCATCGGCGCGAGGCTGTGCAGGCCGTACGGCAGGCCGGTGAATATGCTCACGGTATTGAAAAACAGGAACAGATGCTGGCTTCAGCCGATCTGAGCATAGGCCTCGGTGAGGCGGATGCCCGGCTTAATGCATTTATGGACAAGCTTGATGCGGCCAATGGTCTGCCGCTGGATATTCTGCTGACGGGCCCCGGCATCGCCAATGTATTTATGGTGGATAAGGCACGCTCCCGGCTGTTTCTGTTCGCTATGGGCGAGGATGGCAAGCTGACTCGCATGGCCGATGAATATGTGGTGACAGGTACCCGGGGCGGCGATAAAACTGCTGAGGGTGATGGGCGAACGCCGAATGGTGTCTACCGCTTTGTGAAGAAGTTGCAGGGCAAGTCACTGGAAGCACGTTATGGCCCGGTCGCTTTCCCGATTGATTACCCCAATGAACTGGATCAATTGCACAAGAAAAATGGCCACGGCATCTGGATGCACGGCTACCCGACGGATGTGCAGCGTCGTCCGCCACAGGATACGCGCGGCTGCTTTTCATTGCCTAATTCCCGCCTGATGGCCATGGCTGAACACGTTAAGCTCGGCAAAAGCTGGGTGATTGTCGGCGAGAACTTCCGTTTCGGTGATGATGAGAAGCGCCAGCAATTGCAGCAATCGGTACGTGATGCACTGGCTTCATGGCAGCATGACTGGATGTCTCTGGATAGCGATGCCTATCTCAGCCATTATCATCCCAAATTCCGTTCGGGCAAGCGTGATCTGGCCGCATGGAAGCGCTATAAAAAACGCGTCAATGCACCGAAGACTTTCATTAAGGTCGAGTTCGAGAACTTGAGCCTGATTCATGATCCGAACCTGTGGCCTGAGGGGGAGGTCGTGGTGGCTGAATTCGATCAGATCTATCGCTCAAGCAACTATGCCGATCAGGGTCGCAAACGCCTGTATATGGCACGCAGTTCAGACGCTGCCCCATGGCAGATTCTGCTGGAAGAAACGGTGCATCAGTGAGTAGCAAGAAAGCGGAGGCCAGGGTCGAGGATCTGTCCAGCCGCCGTCTTCAGCAACTGGCGGATGAAAACCGTGAGTTGCGCCAGTATGTGGCCGAGGTTATGAAACGCCTGCGTGCCAATGAGCGCCTTTTTTCCCATCTTTTTGATCTTGAATCACAAGTGCTTAAATCCACTGATCCGGAAGATCTCTGTTTTACACTATTGCGAGGATTGCGTTCAGGTTTTGATCTGGATTTTGTACGTTTCTGGGTGGACCGCTCCAGCTTCATGGGCGGACGCAAGTTCGAGGGGCTGTCCGAGCGTGACCTGGTATGGATCGAGAAGG
This sequence comes from Zetaproteobacteria bacterium, assembly GCA_021545585.1. Taxonomy (GTDB): domain Bacteria; phylum Pseudomonadota; class Zetaproteobacteria; order Mariprofundales; family Mariprofundaceae; genus JAJRVH01. The sequence continues at coordinate 13,079 of JAJRTF010000076.1, forward strand.
GTGAAATCCAGCAGATGGGCATGAGCCGCAAACGGGTCTGGCTGATGCAGCTGTCTTCCAGCGATGGCTTCGACTGGCTTGATGCACGTGATCAGCATCTTGGTTCGCTGGCCTTGCTGACGCTGGGTGATCTTGAACGTCCATTTGGCGTCCTTGGTGTCGGAGCGGTGGATCGGGATCGTTTCGCACCCGATCAGAGTACCGACTTCCTGCAGCATCTGGCTCAGGTCATCGGCCTGACGCTGGAGCATGCTGTAGCCCGTGAGCGTCTGGCACGTCTGGCCATTACTGATTCGCTGACCGGTAGCCATAATCGCCGTTTCCTGCAGCCACACAGTCATCAGCCTCTTTCGCAATGGTTTGGGCGCGATTGCGGTGTCGCCTGCCTGTATGTGGATGTGGATGATTTTAAGGTAATCAATGATCGGATCGGTCACTCGGCCGGTGATGATGTGCTGGCTATGATCTGTGAAGAGATGCGCCATTTCGTGCGTGCACAGGATCCGTTGATTCGCATGGGTGGTGATGAGTTTGTCATGTTTCTGCCCGGTTGTTCGAAGCAGAAGGCCGGGGAGATTGCCGAGCGTATTGTGCAGCGTGTAGCAGAGAGTCCGCTGCCGAGTGATGACAAGGTCAGTATCAGCATGGGTGTGGCCTATTCGGCTGCGGGGCAGGACATGGCTGTTAAAGATTTGATTAACAAGGCTGACCAGGCCATGTATGTTGCCAAGGCGCTGGGTGGCAACCGCCATGAGGCGGCCGGGGAAGAGCCCGAACAGGGTGGCGACTGAGCTGAACTTCAGCACTGCCACGACCCGCTTTCTGCAGGAACTGGCCGAGGTGCGATTAGCCTCCGAACATACCGTAACGGCTTATCGGCGTGATCTGAAGCGTTTCGCCGAACACTGCGGCGATATTTCACTGCAACATATCACCCGACAACAGGTACAGGACTGGCTGGTGGCCTCGCATGCTTCCGGGCTTGCCGCCTCGACACTGGCGCGACGCTTGTCCGCGCTTTCCAGTTTTTTTGATGCGGCGGTACGTGCCGGCTGGTGCGAGGACAATGTCGCGGCCGGTGTGCGTCCGCCCAAACTGCCGAAACGCCTGCCCCGTACATTACCGCCGGAGCAGACCCAGGCGCTATTGAGCGAAGCCGGCGGAGCCAGTGAATTGCGTGATCTGGCCCTGCTGGCCGTGATGTACGGCTGTGGCCTGCGTGTTTCCGAGGTGGTTGGATTGAATCTCGAGGATGTGGACCTGCATGCGATGGAGTTGCGGGTATTGGGTAAGGGACGCAAGGAGCGCGTGGTGCCGCTGCCCGACGGGGCGGTGATCCTGCTTAAGAATTATCTGGATGAGCGCATGCCATTGCAGGCGATGGGGAGCGCAACCCGGCAGCCTGCGGTATTCCTCAATCAGCGCGGCGGAAGGCTGACGGCGCGCTCGGTGCAGCGCATGCTGAAAACACGGGCACTGCAAACCGGAGCGGATATGTCGGTAACCCCGCACAGGCTGCGCCATTCCTTTGCCACACATCTGTTGGCCGGCGGGGTGGATTTGCGTGCTATTCAGGAATTGCTTGGCCATGCTTCACTGGCGACGACCGAACGCTATACACATCTGGATATCGCCAAGCTCACCGAGGTCTATGATGATGCTCACCCAAGGGCCAGGAGAAAAAACTGATATTTTAAGCATTTGACTTACCCCCCCCGCAAATAAGATCCCATAGGGGGGGAGGTTATGGTGGATCATTTATGTTTTTTCAGTGGTCGTTACCGCACGTTTTGTCGGATTGGCAGTTTTCTTTTTCTCTGTATGATTTCATCGATGGCATATGGTGCGGCAGGGACAGTTTCGTTGAATTCTGGCCTGTCTACCAATGTAGTCAGAGGAGCTTCCGTTCAGGTTGCCGGTACTTATGTTTTG
>JAJRTF010000077.1 GCA_021545585.1 Zetaproteobacteria bacterium
CCATCGATCAGGTCAGGGGGTAGTTTTGAAACGGTCATACTCTCTCCTTTGAGTAAGACGGAATAATCCGTCAAGTTAACCGTTTACACAAAATTCAGGACACCCTCGGTTGAGGCCCGCCGACTGATCAGCAAGGCCCTGCAGTAACACGCCTGATTCGTGTCCCGGTCAATATCCCTGATATCAGCCGGCTGCGGGGATAGTCGATAACACCGGCAGCGATTCAGGTGTACTTAAACCGGCTCCGTCGAATTCAACGCATGCTTTCGCCAGTCTTCAAGACAGGCCATGGCCTGTCTGTTCATTTCAACAGCGCGTTTGGAGGAATCTGCTTCAGTATAGCAGCGTAATTCCGGCGCATTACCGGAAGCACGCAAATGCACGACCTCATCTGATGCAAAGCTGATTCGGATGCCATCGGTTGTGTCCACGGCAACCACCTTGCCGAATATATCCCCCAGCATGGCTTCAGCATTTTTTCTGTCTTGCATTGGATCACTGCTGTTTAGCCGGGCCAGATGCGCCTGTGAAACATCATTCGGGAAATTCTTCAGCCGATCACTGGCGGTGAAACGTCGGGGAAGACTGTCGAGAAGCCCCGAAACAGTTGTGCCACTGGTCGCTGTCAGCTGTAAAATAGCCAGTGGCACGATTACGGCATCGCGTGTGGGCAGGGCAGTCAGTTTGCGCCCGTCTATGTCGATATCACTGTCGGTCAGAAAGCCGCCATTGGCCTCATAGCCGACAATGGCCTGAGCACCCCCGGCGCGCATCTGCTGCATGGCCGCAATCACATAGGGCGATCCGATACGGCAGCGCTCCACATGCCTGAACCAGCCGCTCTTTTCCACCGCACTGTTGCAGCTTACCGGTGTTGTGACTGATTCGGCTTTAAGAAAGCGGGCACACAGAATTCCGGCAATATCCCCGCGCAGCCAGGTACCGAATTCATCACTGATCAGCGGCCTGTCGCCATCGCCATCGGCAGACACAATGCAATCCAGAGGCTTGCCCCCGGCTTTGGCGCTGGCCGTCCATGCCTTCGCCTGTGTGACGTCCTCGGCCCGGATGGCCTCGGTATCCACCGGAATAAAACGCTCCGAGCGGCCCAGATGCACCACCTCTGCCCCCAGGGATGTTAAGACTGTGCCGAGGATGTCACGTGCGACGCTGGAATGCTCATAAACGCCGATACGCCTGCCGGTCAGGCAGTTTGGTGCAAAAAAATCTGTGTAGCGCTGTATATACATCTGCTGTGCATCGGCATGGGTCGCTGGCGGGGCCGGTGGCGAGATTGCCATGCCGGATGCATCAAACGCATGCTCGGGCAGGTTGACGCCACGCGAGGTCATGGCCTGTTCATCCGGCTTGAGGATTTCACCTTCGGGTTTGTAGAACTTGATGCCATTACGATCATCCGGGATATGACTGCCTGTCACCATGATAGCGGGCAAGCCATGCGTGATGCCGTACAGTGCCACGGCAGGGGTGGGGATAAAGCCGCAGTTAACAGGCTCGAAGCCGGCATCGCGAATGGCCATCGCGACCGCTGTCATGATGCGGGGCGTGCTGGGGCGGAAATCACCGGCAATGGCAACGGCCTTGCGCCTGACAGGCTTGTTCGAGTCCTGCAGAAATTTCAGAAAGGCCAGGGTGTAGGCGTAACAGACCCGGTCGGTCATATCGCTTGCCAGTCCGCGTGCCCCACTGGTACCGAAGCCAACACCACTGTCAGCCATAAGTTCAGAAATATGGACGACAGCCACCCTTAGTAGCCCAGATTCGGGCCCAGCCACCGTTCGGCATCTTCTATGCTCCAGCCCTTGCGGGAAGCATAATCTTCAACCTGCTCACGATTGATCTTGCCGACTGTGAAGTAATGCGCTTCCGGATTGGCGAAATACAGACCGGATACGGCTGCAGTCGGCAGCATGGCACAGGATTCGGTCAGTGACATGCCGATGCTGTTTTCCACGTCGAGCAGCTGCCACAGTGTCTGTTTTTCGCTGTGTTCCGGACAGGCCGGATAACCGGCGGCCGGGCGAATGCCCTGATATTTTTCACGAATGATATCGTCGTTGCTAAGCGCTTCATCGGCGGCATAGCCCCAGTAGGTTTTACGTACATCCCGGTGCAGCATTTCAGCCAGCGCCTCGGCCATACGGTCTGCCAATACCTTGATCATGATGGCATGGTAATCGTCATGTTCGGCCTCGAATATCCTGGCCTGTTTCTCGGCCCCGAAGATGCCGACCGCGAAGGCGCCCAGATGATCGGGGTGATCCGGCGACACAAAGTCGGCCAGGCAGAGATTGGCACGGCTGTCCTTCTTGTCCTGCTGCTGGCGCAGGAAATGGAAGCAGGCCAGCTCCTGTTTATGTGCTTCATCGTTGAACACACGGATACTGTCGTGGGCCGTGGCAGCAGCCGGAAACAGGCCGAATATGGCGCGTGCGGTGAACCAGTTTTCAGCCATGATCTTATCCAGCCAGACCTGTGCTTCATCGAAAATCTTCTGCGCTTCCTTGCCCTTGTGCGGATCATTCAGGATACGCGGATAGGCGCCATTCAGCTCCCAGGCGGAGAAAAAAGGCGTCCAGTCAATAAATTCGCGAATCTCAGCCAGCGGAATATCATCCAGCACGGTGATGCCGGGCTGCTTTGGTGCCGCAGCAATGGTTTCACTGTTCAGGACTGTACGGTTGGCGCGCGCATCATCCAGCGCCAGCCAGTCAGTTTGTTGCTGGCGGCCGAGATAGCGCTCGCGGACACCTTTATATTCAGCAGTGATCTGTTGTACAAATGATGCACGGTTAGCCTCGGAGATAAGGTTCTGGGCGACGCCCACAGCACGCGAGGCATCCTTGACCCAGATGACCGGCGCATCATATTCAGGCTCGACCTTAACCGCCGTATGCGCTTTGGACGTTGTTGCACCGCCGAGCATGACCGGCTTGTCAAAGCCGAGACGCTTCATTTCTCTGGCGATATGCACCATCTCGTCGAGCGACGGGGTAATCAGGCCCGACAGACCGATGATATCGACGTCATGCTTTTTGGCCTCTTCAAGAATAGTGGAAGTGGCGACCATGACCCCCAGATCAATGACCTCGAAATTATTACACTGGAGGACAACACCAACGATGTTCTTGCCGATATCGTGTACATCCCCCTTGACGGTCGCCATCAGCACCTTGCCGTTGGATGAGGACTCACCACCCAGCTTTTCCTTTTCGATGTAGGGCATCAGATAGGCCACGGCTTTCTTCATCACGCGTGCGGACTTGACCACCTGCGGCAGGAACATTTTACCGTCACCGAACAGGTCGCCGACCACATTCATGCCGTCCATCAATGGCCCTTCAATCACCTCGATCGGCCTGCTGAATTGCTGCCGGGCCTCCTCGGTGTCTTCGGCGACATGGGCATCAATACCCTTGACCAGCGCATGCTCCAGACGTTTGGCAACCGGCAGCTTGCGCCACTCGTCATCAGTCTTCTTCACCTCGATGCCGTCGCCACGGTAACTTTCGGCGATATCGAGCAGGCGCTCGGTGGCATCGTCACGACGGTTGAGCACGACATCCTCAACACGCTCGCGCAGTTCTTCCGGAAGATCATCATACACGGCCAACTGGCCGGCATTAACGATACCCATGTCCATGCCCTTCTTGATGGCATGGTAGAGGAACACCGAGTGAATGGCCTCGCGCACCGGATTGTTTCCACGAAACGAGAAGGACACATTCGAGACGCCGCCGGAGACCATGGCGTAGGGAAGGTTTTCCTTGATCCAGCCGGTGGCGTTGATGAAGTCTACAGCATAGTTGTTATGTTCCTCGATGCCGGTAGCAATGGCGAAGATATTCGGATCGAAGATGATATCCTCGGGCGGGAAATCGCATTGCTGGGTCAGTATATCATACGATCGTTTGCAAATGCTGGCTTTGCGCTCATAGGTGTCGGCCTGACCCTCTTCATCAAAGGCCATCACCACGGCTGCCGCACCATAACGGCGGATCAGGCGTGCATGATAAATGAATGCATCCTCGCCTTCCTTGAGCGAGATGGAGTTGACCACGCCTTTTCCCTGAACGCATTTCAGGCCGGCTTCAATAATTTCCCATTTGGATGAATCGAGCATGACCGGTACACGTGATATGTCCGGCTCGCTGGCGATCAGGTTGAGAAAGGTGACCATCGCCTTTTTACCATCGAGCATCGCCTCATCCATATTGATATCAATGATCTGGGCGCCGTTTTCAACCTGCTCCCGGCAGATACCCAGGGCTGTATCGTAATCGCCTTCCATGACCAGGCGTTTGAAGCGCGCCGAACCTGTAACATTGGCTCGTTCACCGACGTTCACAAACAGCGAGTCCTTGTTGATGTGCAGCGGTTCAAGTCCGGACAGGCGGCACTGCACAGGTTGTCTGGCGACAGTGCGGGGGGCGATGCCTGCCACAGCTTCGGCCATGGCACGGATATGCTCCGGCCCCGTGCCGCAGCAGCCACCGATAATATTCAGGAATCCGGATTCGGCCCATTCTTTGATTTCAGCGGCCATGTCCTCGGGCGTTTCGTCATAGCCGCCAAAGGCATTCGGCAGTCCGGCATTGGGGTGTGCATTGATTGCACATGATGCCGTGCCGGACAGTTCCTCAACATACTGGCGCAGTTCACCTGCGCCGAGGGCGCAGTTCAGGCCAATCGAGATGGGCTTGGCATGCGCCAGCGAGTTATAGAAGGCCGTAGCCGTTTGGCCGGACAGGGTACGTCCGGAGGCATCGGTAATGGTGCCGGAAATCATGATCGGCAGTGGATTTCCAGCTTTGTCGAAATAGCCCTGTACGGCAAATACCGCCGCCTTGGCATTCAGCGTATCGAATACCGTTTCGATCAGGATAATATCAGCGCCGCCCTCCACCAGACCGCGTGTGGCCTCGGTATATGTCGCTACCAGCTCATCGAAGCGCACATTGCGAAAGCCCGGATCGTTAACATCCGGTGAGAGGGAGCAGGTGCGGGAGGTTGGGCCCAGAACACCGGCGACAAAACGGGGGCGATCATCGCTGCCAGCCTCGTCACATGCGGCACGAGCCAGACGCGCGCCTTCGAGATTCAATTCGTAAACCAGATCCTCCATGCCGTAATCGGCCATGGATGTGGCATTGGCATTGAAGGTGTTGGTTTCGATGATGTCGGCACCGGCTTCAAGGTAGGCAGCATGAATATCCCGGATAATCCGGGGCTGGGTAAGGCTCAGAAGATCATTGTTTCCCTTGAGCTCGCTGCTCCAGTCAGCGAAACGTTCACCGCGATAGTCGGCCTCTTCAAGTCCGTGTTTCTGGATCATGGTACCCATGGCACCATCCAGTATCAGGATACGTTCGGTTAACAGCTTCTGCAGCGTGTTTGGCATGGGGCAGCATTCCTCGGGGAGCCGGATTTGGACAGCGAACCCTAGCGGCTGTTTATTAAAAACAGAAATCGCCTTGTGATATGCGAAGGCGTGGCCGGAATAAATCGCACAAGCGGCCTGTATTGAAGGGTTTTCTTGTATGGTACCGGGAGCCGGAGTCGAACCGGCACTCTCTTGCGAGAACCAGATTTTGAGTCTGGCGTGTCTACCAATTTCACCATCCCGGCATTGCTTGTAGAAAGGCTTGGAAAAGACGGCGCGAAGCATTGTCGTGTGCAGTACCCGTGTCAAGTGCAAACGATGCTGCTGTTGCATGCGGCAGGCTTGCAATCCTGCATCAACGGATAAGGATGGGGATTGTAAAATTGCTGCACAAATCCGGCCCGGTATTTGTGCAGGCTCTCATCGCTAGAGGGCGGGGGTGGATGTGGCTGTAAAACAGGCAACAGACGTGGATATCATCATTGTCGGAGGCGGTGCGATTGGCGCTACGCTGGCCCTGTCTCTGGACCGGTTGAATTATCGGGTTATCCTGATTGAATTACGCAAACCGGTTTTTTCCTCTTCCAGCCCGGAACGGGTCATTGCCCTGAACGCCGGTTCGCGCATGCATTTTGAGCGTCTCGGTCTCTGGGATGCTATTGCCGCAGCCGGCACGGGCTTGATTCGTCATATTGTGGTCGCCGAGCCCGGTAATCAGGGGCGTGTGGATATGGATGCGGCTCAGGCCGTCCGGCCACTTGATGCGCTTGGCTATGTCGTTGAAATGGGGCCGCTTCTGGAGCCCGTTTATCACCAGCTCGAGTCATCCTCGGTTGCGATGTATCTGCCGGCATCGGTACAGGCCCTGCATTTGGAGGATGACTGCATCGCGGTTGATCTGTTGCAGGATGACAAGAAGACAAGGCTACGTGCTTCTCTGCTGGTTGGCGCTGATGGAACCAACAGCCAGATCCGTCGTATGGCAGATATTAACACCCATGGTTGGGATTATAATCGCTTTGGCATTGTGGCCTCGGTGCGCTGTGAACGAGCGCATACCGAAACGGCTTATGAATGTTTCCGTTCGTCCGGGCCGCTGGCCTTTCTGCCATTGTCCGATGGCCGTTATTCGATTGTCTGGGCCGTGCAGCCGGGTGAGGCGAGTCAGTTGCTGAGTATGAACGATGATGAATTTTTGGTCGCCCTGCAGCGGGCGGCCGGAGATGAATTATTAAACAGTACCGGTGTGATTGTCGAAACATCCTCGCGCGCGTCTTTTCCTCTGGAGCTGACCTTTGCCAACCGTTTTGCCGATTCCCGCGTGGTTCTGGCGGGCAATGCCGCACACACGGTTCATCCGGTTGCCGGACAGGGTATGAATCTTGGTTTGCGCGATGTTGAGGTATTGGTGGAAGAGCTTGATTCAGAACTTGGCCACCGTGATCCCGGACAATCGATTCTGATGCAGGCCTATGCCGAGCGGCGGCGTCTGGATTCATTATTCGTGGCCGGGTTTACCGAAGCGATGGTGGATGGCTTCGGCGGCTCATTGCCGGGCTTGAAATGGCTTCGCGGCAGGGGGATGGATACTATGGAATCATGGCCAAGTCTGAAGGATATGCTGTTGCTACATGCGGCCGGTCTGTCTCAGGCCGATGATGGGGTCGTGAATCAATCCGTACGGGAGGCCCGGGCATGAGTGAATGGCATGATCAGAGCGATGTGATTATTCTGGGTGGCGGCATGGTGGGGCTGGCCTTTGCCTGTGCGCTGAAAAATACCGGGTTAAGGGTGGTGCTCATCGAGCGGGGTGAGGCTCCGGTGCGTGAATCATTGGGGCGCGATTGTCGGGTATCGGCCATTGTACGTGGCAATGTGCAGATATTGCAGGGACTGGGTGTGTGGGAGCATCTGGCTGGTGTGGCCGGGCCAATGCGGGCCATGCGTATCTGGGACAATCAGGAGACGGGCGGTATCCGATTCGATGCGGGTGAAATCGGGGCGGATGCACTGGGCTATCTGATCGAGAATTCACAGACGCAGAAGGCCATGCACAAGGTTTTGCTGGATGCCGAGCGCTTTGAGTTCTGCTGTCCGGCTGAGGTGGATGAGATCGAGTGGGGCGATGAGCGGGTACATGTAGCGCTGAAGGATGGTCGTAAGTTGAGCGCACCGTTGATTGTGGGCGCAGATGGAGGCCGTTCATGGCTGCGCCAGCAAGCCGGCATCAGCTGCCATCAGCGCGACTTTCATCAGCAGGGCATTGTGGCGACAGTACGTCCGGAGCGTCCGCATGGCGGCATTGCTTATCAGCGTTTCCTGCCGACCGGGCCGCTGGCCATGCTGCCGATGTCCGGTGATCTGTGTTCGATCGTCTGGAGTGCCGAAGATGCCGAGGCTGAGCGGTTGATGGGTATGGATGATGAGGCATTTCTCACGGCCCTGAACAGGTTGTTCGGGCCGGTGCTCGGCCGCATTGTCGAGGCTGGTCAGCGGGCCGCATTTCCATTGAAGGCGCAACTGGCCAGGCACTTTGTGCGGCCGCGTCTGGCTCTGATCGGTGATGCAGCACATACGATTCATCCGCTGGCAGGTCTGGGCGTCAATCTCGGCCTGCGTGATGCGATGGTGCTGGCTCAGGAAATCGCTGATGCCAAACGCTTCGATGAGGACTGGGGCAAGCTGTCGGTGCTCAATCGCTACATGAAACAGCGCCTGCCGGATGTGTTGTCGGTAATGGGCGCGATGGAAGGCTTCCATCAACTGTTCACACACGATGTGCCGGGGCTGAAGCTGTTGCGTGGAGCTGGCATGCGGCTGATCGGTAACAGTGGTGCGATCAAGCATCTGCTGATGCGTAATTCCACCGGCTTGAGCCTGCCGGTACCCAAACAGATCGGTTAGTATTGTCTGATCATCTGATTCATATCCTGCCACCGCAGGTGGCCAACCAGATTGCCGCCGGCGAGGTGGTCGAGCGTCCTGCCTCAGCGGTCAAGGAGCTGGTCGAGAACAGCCTTGATGCAGGCGCAAGCCGGATTGCTGTGCGTATCGACAGGGCAGGCAAGAAGCGTATCGAGGTTGAGGACAACGGCTGTGGCATGTCAGATGCCGATGCGCTGCTGGCGCTGAAGCGCCATGCAACCAGCAAGATTGACAGCTCTGAAGACCTGCATCGCATCGCATCGCACGGTTTTCGCGGAGAGGCATTGCCCTCTATCGCTTCGGTGTCCCGCTTCCGCATGCAGACTGCTCTGGCCGGGTCGGCAGGTGTCGAGGTGCGTGTGGATGGCGGCAAGGATGCCGAGGTTCGCCCCGCCGCACCCCGACAGGGCACACGCATTGAGATTCTTAATCTGTTCCTCAATACCCCTGCGCGACTGGGATTCATGCGTACGGATAAAACCGAGGAGGCGGCTATTGTCGAGGTGATGCGCGGTTTGGCTCTGGCGCATGCTTCGGTGGCTATCAGCCTGCATCTGGATGGCCGCAAGCGGCTTGAGCTTCCGGTTCAGGATGCATCCCGGCGTGTTATGGCGATCATGGGGAAGGATTTCGAGGCCAACAGTGTGGAGCAGCGACTCGAACATGAAGGTATTCAGGTGGCGGCATGGCTCGGTCTGCCGACCTATCATCATCGTGACTCCACGCGCATGTATTTCCTGCTCAATGGACGGGTGATTCGCGATAAACAGCTGATTGCGGCGGTCAGGGCCGGCTATCGGGATGTGATGTTCCATGATCGTTATCCGGTGGTGGTGATACATATCGATTTGGATCCGGCCGATGTGGATGTAAATGTGCATCCGGCCAAGCGCGAGGTGCGTTTTAAATCGCCACAGACCGTGCGTGCCGCGGTTGTGGCGTGTATTCGTGCGGCGATAGAGCAGGTGGGGCAATCGGTATCATCCATGCCGACCCGTCAGGCCCTGCATGCCATGCAGGGTTCCATAACGGAGCGGGGCCTGGGTGGCGGGCAGCGGCATCCCGGTGCATCATCATCTTCACTGCGGGGGCATTCGGGCCATGCCGTATCACGCACATCTGAGGATATCCAGCGGCTGTTGTTCCGTGCGCCGCACGCCGTGCATGAAGGCGAAGCGGTTTATCATGCGGATGTGCCGCTGAATCTCGGCCATGCACTGGCTCAGATCCATCGTTGCTTCATACTGACACAGACCGAGGAAGGCGTGCTGCTGGTGGATCAGCATGCGGCGCATGAACGCATTACCTATGAGAAGCTGAAGCGGCAGCTGGGAGGCGGCAAGCTGGTCAGCCAGCCCCTGCTGACTCCGGTGACATGGAAGCTTGCCGAGCAGGGGCAGGATGCGGTGCTGGCATGGTTGCATGATCATGCGAAGGAATTGCAGATGTTCGGCATAGATGTGGTGCTTGAGGGCGAGGTTCGGATTCTTGCCGTACCTGCGCTGTTGGGTGATGAATCACCTGTAGCACTGGTGGAGGAACTGGTGGATGCCTGCATGCTGATCGGTATGGATAGTGAGGCAGGGGATACCGGTATGGGGCGGGTGCTGGAGCGCTGGCTGGGTAACCGTGCCTGCAAGGGTTCCATCAAGGCCGGACGTGTGATGTCGCGTGACGAGCAGCAGGCGCTGTTGCATGAGATGGAGAAAACTCCGAATATAGCCCAGTGCAATCATGGCCGGCCAACCTATGTTCGCCTTGCCCTGAATGATCTTGACCGGCTCTTTGGAAGAAAAGAATAATTATTAATAACAGTCATTTACATTCATATGTTACAGTAGAACATGATTCCATGTCTGAAATAGGGTAGGGTTCCGCTATGGATATGAATGCCGTTCTTCTGGCTATTGTCGGTGTTGTAGGCTGTGCGATGTTGCTGGCTTATGTGCTGCGCTGGCTTGGTGTGCCGGCAGCGGTGGCTTATATCGTCACGGGCCTGGTGGCCGGTCCCTCGGGTCTGGCTCTGGTCGAAGATCAGGAGATGCTGCGCCATGCCGGGGAAATCGGCGTGATTATGCTGCTGTTTTTCATCGGCATGGAAGTATCGCTGCCACGCCTGATTGCCGGTTGGCGCATCGCTGTATTGGGCACATCTGCCCAGATGGCACTCAGTGTCGGCGCATGTTCACTGGTCTCATGGCTGTTTGGCTGGCCATGGCAGGCAGGGCTTCTGTTCGGTTTTATTATCAGCATGAGTTCGACGGCTGTGGTATTGACGATGCTCAAGGATTCCGGCGAATTACAAAGCAGTTTCGGCCAGAATGCCCTGGGCGTTCTGCTGATGCAGGATATGGCGATCGTCCCGATCATGATTATTCTCGGTATGATGGGCGAGGGCGAGGTTTCTGCCAGTGAGGTGGCCGCCCAGGTGATTGGCGGCGGCCTGCTGGTGGCATTGGCCTTCTGGCTGATGAGGAGACCCGGCTGGCATATCCCGGAATCATTGAAGCTGACCCTGGATCGCAAGATTATGATGGGTTTGCTGCTGTGTTTTTCGGCGGCTGCCCTGACTTCATGGATCGGCTTATCGGCACCGTTCGGGGCCTTTCTGGCTGGCATGATACTCAATGCCTCCGATCAGGCCGAATGGGTGGAGGAACATCTGCGCTCCCTGTACGTCGTGTTCGTGGCCATCTTTTTCATGTCGGTCGGCATGCTGGTGGATATCCCGTTCATTCTCGGCAACCTTGGCTATGTGGCTCTGGTGACGCTGGCGGTATTTATTCTCAACTCCGGCATCAATACCCTGGTACTGCGCTCGCTTGGCGAAACCTGGAAAATGTCGTTGCTCACCGGTGGGCTGCTTAGTCAGATCGGCGAGTTGTCCTTCCTGCTTGCTTCGCTGGGGATGTCGATCGGGCTGCTGAACGAGGGTGGCCATCAGATGGCCATTGCAGTGATTGCATTAAGTCTGATGCTGAGCCCGTTCTGGATGCTGGCCATCCGTTTTTTTGTCCGCGATGATACGCAGATCATGATCGATGAGGATGTGGATGTCCGGGTACGGCATATGGTCGATATGCTGGAAATGGCTCGCGGTGGGCAGGAGAAGGATTGACGCAGGTGCTGAAGGCTGTGGCCCTGATGGGAGCCACGGGAACCGGAAAATCACAACTCGCCATGACTCTTGCCGCGGCATCGGGTAGCTGTATTGTCAGTTGCGATTCGATGCAGGTGTATGCGGGTCTGGATATCGGTACCGCCAAGCCGAGCCCTCAGGAGCAACAACGGCTTAAGCATCATTTGATCGATTGCTGTAATTTACCGGATCAATATTCCGCTGCCCGCTGGGCGGCACAGGCCAGAGAGGTTATTGCTACGGAGAATGCCAGAGGTGTTACGCCGCTGATTGTCGGCGGTACCGGCCTGTATTTGCGCGCTCTGCTTGAAGGTTTTGCCGATATTCCCGCCGAGAAGCCGGAGGTGCGTGAGTATCTTGAAGGCCTGCAGCAGGAACATGGTACGCCATACCTGCATCAGCGGTTATGCGTTTGCGATCCGGCTATGGCCGCGAAACTGAAGCAGACCGATACACAGCGGGTGATGAGGGCTCTGGGTGTATATGAGAGCAGTGGCAGGCCGCTCAGCGCCTGGCAGGCAGACGGTGAGCGCTTGGCAGAGCCGATGGATTGCCCGGTTTTTGTTCTTGAAGTGGAGCGCGAAGTGCTGCGTCATGGTCTTGCAGAACGCTTTCAGGCCATGATGGCTGCCGGCTGGATGGATGAGGCCCGCTGGCTGGATGGATTGAATCTTCCGGATATGCATCCGGCCAGCCGGGCGGTCGGATATCGTCAGTTGCTGGATTATTTACACGGCGCCCTGAGCCTGAATGAGGCGGTTGAAAAGGGTATTACCGCAACCCGGAAATATGCCAAGCGTCAGGTGACATGGTTTAAGTATCAGCAGCCCGGTGCGATATTCGGCAGGGCTGAATATCTGCAGTCAAAACTCTCGGAGGCATTGATTTGAGTGACACATGGGAGACAAAGAAGCCCGATGATCTTGCCATCAGTGTGCATCCCGAGCTGGCCAGTCTGAGGCTGGGTGACTATGCCTGGAAATCGCGTGCCGAGGAGTTTGACCGGCTGGTTCAGGCCAGTCACTGCCAGCTGATTCATTCCATTCGCCAGACGCTGCGTCGACCAACAGCCGGGATGCTGTTCGGGTCCGGCCAGATAGAGGATATTCGCCGGCAGGTGGAGATCAACGAGGCCGATGTGGTGTTTGTCGATCATCCGTTGACGCCCGTGCAGCAGCGCAATCTGGAAAAAGCGCTGGATGCCAAGGTGGTGGACCGTACCGGCCTGATTCTGGAGATCTTCGCATCCCGTGCCCGTACCCGTGAAGGTGTACTGCAGGTCGAACTGGCCAGCCTGAATTACCAACTGGGCCGGCTGGTGCGCAGCTGGACGCATCTGGAGCGGCAACGCGGCGGTTTTGGCTTTATGGGTGGTCCGGGTGAGCGTCAGATCGAGCTGGACAGGCGCATGATTCGCGACCGCATCCAGTCACTGGAAAAGGATCTGGAGAAGGTGACCCGCATGCGTGCCACGCAGCGTTCCGGCAGGCAGCGCAAGGCGATTCCGACACTGGCACTGGTGGGTTATACCAATGCCGGCAAATCAACCCTGTTCAATCTCCTGACCGAGGCTGAGGTGTATGTTGCCGATCAGTTGTTTGCCACGCTTGATCCGACGCTGCGTATGCTGGTGTTGCCGGGCGGCGGCAGGCTGATGCTTTCCGATACGGTGGGTTTTGTGCAGGAATTGCCGCATGAGCTGGTGGATGCTTTCAAAGCAACGCTGGAAGAGGTGATCGAAGCCGATCTGATTCTGCATGTCCGCGATGCGGCCGATCCGATGTTTGCCGAGCAGGGCAGGGTGGTGGAGAAGACGCTCGAGCAGCTGGGGCTGGTCGGTGATCTCGCACCTCCGGTATTGGAAGTGCTGAACAAGGCTGATCTGGCCCCGAATCTGAAATCGCATATTGGCGAAAGCATTGCCGACAGCCGTATGGTGATCTCCGCCACCACCGGGCAGGGGCTCGACGAGTTGATGCGTATGCTGGGTGAATGGGCCGGGCGGGGGATGCAGGAGTTATCCCTCACGCTTGATCTTTCGGATGGCAAGGCTCTGGCTTTTTGTCACGAGTACGGTGAGGTGATTTCCAAGACCCCGGGCGATGAGACGCTGCAGGTGGTTGTTCGCCTGAATGTATCTGATGTCGCCCGTTTCAAGCTGAAATCGGGCATACATCGACTGGAACAGGCTTAAGCCTGTCGGCGGCAGGATCGTAGCGAATAGCCGGTTGGTGAAGTATTTACCTTATCAGCGAACAATGATTTGAGTCCTTGAAAAATGAGGTGTGATCCGAGGTGTGATAAACTTCGTCTTTGTCCAGATTTATAAAAAGAGATCTTCCACAGCGAAGGGGCTTGAATCGCCACCATTTATCTAGACCCTGTTGAGCTTCTCGTAGAATCGCCGTTCGAACTCGATTGGCGAGAGGTTGCCATTATAACCATGCCTGCGCACGGGATTGTAGAACATTTCGATGTAA
>JAJRTF010000078.1 GCA_021545585.1 Zetaproteobacteria bacterium
ATGGCTGACAAGGCATCGTTGGTATGCAATGTCGCAAACACCAGGTGGCCGGTTAATGATGCCTGAATGGCAATTTCAGCGGTTTCCAGATCACGTATTTCACCGCTCATCACGATATCCGGATCCTGACGCAGGATCGAGCGCAGCCCGGCCGCAAAGGTCACGCCAATCTTCGCCTGCACCTGCATCTGCCCAACCCCGTCGATCTGATACTCGATCGGGTCTTCAATGGTCATCACATTGCGATTGGCCCGATCCACCTCCATCAGCGCAGCATACAGGGTGGTGCTCTTACCAGAACCCGTCGGCCCGGTGACCAGCACGATACCATGCGGGGAACGAATCACATGCTGCATCAATGCCAGCTGGTCCTCGCCCATACCAAGCTCCGGCAGGGTCAGCATGCGCGCGCCCCGGTCCAGCAGTCGCATCACCACACGCTCACCAAATGCCGTCGGCAACAGCGATACGCGTACATCCACCTCGCGCCCGGCAATCCTGACCCGGAAACGACCATCCTGGGGGTGACGTTTTTCGGCAATATCAAGCCCGGCCATCACCTTCACACGACTGGTGAGTGCCGCCTGCACGGCCTTCGGCGGGTGTACAATGGTATGCAAAACACCATCGACACGAAAACGTACCAGTACCTGTGATTCAAAAGGCTCGATATGGATATCACTGGCCCGTTCTTTCAGGGCTTGGGAAATCAGGGTATTCACCAGACGAATAACCGGGGCATCATCCTCCGATTCAAGCAGATCGCCGACTTCCTCGATCTCGCGGGTCAGGTCGTCCATACCCATGTCTTCCAGCATCTGCTCGGCCGAGGCCGAGGCCATATCGAAGGCCTGATTCAATGCCATCAGTATGGATTCGCGCGGTGCCAGAACAGGCTGCACCTCCTCGCCGAACACACGCCGACAATCATCCAGCAATTCCCATGGCCAGTCACCATCTTCCGGCACAGCAACCGGATTATCAGCCTGATCATCAGCCTTTAGCGGCACAATCGGACCAGAGCGCAATACCGGCAATGAGAACTTCGCCACACGCCCTGTATCCACCATATCATGATTCAGTCGCGTCACTGCCCGCATGCTGATGACCTAGCCCCCTTCTCCGGCATATGGATCAACCTGATCATTCATTTTTAGCCTTGGCCGCAAATCGTCCGGCATATCTCTCTCTTGTTTCGGGAACAGAATCGTACCGCCCATGCTGGGACGTTCATACAGTTCCTTGATATCGAAGTATTTTTTATTGGTAAATGACTCAATGTCCAGGGATGTCCTGATAATATGGGGCTTCAAAAAAACCATCAGGTTGGTCTTGCGATGCGTGTTATCGGTGAACTTAAAAGGCTCTCCAAGAATTGGAATGCCTCCGATACATGGAACCCGTTGCACACTGGACGTGGCGTCATCACGCATCAGACCACCGAGCACAATCATCTGCTGATCATTCGCCAGCACCACCGTCTTGATTGAGCGCTTGTTGGTAATCAAATCGCTTCCCTGTGTGCTCGCCGAAATGCTGGATATTTCCTGATACAGTTCCAGACGAACCATATCCCCCGCTGATATCTGTGGCTTTACACGCAGCGTCAGGCCAACATCCTTACGCTCAATGGTCTGGAATGGATTGGCCGTGCCGCCAGCTGTGGAATTCTGACCGGTAATGAAAGGAACATTCTGCCCCACAATAATTTCCGCTTCCTCGTTATCCATGGTCAGCAGGTTCGGCGTGGACAACACATTGGTATCAGCCTGTGATTCCATCGCCCTTGCCAAAGCTGCAAGGTTCAGGAATTCCGTACCGTTCAGGGTGATTGTTCCTTTCACAGCACCGACAACCAGGCCGGAGCCGGCAGCTGAAAGTGGATTTTCGGCCACTCCCTGGATATTGACACCGGCCTGATTATTGAAGCTGGTTCCTCCCAGCGGAGTGACACGGGTATTGGTTGGATTGGCTGTCGCCTGCCACTCAATGCCGAACTGCTGTGTCATATCTGCCAGCACCTCAACAATCAGCGCCTCAACCAGAACCTGCCGCCGCCGGATATCGAGTTTTCCGATAATGTGATCCACAGCCGTAATATCGCTCGGATCGGCAGTAATCATGATGGCATTGGTTGGCCCGTCAGCCACAATCTTTACATCGCCGGCAAACAGCGCCTTAGCCTGACCGGGCTTGCCCGCAGCAGCACTCTGACCTCCAATGAGTTCATTCAATACCTTGGCAACATCCTCGGCATTGGCATACTTCAGGTAGCGCACCTGCAAGCGCCCGCTATCCGATTCGGGTGCTATATCCAGCCGTTCGATGACACCTGCCACCTCGTTGATAATCTGTGGAGCAGCCACCACAATCAGCATATTGCCCGGCTGATGGGCAATGGCTTTTACTGCACCGCCCGCACCCCCTATGTTAGCGCTTCCGAGTTTGGGGCCTGCCGATGCGCCATACAGCGAACTCAAGGTGGTAGCCAGCTTGTCGGCCGAAGCATGTTTGAGTTTGAACAGCTGCACGCCGACCGCATCCTTACGATCCAGCAGCTTCAGAATACGCTGAATCCGCCTGATATTGCTGGCGCTGTCGGTTAGCAGCAGCATATTGCCACGCGGATAGGCCACAAGATGACTGTTGGGGGAAATCAACGGCCGGATTAACGCAACCAGCTGCTGGGCATCGGCATATTTCATGCGCACCACCTGCGTCACCATAGCATCGTTGCCTGCCCCCTTACTGCCGGAGCGCACGGGTACGGATTTCTGCTTGCTTTCGGCCCGCGGCACAATCTTCGTCACCGACCCGCTGGGTACAGTGGCAAAGCCGTTCACCTCCAGCACCGAAAGAAACACATCATAGGCCTCGGCCTCAGAAATCGGTGTCGGAGACACAATGGTCACTTTGCCCTTCACCCTGTTATCCACCAAGAAATTCTTGCCCGAAAAGCCGGACACAAATTCAATGAAGGCGCGAATATCGGCATTCTTGAAATTCAGCGTCACATCCTTGGCCAAGGCCGGGGTGGTAAGGCAAAACAGGGCAATCCACATGGACAATACCGCCCTCAGCATAATTCTCTGGAACATCATTCCTCCATACCCTGCATTAACGGATATCATAATGAACATTATGCACCTGGCCGCCGCGCATCAACTCCACATCAATAGACGGCGCACTCTGCAATGCGTGATACATGGCCATGGCCTGTTCGGCGCTGGTCACCTGCCGACCGTTGACCTTGCGAATAATGTCACCGTTTCGCAAGCCCACCTGCGTATACAGAGAACCGGGCACGATATTGCTAATGGTAAACCCGTCCGCCTTGCCATTGGTAAAGTGGGGAATCACACGCGCCTGCGATAACAGCTTGGGAAAATCCCGTATCTGTGATTGCAACTGCTTGCGATTTACCCGCCTGCTAATGCTTGGTCTCGCTGCAGTGGCAGCAGCAGAGCGATTCGTTATAGGTCCAGCGAGAGCAGCACCCTCTTCCATCATGATGCGCTCCAGCTTCCCTGCCCGTTCAACAATCACGGCTTCAGGCTCGACATCATGCAATTTAACGCCGGGCTGCATGGTATCACCCTTGAAAAAGACATTCTGCTCCCGTTCCGCGGCCAGCTTGACGATGGCGGCGGAATGTTTACCGGCCACTACGGTTCCCAACAATTTGATGTTCAGGCGACTTTGCAGCACCGGCTTTGACACGGCAGACGGCTTCGCTGTGACCTGCCTGGCCACCCGTCCAAACAGCGGCACATTAACCAGAGCCGCAACATCCGGCAAGGCGGATGCCCCCGTATCCTCCCGCACTTCAAACTCCGGCAATGATTCACCCTGATTGCCCACCAGCCAGCCTGTGACCAGCCATGCAGCCAACAGCACCAATGCTATTTCCGTCCACGAAGGAAGCCTCGCCAACCAAGCCTGCATATCCGTCAAACCGGATGGCATCAGCCTTCCCGCGACATCACCAAGAAACATGGACGATTTCTACCCCTCAGATGAATTAAGCCGCTGCTTCACGACTCAAAATATGCAGCATAGCGTAGCTTACGGTGCCCCATATAACCAGAAATAACTGCCGTTATAAAAGCCATGCAGGCCAATGGGGATGCGTAACTGATTATCACGATCACGGAAATAGCCGAAGACAAGCGAGGGGGACAGCACCAGCGCCGCCATCTGGGCTGCATCAATCGCGCCAAAACCGAGCGGACGGCGAGACATCATCGTCATACCGTAGCCGACATCATTCTGCACACGACCGAAGCGCACCTTGAACAGATCGCTTGCAACATACACGCCTTCAGCCATAC
>JAJRTF010000079.1 GCA_021545585.1 Zetaproteobacteria bacterium
AGGATTCTTCTGGCTGAGGATAACGATGCTCTGCGCGCTGTGCTGGCCGATGTGCTGAGAAGCAGCGGCTACGATGTTGTGTGCGTGGCCAATGGCATGGCGGGTTTGATTGAAGCAGAAAGGCAGCGGCCCGATATGATTATTTCGGATGTCATGATGCCTGAAATGGACGGTTTCCAGTTCTGTCGCAGCATCAAGAAACATGATGCACTGCACAGTATCCCGTTTGTTTTTTATACCGCAACCTATGTGGATGAGGAAGACAAAGAACTGGCGCATGCAGTTGGTGCCTCCCGCTTTATTATCAAACCTGCGCCTGTAAAAGAACTGTTGCAGGCTTTGCAGGATGTGTTGAAAGATTATGAAGATCATGTGCTTGAAGTGCCGCAGCATCCGTTGTTGGAAGATGAACCACTGGTTCAGCTCCATGATCAGGTTGTGGAACACAAGCTTTTCCATAAAATTGAACAACTGGAGGGGGAGAAGGAAAAAGCCGTCCTTAATTCCCGCAAGGTGCTGATCGATGTATTAACAGCTATCTCAAGGGCTGTGGCGGCTCGCGATGCCTATACTGAGCAACATCAGATTCGCACCTCACAACTGGCGAGATGTATTGCCCATGAAATGCAACTCGATGCCGAAACAACGGATGGTATCCGGTTGTGTGCCGCTATTCATGATCTGGGTAAACTGCGCCTGCCCTCCGAGATTTTGAACAAGCCGGGTTTGTTATCTCCGGCGGAACGACGGTTGATCGAAACCCATGCGCAGGGCGGTTATGATATTCTCAAGGATATCGATTTTCCCTGGCCGGTGGCGGAAGTCTGCCTGCAGCATCATGAGCGCTTTGATGGCAGCGGTTATCCCAACGGTTTGAAAGGCGAAGAAATCTGTCTGGCGGCACGCATTACGGCGGTAGCCGATGTGGTTGAGGCAATGAGTCATTTCCGACCCTGGCGGCCGGCGCTGGGCATAGATGTGGCGCTCAAGGAAATCGAGGATGGGCGTGGCACGCTTTATTGCCCGGATGTGGTTGATGCGACACTGGCACTGGTTCGCAGCGGTCGCTTTCAGGACTGGGATAAGGCACCGAACAGCCAATGACAGCTACCGATCAGCGGGAGTGGGCTGACCGCCATCGGTTCTTTTTGGTGGGTCTGTTTGCCGGCGCGGTCTACTGGTTGATCGAGTCACTGATCCATGCCTATATCTTCACACCGGAATACTCCCTGTCTGAGACATTGACTGGCAGTCATGACCCCAATGAATTATGGATGCGCGCATTGATGCTTGGCATGGTGTTATTTGTCGGCGTGCTGGCTGATCGAAATCGTCTTCACCAAATCAGGCTGGCGCACTATATGGCACGGCAGAATCGTTTGTTGAGTTTTATCAGTGCTATTGAGCAGAGCCTGCGTGAAGAGGCCAATGAGGCTGAGGCAATGAGGAAGGTATGCCGTGCTGCAGTCTTGCAGGGGGGCTTTAAACTGGCCTGGATCGCGCTGAAAGGGGAGAAACATTCGGTGATAGCTGCGGCCCATGCTGCCTATTCAGATCAATGTGTTAAGGATTTACTGGCCGATGGTTTGCACCGTCAGGTATCGTGCCTGATGTCGCTGGAGGCGATTAATAGCGGAAAAGTGGCCAGTTGCCAGCCATTGAATCGGGCGGACTGTGGGGCAGCCATGCGCGAAGTCATGATGTTGCACGGAGCTGAATCAGCGGCAGCCTTTCCGATCAGTGTGGACGGTACGGTGATCGGTTCACTGAATGTGTTTGCCAGCGAAGAAGGTTTTTTCCATCACGATGAGCTCGCCTTGCTGGAAGAGGCAGCCAGTGATCTGGCCCATGTGATTGAAGTTATGGGGCACCATCAGCGCGATCTTCAAATCAGCGCCAAGATTATGCAAGCCGCTGATGCACTGCGTGCGTCATTGCAGGGCACTGTTGAAGTCGTGGGTAAGGTGCTGGAGACGCGTGATCCGTATACGGCAGGTCATGGATCTCGTGTGGCCCGGATTGCACAGGCCATTGCCGAAGAAATGGACTTGGGCAATATGCAGGTTGAGGGTATTTATTTTGGCGCACTGATGCATGATATTGGCAAGATTGCCATTCCTTCGGAAATTCTGGCCAAACCCTCCCGATTGGGCGAAATCGAGTATGATATTATCAAGAGCCATCCCGTCACGGGTTATGAGATTTTGCAAAAGGTGAATTTCCCCTGGCCGGTGGCTGATGTTGCGCATCAGCATCACGAGCACATGGATGGTTCGGGTTATCCGCAGGGGCTTAAAGGCGAAGAGATATGCCTGGAAGCACGCATCGTGGCCGTGGCCGATGTGGCCGAAGCGATGAGCAGCGATCGCCCTTATCGAACCGGGCGAGGCATCGAAGCGGCACTGAAGGAGATTGAGCAAGGTAGTGGTACAAAATACGATGAGGCAGCGGCGCATGCCTGCCTGCGCCTGTTTCGCGAACGCGGTTTCACTGTAACCGATATCGACCAGGGACAGGCTGAATAACCCTGAGTTTACCCAGGAATCTGTCGCGCAATATCTCACAGCAGGGAAATTTACCTGGATTAGCCTCTCGAATGCAAAGTAATTCCTCCGTCATACCCATGTTGTTTTCGTTTAATCGTATGCGTTAATCTGGCCATAAAAATACCCCGTCATCGACTTGAGCTTGTGGCAGGGTTATTATTCGAAAGGTCACACGTAAAATTATTGTGTGTTTAGCATGGGAAGTAGTTTATGGAGAAAAAATCAGCTCGCTCAATCAATCTGCTGTGGCCGGGTATTATTTTTGCGATTGCATACTGGCCCTTTGAGGCCATCATGGATGCATGGCTCAGCGGAGAAGGAACCTTTTCCGAGCATCTGTTTACATCCGATCCCAATGAATTATGGATGCGCATTGCCATCAATGCATTGATTATCGGCATAAGTATTTACGCCAACAGGATGATTGGCAGTCAACAGCGATTGCTGGATGAAACCGGTCGTCTCAACCGTTTGCTCAGATTTCTCAGTGAAGTGAATCAGCATGTGCAGCGTTTGCGCAGTCCTCAGGATATGTTCGATGAAATCTGCAAGGCTGCTGTAAAATTCGGCGGTTTTGGTTTTGCCTGGGTGGGAACACCCGATGCAGG
>JAJRTF010000005.1 GCA_021545585.1 Zetaproteobacteria bacterium
ATCAGTTTCGCCTCGGTGTCCTTGCGCTCGGATATGTCACGCAGCATCAGTGCAAGCTGTTGTTCGCCTGCGGCCAGAAATGTATTGGCGATCAGCTCGGCAAAAAACGTGGAGCCATCCTTGCGCCGCGCCTGTACCTCACACACACCAGCTGATGTATTGCTACAAGCACCCAGCACCATGTCGGTCAACCATGGTTCATGCGCATCCTGCAATAGCAAATCATCAATGCTGAGTCCGCGCCATTCGCGGGGCCGATATCCAAACAGGCTACAGGCAGCCGGATTGGCGTGCCGAATTGTTCCGTCCATATCCGCAAACAGAATAGCATCTCTGGCATGATCAAGAATGGATGCGAGCCTGTGTCGTTTATCCAGCGCATCCTGAAACCGTTTCTTCACATCGCGGCGCAAGCGCGTGTTATATCGCATCATGCTATAGCCCCAAAGTATCAGTACCAGGCTAATGATAATACCCGACATCAACCCCCAGAATGCCAGCGGAGCCGCATGCGCAAACAGATCAGCAATGAGTGCCGGCATGGCAACCGCATGGATGATAAACTGACTGCCAGCCAGATCGAAACTGCCCTTCCAGACCCCCTCCATTGTTGCATCGGATCGTGGCGCACTGATATACAGCGGAATAATCTCCGGGTGGTCCGCTATATCTGCGCTGACCGGTGCCCGGATCGATGGTTTAATCGACACGTTGATCGACATGTCTGCGGCCAGTTGACGTTTTCCTGCAGACTTCAGCACGTGCTCCAAAACAGGCCGGGCGGCAATATCGACAATCAGCATACTGCATTTCTGCTGAGCACAGACCTTGTGAAATGTGCGCAGCAATGGCCCTGCTTCACCCGCCTGAGCCACGGTGATGCGTATTTGACCGGGAGCAAGTGTTGGCCAATCGGCCACGTCGGCTGGCGGTAGTGGCAACCCGGGCAGAGCCGGGTCGGCATAGTGAACCGGTACACGACTACCGGGAAAATAGATAGCAGCCTGCACCAGGACTCCGGCATGCATGGATGCATAGGTTTGAAGCAACGCTTGCGCCTCTTTCTGTTCACTCATCATGTCATGTACCAGCATTTCTGAATATACATATGCTGCCAGGCCGCGTGTGATATTCAGGCGCTGGGCAATGACCTCTTTTAAATCATAGAGGAGCAGCTCACTGCGATGGGCGACTTCGCGCTGAGTAAACTCAGCCCTGGCCTGGGAAAAATGAAGATAAACCCCGATCCCTGCTGCCACTGTGACAAGCACCACCAGCACCCAGCCATGACGGGCCAAACGGGACATGATCCTTTTAGCCATCACCAACTACTTTTCCTCAACCACATCAGTAACCTCCATCCAAATTGAAACACTGAAACAGCGTAAAAAAATCAGGCCCGTGTCTCCTTTTCCCCTGAATTCAGGTGCATATAAGAAACCTGAAACATTCGAAATCATAACAGCTGTGTTATATCAGCATGCAAATCTTCGGGTGTGTCGAAATCTACGAAGCTGCGCAGACCGGGATCAAGCGGGCGCAGCTCTTTTTCGGTCAGAATCGCAGTGTTCAAAGACGGAATCAGCCGCATCAGGCTGCGCCGGCCCTGAGCAATACGGGACTGCATCGCAGGGAGGCAGGCCTGTTTGGCGTAAAAGGCGGGCATCGGTTGTAAATGCCCTTCGACTTCGGCCAGCACGGCATCGTGACCCGCGCGCTGCGCTGCCATCTGCTGTAGAACAGCGGGCACAACAAAGGGCATATCCACCCCCACGACACAGAGCCAGTCGGTATGGATTGTTTCCAGCACCGCAGCAATGCCCAGCATCGGGGCACGATCATCGCTGCCATCGAACACCTGTGGCAACAGCGTATCATCCCGGCGGCTGCGTACACTCACGACGATATTGGAAAACAACGGCTTCAATCGTTGCTCGGCTCGCGCCAGCAGTGATTGCCCCTCAAAGATCAGCGAGGCTTTATCCTGTCCCATGCGGCGGGACTGCCCACCAGCCAGAATCACTGCCGTGCAGTTTTCAATCATCGTCAATCGGAATCGGCTCACCGTCCAGGCTGATGCTGTTTTTGTCGCGCCAGTAGTCGCGTATGCCTGCATCGCCCTTCTTCTCGGCCCAGCGATTGAGCAGCGGCCGCTGGCCGGTGAAATCATACAGCGGTACGCCGAAGCCGCAGGAGGTATGTACCAGATCGACCGTTAAATCGAATATCTGCCGTGCCCCCGGCAACGGATCGAAATGCGCGTACAGCTCTCCCCATGCCTTATCCGGTGGCAACACCATGCGCGCGGTGCCGTACAGACGCAGGATCAGCGGCGGGCCTTCGAAGGCGCAAAACATGATGGTCATACGCGGGTCGGTTTGCAGATGTGCCGCTGTTTCATTGCCACTGCCGGTCAGATTCAGCCAGATCACCCGATCCGGAGCGAGTATTCGCAGGGAATCCATGCCCTTGGGCGAGAGATTGATGCGGCTGTCCGCCGTCGCCGTGGCGACGAAATAAAGCTGCTGCTTGCGGATAAATGCGGCGTTTTTTTCGTTGATCGAAGTAAACTTCTCACCCATAGCCATGTTCCTGTTTCAGCCAGTCCAGAATAAACACCACAATCGCATCACCATCGTTCAGATCGAGTACAGGTACGCTTACATTCAGTGTATCGATATCCGTTGCCACAGCCAGAAGATCGGACATATCGCAACGCAGGTCGATACAACGTGCAGACCGCACCACCTCGATTTTCGGGCATGGCATCGCAGCATAACCTTCGACCAGCACCAGATCGGCATCGGGAAACATGGCTGCCGCCAGCTCCTGCGGTGACATCGGCGCATTGATATCCGCCACCATCAACATGCGTTCCGGGCCAA
>JAJRTF010000080.1 GCA_021545585.1 Zetaproteobacteria bacterium
ACATTGAACAACACATCCCTTTCACCCTGAAAGGCTTCAATTGCTCGGCTACGACCGGCTCGACCAGCACGAGCTGGTGCCATTGATCAATGATCTCTATGCCAACGAATGGTCGCTCTACCAGAACCACTTCTGCCCGTCTAAGCCAGTTTATCATCGGCAATGTGGTATTGCGGATCTTCCTTGATATTCACCTCAACCAGCTCGGCTGCGGTGGTGAGCAGTTTTCGGCATTCCGGACTCAGATGCACCAGATGCAGTTTCTTGCCGGCCTTCTTGTAACGTTCGGCGAGATTGTCAATCGCCTCAATTGCTGAATGGTCGGCAATACGCGACATGGCACAGTCGATATATACCTCATCCGGATCCTGTTCAGGATCAAACAGCTCCGCAAAGCGATGTGCCGAGGCGAAGAACAGTGGTCCATGCACGCGGTAAACACGTGAACCATCGCTGTTGTCCTCTTTGATGGTGTAGATATGTCTTGCCTGCTGCCAGGCGAAGACGAGGGCCGTGGCGATCACGCCGATGATGACGGCTGTGGCCAGATCGGTGAATACGGTGACCACTGCAACCAGTATACCGACGAAGGAATCCTCAGGGGGAATCTTTTTCAGCAGATTGAAGCTGCCCCATTCAAAGGTGCCGATGACCACCATGAACATCAGTCCGACGAGCGCGGCTACCGGCACCATGGCGATCAGGCCGGATGCAAACATGATGAATACCAGCAGGAACAGAGCTGCGGCAATGCCGGAAAGATTGCGCAGGCCGCCAGAGGATACATTGATCATGGTCTGGCCGATCATGGCACAACCACCCATACCGCCGAAAAAGCCATTGACGGTGTTGGCCAGCCCCTGTCCGATGGAAACCCGGTTACCCTGTCCGCGGGTGCCGGTCATTTCATCCACCACGGTCATGGTCAACAGCGATTCGATCAGGGCGACGCCGGCCAGAATTACGGCATAAGGCAGGATAATCCATAGCGTTTCCAGATTGAACGGCACAGACGGAATATGGAAAGCCGGAAAACCGCCGCTGATGTCGGCAATATCGCCGACCGATTTGGTGTCCAGTCCGCCGAAAATAACGATCAGGCTGATGGTGATGATGGCTGCCAGACCCGCAGGAATGGCGCGGGTTACCTTGGGCAGGAAAAACATGATGGCCATGGTCAGGGCGACGAGCCCCAGCATGGTGAACATCGGTGCGCCGGAGAGCCAGTGCATGACACCATCCGTACCTTCAATCTTGAATTGTTCCATCTGTGCCAGAAAAATCACAATGGCCAGGCCGTTCACAAAGCCGAGCATGACGGGATAGGGAACCATGCGGATGTATTTACCGAATTTCAGGCCGCCGAAAATCATTTGCAGGATGCCGGTCAAAACAATGGCGGCGAACAGATATTCAACCCCGTGCTGTGCGACGAGTGCCACCATGACCACGGCCATTGAGCCGGTAGCGCCGGAAATCATCCCCGGGCGGCCGCCGACCAGAGAAGTGACCAGACCCATCAGGAATGCGCCGTACAGTCCGACGAGCGGGTTCACGCCGGCCACAAAGGCAAAAGCGACTGCTTCGGGCACCAGCGCAAAGGCAACGGTCAGACCGGATAGAATATCATCCTTGGCCCTGGCGGCGTGATCGTAATAAATCTGAAACATGAGGACTCCTGATGTGGGCGCTGCCGCATCCTAGGGGTGCATGTGCCGGATGCAACTGCTACCCGGTCATGGCAGCCACCTTCGACAGATGGCATGAAAAGGTTAATCTACGGATATGCAAGGAGATAAAACGTCGCATGAGCCTGCACAATGCGCCACTGCGGTACCGCTGGCCGGCCCGTTTTTTCGGGGCGGACGCCGTCTGCGCATTGCTCTGGTGGGGCAACCCAACAGTGGCAAGACAACGCTGTTCCATGCTGTGGCCAGTACCAGCGTTGACCATGGGAAGCTTGCCGGCACGGACAAGGATTATCAGCGCTGCACGGTGCAGATCGGCATGGACGAGGTTGAGCTGGTTGATCTGCCTGCCATGGAGTCGTTACAGAATCTTAAGGGTGGCGATCTCGAAGGTCTGAAATACCTGCTCTGGGGAGATGCCCGCCCTGCCGTTTCCGCCCATGAGGGCAGTAAAGCGCCGGTGCCCTTTTCGCGTCCGGACATGCTGATCCATGTTGTCGATGCCAGCACTCTGCACCGCCATCTTGAGTTGACGCTGCAGCTGATTGAACTGGGGCTGCCGATTGTCATGGGCCTGAACATGATGGATGAGGCGCGCCGCAAGGGCGTAAAGATCGATGTGGCTGCTCTGGAACGCGAACTTGGCATTACTGTCGTGACCATGACAGCTATCAAGGGCATCGGCATTTCAAGCCTGTTTGAGCGTGCTGTGCAGGCGGTACGCGATGAGGTGTGCCCGCTGCCGCAGCCATCAGGAGAGCATTTGCGTGTCTGGGGCGAACGCCTGCATCAGGTGGTGGACAAGCCCGCCATCCGCGATGCATTCAAGGTGCCGCAACCGTTCATGATTCGCCAGCTCAAGCAGGGCGATGAATATTTCTGCCGGGAACTGGGCAGTCATTTCCCGGCAGCAGCCGAGGCGGTTGCAGCGCTTCGTCAGCAGGCCGATGATGAACTGCCCCGCCCGCTGGCCGAGGAGGTGGCTGCCGATTATCAGCATCGCGCCGCAGACTTGTTTTCCCGGGTTTCCGAGCTCACCCATCGTTCCCATACAATCACCTGGGAGGACCGCCTTGATGCGATGTTCCTGCATCCGCAGTGGGGATTGCTTGGCAGCCTGGGTCTGTTTGCGCTGGTGCTGTTCATGGTTTTCGAGGTTAGCGCAGGCATTGATGCAGTGACCTCGGCCAGACTTGCTGAATGGGTATCGCAGTGGCAGCCGGTCAGCACGTCGGGTGTGGTTGGCAGGGCGGTCGTGGATGGTCTGGTGGGGCTGCTCGGTATCGTCGTGCCTTATATGTTGCCGCTGGTTCTGATGCTGGTGCTGCTGGAGGAGAGCGGTGTGATGCAGCGCGTGGCATTCGTCGTGGATCGTTTTTTCCATTACATCGGCCTGCATGGCAAGGTTGCGGTTCCGTTTCTTCTGGGGCTCGGATGCAATGTGCCGGCCATTTCGGCAACCCGCAATGCCGCCAGTGGCAGGGATCGTATCGTGGCCTCCCTGTTGATTACCTTTGTACCCTGTTCAGCACGTTCGGCCATTATTCTGGCGCTGGGAGGAAAGTATCTGGGGGGCCTTGGCGTCTTCGGTATTTTCATGCTGAACCTTCTGATTATCGCGCTGCTCGGAAAACTTCTGGTCAAGCGCTATCCCGATATCAGTCCCGGCCTGATTCAGGAGATTCCGACCTATGCCTTGCCTCGCCTGAAGCAGGTGCTGAATGCCACCTGGCAACGTACCAGCGATATCCTGACCATTGTCACGCCACTCCTGATTGGCGGTTCAATCGTGCTGGCGCTGTTGCATCATGTCGGCGCTGATGCATGGATCAATCAGGCGCTGACACCGATTACTCTCTGGGCACTGGGGCTTCCGGTCGTGCTCGGTGTGCCGATTCTGTTCGGCGTGCTGCGCAAGGAGCTGTCACTGCTGATGATCTATCAGGCGCTCGGCACCTTCGATGTCGGGCAGGTACTGGACTGGGTACAGATCAGCACGTTTCTGGTTTTCCTGATGTTCTATGTGCCATGCGTATCCACTTTTGCGGTGATGTTAAAAACCATTGGCCGGCGTGAAGCGCTGTTCTCAATCGCACTGTCCATTGGTGTTGCTTTGCTGGTATCCGTGATGGTAAGAATTATGCTCGAAGGAGCTCGTCTGGCACTGTGAATGTCGCCGGATCTGACTGATCTGGTGCAGGCAGTGATACAGGCCAGCATATCCGCAAAAACCCCCGCAGTTGCGGAGCTGCCTCAGAAGACTTAATTCGCGGCCAGCTGGCGAAGCACGTAGTGCAGGATGCCGCCATGGCGGTAGTAATCCCATTCCTTCGGCGTATCAATACGTACCTGTGCCTGGAAACTCTTGCCATCGGCTGTGACGGTCACCTGACGTGCGGCTTCTGCAACGCCGCTGATATTGAACACCTCACGGCCTGTAAGGCCTAGCGATTCAGCGGAATCCCCGACCATGAACTGTAGCGGCAGAATACCCATGCCGACAAGGTTGGAGCGATGAATACGCTCGTAGCTCTCGGCAATGGCGGCACGGATACCGAGCAGTGCCGGGCCTTTGGCTGCCCAGTCGCGCGACGAGCCTGAACCGTATTCCTTGCCGGCGATGACGATGGCCGGCACGCCTTCGTCCCTGTAGCGCATGGCGGCATCGTAGATGCTCATCTGTTCGCCGTCCGGCAGATGCACGGTGACGCCGCCTTCG
>JAJRTF010000081.1 GCA_021545585.1 Zetaproteobacteria bacterium
AGACGACATAGTGCCGCCATCAAAGCTGGCGCGTACGCTCATACTATCAATGGTAGAAATCGTAACTGTTTTATTGTAGCTTCTGTCATGGTGAGCCTCGTTGTTGGCTTGCTTCGTCCGAAGCATGGGTTGCGGAACCACCATGATATCAATGGTTTGCGCGGGGCTCACCTCTTTTTATGAATTATTCAGGCTAGGGGAAACGAATTTATTATGGGGATAAGATCATGAAACGTATATTCTATTTAATGCTGGTATTGCCGATTGTTGCGCTTTCGGCCTGTGGCGGCGGCGGTGGTTCTGCCGCAACGCCGGGTGGTGGGGCATATACCGGGGCTACGACTCCGGCAGTGGTAACCGGTGCCAATGCCAATGCATTGGCGGGTAATGTCGTGGGTGGCGCTCAAATGGGCGGTGTATTGGTCATGACGGGCGCTGTGGCATCGGTAAGCAGAGCGCCGCGCATCGCAAGGGTGATGCCACTTATTTCAAAAAAAATTAATGATGCAACGGTGGCAGCTGTCGCCAATCTAAGTCCGGTCTATGGTGCCGCTGTACCAATTTCCGCTTCGGGGCCATGTGCTTTTAGCGGTACTTTTTCCCTAACAGGTAGTGTGGATGATGTTACGGGCACTGGCTCATTAACCGTGACATTCGCCCAATGTAACGATGGCACGGGGACATTGAATGGTTTCTTGGCCGTTGCAGTGAATGCTTATGATGTGGCCAATGGCGTCGTTAAAAACGGTGCTGTTAGCTTCAATGCATTGACGTTCAATGATGGTGTTACGACGGTGACCATGGACGGGTCATTCACCGATGTACTGAATCAGCTGACAAGTACGCGTACCCAGACAGCTGATTTCGTGGCGCTGGATAGTGCTTCAGGCTGGCAAGTGAAATTATCGAATTATCGGATGGTGACCGTGCTTAGCCCGAGCTGGGTGCAACCGACAAGTTACACGCTCCAGATCAGCGGACGCGTGTTCGATGGCTCATTTGGATATGTTGATATTGCAACGACTGCACCATTGAATTTTGTTTCGATGATTGATCTGTACCCATCTAGTGGCGGACCTGTTGTGTTGACCGGGGCGGCACCCTCGCAGGTCACCGTGCAACCCGTGGATGCTGTCAATGTTCAAATCAGCGGTGTGGATGGAGGTAGCAATGCCTTTGGTCCAGCTACGGTGCTTTGGTCTTCCCTCTAAATAACGGAGTGTAGCAATAGAGGCGGCTTCGGCCGCCTCTACTTTTTGCATGCCGATGAGGAATGATTAGGATTGTCACTATGTTTCGATATCGTATTCTGCCCCTGTTATTTTTATTCAATGTTATCTGGCTTGCAGGTGCGCCAGGGCTTTGGGCTGTGGAAGCTTCAATCGGCGTGGCTCCGGTGTATTGGCAATATGAGGAGCTTTCACCCCAGCGGGCTGGATATACTTCAACGCCATTTACATCGACAGCCAAGGGGTGGGGGCTGCAGCTGAATGCCTCGCTGGAGCAGGCTTGGGATTATCATCCTGACTGGTCGGTGCGGGTGGATGCATCCGGCATGCTGCCTTTGGGAAAAGCTGAAGAAATCTGGCAGTTGACGGGTGGCGCAAGCGTGCAAAACAATAAGCTTGATATTCGGCAAGCCGAAGGGCGCGCTGTAGTATTGCGTAGGCTCGGCTTATTTCAAGTTGGTCTTTGGGGGAGTTATCAGTGGCAGCAACAGCGTCGGCAACAGTTTGTTGTCAATGGGGCTGCTGTGGTCGTGGCGGGCGAACCTGTCAGGGAGAGTATTTCAAGTGCATGGGTTGGTGGTGAGCTGGATGCAGGCTTCGGTAGTTTAAAACTCCAGTTTGAAGGTGGCCTGCCAGCCTGGGTTGAGGTTACCAACAGCACACTGAGCGGAAAATTTAATCGACGATCCGGTTACCGCTGGGGGGCATCCGTGAATTGGCAGGCAATCGAAACGGCTGCCGTCGATTTTATTGTGCGTGTCAATTATCAGTATCGCAAGCTGGGCGGGGATTTGAAGTCCTTTGGCCTGTGGCCGGATAATCGCTATGAAACGCTGGCGGCAGGTGTTGCCCTGCATTGGTAGCAACGGCGCGGCTTATGCTAAAGTGCGTCAAATGCTGCTTGATCAGCCCATTATCATGGAGCGAAAGCAGCGATACAGGTTGCTCCAAAGCCAGCATCAAAGGCTGCTCAGGTCAGTCGATAGAATATAAATTGCTGGGTGCGGCAAGGAATTGAGTCTGCATGCGGATGGTAAGCTTGTAGTGCCTGTCACCGACTCATAGCAGTCATGAGGCTGAACTGGCCGGTGTGGACGCTCGGCAATGGATCCCGCAGGGTCGGGGTTCTTATTGAAAGCCCATGACTATGATGGATAATGGCGAGTGGTAACTGGAGAAAGAGATGAATAATAAATTGACCCTGAAAACATGCTTGCTGGCAGTGGGTGTGTCGCTTGCTCTGACCGCCTGCGTCAGCGATCCGAATGACCCCAATAAACACACCAAGCAAAATGCGGCGACCGGTGCTGCTCTTGGCGCACTTGCCGGTGCAGTGATCGGTTACCAGGGCGATCATTCCGGCGGTGCATTAAAGGGAGCCCTCATTGGCGGTGCTGCCGGCGGTGCGGTGGGCGCGGGCGTCGGCTATTATATGGATAAGCAACAGGCTGAGTTTGAGCGTCAGCTGGCTGAAGAGCGGCGTGCTCATGATATTGAGATTGAACGCCTGAAGAATGAGAACCTGAAGATCACCATGAACAGCGAAGTGTCGTTTGACTATGATTCTGCGGCATTGAAGCCTGCCTTTATGCGCACCCTCGATAAGGTGGGGGATATTCTCGGGCGTTATCCAAGGACAACAGTGAAGGTCACCGGGCATACCGACAGCATTGGTTCGAATGCCTACAATCAGGCGCTGTCCGAACGACGGGCCAATGCGGTGAAATACTATCTGGCTGATGTCGGAGTGAGCTCACGACGCCTGCAGACCGAAGGACGGGGCGAAGTGCAGCCGCGTGCCAGCAATGAGACTGAAGCCGGTCGCCAGCTGAACCGTCGTGTCGAACTGCTGATTATTCCGGACAGGGATATTCAACAGGAAAGGCCACATCATAAAAGGCCCGGTTGAAAGGTAGCCGGGCCTTTTCTTCGGCCTGTTATTGATAAAGTGAAATATTTCACTGGTTTTATATTCAGACATCACATATAGTGCGCCTCGCAGAACATAGTTGTTGAAGGTTTCGTTTGGTTGTTTCGGAAGTTTATTTCTCGATTTCCCAGCTAAATCTCATTAAATATGGATGCACAATAATATTCAAATAGATTGAGGTAACAATCAAATGGCAACAGGATCAGTTAAATGGTTTAACGACGCAAAGGGCTTCGGCTTTATTGCACAGGACGACGGCGGCGATGATGTATTCGTACATTTTTCAGCTATTCAGGGCGACGGTTTCAAGCGTCTTGACGAAGGCCAGCGGGTAGAATTCGAAGTTGAAGATGGTCAGAAAGGCCCTCAGGCTAAGAACGTATTCCCAGCCTAAGCTGAACCCGCATCTGCGGTTTTAGTTTTGAATGCCCCGCCGGTTCGCCGTGCGGGGTATTTTTTTGTCTGCAATCCTGTATCGGCGGGTCGATTGCCTGAACTGACAGGCCAAATATCTATGTTGGCCTCTTGTTTTCCGGCGGGCGGCGATAGCAATATATTGGCATCGGAAGACAGCATCGTTTTCGGATATGCGCCGTCCCATTTTTCGCCCGTATGCTGTTTCACCAGCAGTGTGGTCAGGGATGTGGAGACCCGTTTATTGGCTGCGGCTGTGGCCCTGGATTGCAACGTTATCTTTTCGGCCTCGGCCGCAATGACCTTGCGTTCAGCCCCGGCATTGGCCGCAATTACCTTCTTCTCCGCTTCCCGCTTGGCATCGATGACCTGGATGCGCTTCTGAACCTCGGCCTGTTTTTCGGCCATTTTCAGGCGTTATTCCTCCGGCGGTTTTGCTTCCTGAACCTGCAGGATTTTCTGTTGAACGGTTCTCGGCAGTTGAATGTTGCACAGCGCTACATCATTGAGGATAAAGGGCATGGCCTCATATGAAGGGTTGATAGCTTGAGTATTGATGAGTGCCGGGGGGGGATGTCCAACTGCAGAGGCAGCATCGGCGTCCGGTTGGCCCGGGGGAGGGGGGGGTAGAACACCAACCGGACGCCTGTTGCTGTACGGGTGGTCGCAGATGGACAGGTCGTCTTACAAATTCATGGAGCGGTAACTTTTTCTCCTCGGCGGGCAAAATCCCCACCTGCCTTCGACTTTGCCAATGCTGTACCCTGGTGTCAGAAGCCGCCCGGGCCGGACATAGAGGGTCAGGGATGTAACGCGAGACGGCTGCTGGGAATTTTTGACGGAGGTGTATGATGAAAGATACCCGTGCCAATCGAATTGCCGCCAATTTCTTTGCCAGCCCATATTTCAGCGTGCACCCGTTTCATCAGGGCCTGCTGGTATATTGTCACCATCAGATATGCTACTTCGTACGGGAATCCTGTTTCTGGGCCTTTATCTACCAGGCTGCCGGGTTTGACGAACGGGATGAAAATGCTTCCGGGCAGGCTTCTGTGTGCGAACAGGCGCTCTTTCTTGCGCCTCATCCGCGTCGGGAAGCGGGAAATAAATATCCCCGTCGCTTCACGAACAGGCCTGCCTCAGACAGTTGACGCTCGGGCGGATGTTTTTACAATCACCAGCCATGATTAAAGCTGAAGGTCTGACCCGGTTTTATGGAGAAAACGCGGCGGTGAAGGACTTGTCCTTTCATGTACGCCGCGGTGAGGTGATGGGGTTGCTGGGCCCCAATGGCGCCGGCAAATCAACAACCATGAAAATGCTGACTTGTTTTTTGCCGCCTTCGTCGGGCCGGGCCAGCATCGACGGTGTCGGGCTGGACGATGCGCTGGCAGTGCGCAGCAGGGTCGGCTATCTGCCGGAGAATGCGCCTTCCTATGCTGACCTGGATGTCCATACACATTTGCGTTTTGTCGGCCGCATGCATGCGATTCCGAAGGTTACGCTTGAAGACCGGATTTTGGAGATGGCCGGGGTGTGCAGCCTGCATACTGTGCTGCACCGGCGCATCGACGAGCTTTCCAAGGGTTATCGCCAGCGTGTGGGCCTTGCGGCAAGCATGCTTCATGATCCGGAATGCTTGATCCTTGATGAGCCGACCACCGGCCTTGATCCGAATCAGATCGTTGAAATCCGGCATCTGGTGCGTCGTCTTGCCGAGAAAAAGACCGTGCTTCTCTCCTCGCATGTACTTCCCGAGGTCGAGGCTGCCTGCGACAGGATGATGATTATTGATGGCGGAGCGTTGCGTGCGATCGGGACTTCCCGGGAGCTGGCACGTCAGGGGCATGGCGGTGCAATTCTGCATGCACGCCTGACGACTCCGGGAGAGGCCGAGGCTGCATTGAAGCAGATGCATGAGCAGTTTTCCGGCATTGAGGTGGAGCAATATGAAGAGGACGGTGTGGTGCAGGTGATATTACGTCATCCTGATCCGGATGTTGAGCTGGCCGAAGCAATGTTCAGGGCGGCTGTGGCATCGGGCGCTGTACTGCTCGAGTTGCGGCCTGAAACCGCGCGTCTGGAAGATGTGTTCCGGCGCATTACCCGGGGTGATGCATGAGCCGGGCCATAAGTATCTGCTGGAAGGAGTGGCGGGTAATGCTGGATACGCCGCTCGGTTACGTGGTGGCTACGGCCTTTCTGCTTGCTTCGGGCTTCTTTTTCGGCAAAAACCTGTTTCTGGTCGGGCAGGCGGATATGCGTGCATATTTCTCCGTGCTGCCCTTGCTGCTGCTTTTTTTCATTCCGGCCATGAGCATGCGCATGCTGGCCGATGAGCAGCGTGAAGGAACCTTTGAACTGCTGGCCACGATGCCGGTGCGTATGCTGGATATTGTCTTCGGAAAGTTTGCGGCGGTGATGTTGCAAATACTGGTACTGCTTGCATTGACACTGGTTTATCCACTCAGCCTGAGCCTGCTCGGCCATATTGATGCCGGACAGATCGCCGTGTCGTATCTGGCAGCCGCGCTGCTGGCTGCGACCTATGTGTCGGTGAGCCTGTATGCATCATCATTGAGCTCGCATGCCATTGTTTCCTATGTGCTTGGCTTTGGCATGCTGCTGGGCCTGTTTCTGCTGGCGCAGGCTGCAGCGACCCTGCCGCCGGCCATGCAGGACTGGATTGGCATGCTCAGCCCTGTGCAGCATTACGGCAATATGCTGCGCGGCGTGATGGCTCTTGAGGATGTGGTCTTTCTGTTGGCGATGAGTGGCGGGTTCATGGCACTGACATGGTTTCAGCTTGAGCGCAGGCGGTGGCTTTGATGACGACGTCTCATACATCTTCTGTTGACCAGCGCCTCAGCATCAGGCGCAAGGCATGGTTCGTGCTGCTGCTGACTCTGGTATCGGCAACGGTCATCTTTTTTGCGGCGCGGGTTTCGCATATGCGCCTGGACTGGACTGAGGATGGTATCTACTCACTGTCGGATTCGACCAGTTCGATTCTGAATCAACTCGATGAGCCCGTGATGGTGCATGCCTATATCACCACTGATTTGCCGCAGCCATACGGGCGTCTGCACCGTTTCATCGAGGATATGCTGATGGCCTATCATGATGCCGGCGGCGGCAAGTTTGGCTATGACATCATCGATCCCGCATCGGATGCCAATGTCGCTGCTTCGTTGAATGCCTTGCATATTCCCAAGGTGCGTGTGCAGGTCATTGAGGATGATCAGGCGCAGGTTAAGCAGGGTTATCTGGCTATTGTTATTGAATATCTCGACAGCAAGGAAACGATCCCCGTGGTGCAGGGCGAGGCAGGTTTTGAATATCTGTTGACCCGTAAGATCAAGAAACTGACCGGCAAGGGGCGCGAGAAAATCGGGCTGGTATCCGGTTTCGGCGCTCATGGGCTGGGACGCTTGAAACGACTGCAGCAGGTTGCCGGCGATGATTACGAGTTTGTTGATGTCAGCCCCGATGTGCAGGCGATTCCCGCCGATGTTCAAACGCTGCTTGTTGCCGGTGTGCGCGAAAAGCCATCCGAGGCCTTTCGCTATCGCCTTGATCAGTTTCGCATGGCCGGTCATGGCCTGCTGGTGCTGGCTGGTAATGTCAGTCCACAGCTGTCGCGTGGATTCCAGGTGCAGCCGGTGGATGTCTATGCCAATGACTGGCTGGCCTCGGACCTCGGCGCTGTCATCGAGCCCGGTCTGGTGCTTGACCGTCGCGCCACGCGTGTGGTCGTTAATCAGCAGCAGGGAGCGTTTATGATGCGTTCGGCTGTGGATTATCCGTTTGTTATTAATGCCATGCATCTGGATAAGGAACACCCGATCACCAGGGAGCTGGAGTCGGTGACGATTCCATTCGCCTCACCGGTCATGTGGTCGGAGAAGGTGAAGGGCGGCAAGGTGCTGGTGGCTTCATCCGAGTATTCAACCGTACAGTCCGGCCCGCCGTTCGATGTTGATCCGATGCAGTCCATGCAGGCACGTTTTGCCAATATACAGATGCATCCGTCCGCTCTGGTCCTGATTCACGAGGGTGAAGCTCATTCAGCCTTCGCCAAAGCCCCTGATGAATGGCCAGCCGGGCACGAGCATATCGACCATACGGATGCCGGGCGCCTGCTGGTGGTTGGCGCACCGGCTTTACTGGATGATGAATTCATGGATGGCAGCAATGCTGTTTTTGCGCTGAATGCGCTGGACTGGCTGGCGGCCGACGATGCACTGATTGCACTGCGTTCGCGCGGCGTGACCGATCGGCCACTGATGGATATCAACCGGGATGCGCGTGCGGCCTGGAAAGGACTGTGGATGTTCGGATTGCCGGCCATGATGGTGCTGGCCGGGCTGGGGCGCTGGTGGTGGCTCAGGAACCGGGCTCGTCGCGGGGTGGCCACGGCATGAAGTGGTCGATCAGAGTGCCTTTGCTGGCATTGATCGCAGCTCTGGCGATCTGGGCGCTTTGGCAGCAGTCATTGCCTGATTCGGCTCCGCAGGCGCTGCCGGCATGGGATGCATTTGATCAGGCCAAGGTCAGCGGAATCGAGATTCGCAATACCGGGGCTGGCCCTGTGCGTCTGCAGTTGCAGAATCAGACTTGGATGTGGCTGTCTGCCGAGGGCGAAAAGGCAGCGGTTATTGCCAATGATGAGGCCGTAC
The DNA here is from genome assembly GCA_021545585.1 of Zetaproteobacteria bacterium. Taxonomy (GTDB): domain Bacteria; phylum Pseudomonadota; class Zetaproteobacteria; order Mariprofundales; family Mariprofundaceae; genus JAJRVH01. The sequence continues at coordinate 8,253 of JAJRTF010000081.1, forward strand.
AGCATTTACTGGCCGATCTTGGCAGCATGCGGGTCGGGCGCGTGGTGAGTCATCAGGCTGCCCATTTTGCCCGTCTGGGTGTGGATGAAGCAACAGGCACACATGTCATTGTGAGTGATGCCAAAGGCGCTGTTCTGCTCGATATCTTCGTCGGCAAGCCTGCTTCTGATTTGATATCCACCTATGTACGGCGCCAGGGCGAGGACATAGCTGTGACGGTGAATCGGAGCCTGACCTGGCAGGTGAAGCGGGAGGCCAAGAGCTGGCAGGCAAGTGAGCCCGCCCCCTCCGAGATGATGCCGCCGGTTCCGGTCAGGCCTGTTGCCGATGCCTATACCCGAAGCTGAATCGGCCACTTCTCCGGCGCTGATTCTGTTCGATTGCGATGGGACGCTGGTGGACTCCCACGCTACCATCATTCATGCCATGCAGTGTGCTATTGCCCAGCAGGGCCTGCCTGAGCCGGCAGATGACGAGGTGGCTGCAATTATCGGTCTGTCGCTGGCTGATGCCGTAGCGGCACTCATGCCGGAGGCCGGCAAACGGGGTGCCGTGATGGAGGCTTTCCGTCAGCATTATATTGCCGGTGAGCATGAGCTGGCGTTGTATCCGGATGTTGTCGACACGCTGAAAAAATTACGTCGGCGTGGGTACTGGCTGGGGGTTGTCACCGGGAAGTCCCGTTCCGGCCTGATAAGGGCACTCGAGTTTTTTGGTATTTCCGATATGTTTTATGTGCTGCGCACTGCCGACTGCTGTCCGTCCAAGCCGCATCCGGCCATGGTGCTGGAATGCATGCAGGAGTTGGGTGTGCGGGCGGCTCAGACATGGGTGGTCGGCGATGCGGTGGTCGATATACAGATGGCTGCCTCGGCCAATGTTGCAGCATTGGGTGTGTCTTTTGGCCCATCGATGCATGCACCGTTAAGGTCGGCAGGCGCATATGCCGTGGTCGATACATTTGCATCGTTGCTGGCGCATTTTCCACCCTTGCCAGAACCCGAGGCAGCGCCCACGATGCCAGATCAGATGTAGGAGACTTACATGGCCGCAAAAGCAATTCGAAACATTGTTCGCTACAGCCTCATCGTGCTCGGAGTGCTGGTGGTTGTACTGCTGGCCGCGCCATTCTTTATCGATGTGAATGATTACAAGACACGCATCGAGCAGGAAGTGGAGGATGCCACGGGCCGGCATTTGAGCATCGGCACATTGCAGGCTTCGCTGTTCCCATGGGTCGGCGTGCGTCTGGATAATGTGCATCTGGCCAATCGCCAGGGTTTTTCCGAGCATGACTTCCTCAGTGTTGAGCGTTTACATGTAAAGCTGGCACTGCTGCCGCTGCTCAACCGTGAGCTTGAAATCAAACAGTTCGAAATTGTTGCACCCAAGGTTTATCTGGAGCGCCATGCCGATGGCCAGAGTAATTGGGGTGATCTGATTGCTCCGGCTGTGCCCGTAACCAAATCGGATGCAAAGGCTGTTGAAGTGTCCAAACCCGTGCCGGCCAAGGAGGCTGGTAGTCCGATGCTGGCAGCTCTGAAGGCGGAATCATTGCAGCTGAGCAGTGGTGAGCTGATCTGGGTCGATGAATCAGCCGGCAAGCCGCTAATGATTTCTGAAATCGAACTGGCGCTGGATGATGTGCAGCTGGATCGACCTGTGGCGGTGTCGATATCGGCCAGACTCAGCGGCAATGAACTGGATATGCACGCCCAGGTTGGTCCTCTGGGTGATTTAAGTAAACTGAATATCGACAAGCTTCCCATGCAGGGTGAGATCAAGGCCGACAAGATCCGTCTGGCCGATTTCAGCAATTATCTGACTGCCTGGCCGGAACAGCTAGGTGATCTGGCGGCCGCAACAGCCAGCATGAATGCCCGCATTGAACAGCGCCCCGATGGTATGCGTCTGGTCGAGGGTGATGCGATGCTGGATGCAGCCCACCAGATGGCGCTGAACTGGAAGCTGGAGCTGCCCAATAACAAGCGCATGGAGTTGCGCCGCAGCAGTGTCATTGTGGATGGCAAGGAAGTGCTTCAGGTCAAGGGTACGGTGAGTGAGATGGATGTATCGCCGCGTTTCCAACTGCGGATTTCCGCCCCGCCCTTACAGCGTGTATGGCTGGCCGGACTGTTGCCCGAGCTGACTGCTATGTATGCCGACCATCCGGCGCCATGGAAGCAGCTGGCCTTCGGTGCGCTGGTAGCGGGTGATGCCAGACATCTGGATATCCGTGATCTGCAGCTTACACTGGATAACGAACTGGTTCAGGTTTCGGGAGCTATTATCTATAAACGGCCGGATATCCGCTTGCGTATCGCCACACGCGGATTGCATCTTGATCCATGGTTGCCGCAATCTGGCAAAGAAAACCCTGCCACACATGTAACGTCTGTTGCGACTGCGTCCGGAGGCGGTAAAAGTAAGGCTGCTGCGAAACCCGTCGAACCGGATTTGCGTTTTCTTAAGCCCTGGCGCGTGACGGCCAAGGTGCAGGCAAATGCCCTGTCGGTTCATGGGCTGAATATGAAAAACTTCCAGGTTCAGGTCTCCGGCAAAGACGGCTTATTCCATTTGAATCCGATGCGTTTCAATCTTTCCGGCGGTACAGTCAGGGAAAAGGCCAGCCTGAATACGGCTGTCTATCCGGCACACTGGAAGGAGTCTGTGCATGTGGCCGGCGTCAGTCTCGGGCCGGTGCTGAAATCGCTGCTCGATATGGATATGCTGGAAGGCACTCTGGATATGGATACCAGTTTCAGGGCGCGTGGCCTGACCGAGGCGGCTGTGAAAACACTAAACGGAAGGGGCAATGTGCTGCTGCGTGACGGTAAGGTGCGCGGCTTTGATATTGCAGGCGCCCTGCGCCGCTTTACCCATCCAGGGGCCGGCAGTGATGCACGGGAAACTGATTTCGCACAATTGTCCGGCAGCTTTAAAATACGCAACGGGGTTGCTACCAATAAAGATCTATTCATGGCCTCGCCCCTGTTGCGTGTGACGGGTCAGGGGACGGTGAATCTGGTGCAGAAGCTGCTTGATTATCATGTTAAACCCCGTGTTGTCGGCACGCTGCAGGGTCAGGGTGGCACACTGACCCTGCGCAAGGGATTGACTGTCCCGTTGCATATCTCGGGCTCATTTGCTGCGCCGAAGGTCAGACCGGAAGTGAATGCCAGAACACTGATCGAGAATGCTCCGACACTGCTGAACAAGGGTGGCCTGGGTGAAATGCTGGGCAATCAGCCCCCTGACAATCAGCCTGCTGCACAGCAGAAGCCCGGTGGCGGGCAGCAACAGGAGGCTCCTCCCTCTCCGGAAAAACAGATTCAAGACGCTATTGGCGGTCTGCTACGAGGCTTATAGAGAAAACACCATGCACACATTCGAGCATCTCCGGCTGCATCCCGAGCGGCCGCAGATTCGACAGATTCGGCGGGCGGTTGAGTTTTTGAGGCAGGGACACTTTGTTGTGGTGCCGACGGAAACCACTTATGTACTGGTTTGCAGCCCCCGGGCGGTTGATGCGATGGCTTCCATACGTCAGCTGAGGCATCTGGATGATCACCACCTGTGGTCGCTGATATGCATGGACTTATCCCAGGCAGCAGAATATGCGCGTATTGATAATCAGGCCCATCGTCTTCTCAAACGCTGTCTGCCGGGTCCATATACATTCATTCTGCCGGCCAGTTCCAATCTGCCAAAACGTATCTTCGGAAAACGCCGCGATGTCGGGGTTCGTATGCCTGAGCATGCGGTTTGCCGGGCGCTGATGGGCGAATACGGTGATACGTTACTGGCAACCACGTTTATACTTCCGGATGAGGAATATCCGGCCTATGATGCGGATGAGTTCATCGCTCGTATCAAACATCTGTCCTGTGCGGTGATGGATGCAGGCTGGGGCGGCATGGTGCCGACCACGGTTGTGGATATGTGTGCCGATGAGCCGGAGCTGCTGCGTGAGGGAGCCGGAGACTGGCCAGCCTGATGATGCAGGCATGCATGATACCGGCGAGCATGACAGAGAATACGGATTGAGGGGTATTGTAATGATTGAGAGAGTTTTTGAATGGATACTGTGGAACAGCAGGTTTGTTGTGATACTTGCGGTGGTTTCGTCCATGCTGGGTATGTTGATATTGTTTGCCCTGGCTGCCGAGGGCATGTTTCATCTGGCCTGGGAATATATTCAGATTACCCTGTTCGGTGTCCCGTCTGCGGCTGACTTTCATGTTGAAGCCGTGGGCCTGATTATCTCGGCCATCGACGATTTCCTTCTGGGCACGGTGCTGCTTATCTTTGCGCTTGGCATGTACGAGCTTTTTATAAGCAAGATTGATATCGCCGAGAATGATGCAAATGCCAACAATATTCTGCTGATCCATAGTCTGGATGATCTTAAGGACAGACTCGTCAAGGTTGTGCTGATGATCCTGGTCGTGGCATTCTTTAAGAATGTCCTGCATGTGACTTTCGATAATCCGCTCAACATTCTATATATGGGTGGAGGCATTCTGATGGTGTCTCTGGCAACCTATTTTTCGCATAAATCCGGCCAGAAACACTGACCCTTTTGTAAGTCATAAGCCATGAATCGACGCAGATTTCTGCAGCAAAGCCTCGATGCGGGGCTTTTTATGACAACGCTGGGAGCGGTGGCCATATCGTTCGGCGAGGGTCTGCCCGAATGGGTGACACTGGTTGTGCTATTGTCATTCGTGATAATGTTTTTCATCCGCTGGTGGATTGATGATGATCGCCGTGCATGGATGAAATCCAACTGGTTTGACCTGGCCCTGGTTGTGCTGCTTGCTTCGCCTGTACTTCGATTGCTGATGGCTTTGAAGGTGGCAGGGCTGGTGCCGGCATTAAAGATCGGCACCTTTGTGCGCGCCAATCGCCATCAATTGCTGAAGCTGGTTGTTATTTCGGGCGAAAGTCTGCCGGCGGCGATAGCGCTTGTTCTGGGCATTGTATTCCTCTTCGGGGCTGCTGTATTCGGGCTGGAGCATGCTCATAACCCCCAGTTTTCCGAGTTGCAGGACGGTCTCTGGTGGGCCTTTGTAACGCTCACGACCGTAGGCTATGGCGACATGGTCCCCGTTACTGCGGGCGGGCGTATTGTGGCTGTGTTAACGATGGTTTTGGGCATTGCCGTGTACTCGCTGACGATTGCCAATCTGACTGCCTTTATTGAAAGCTACCGCATGAAAAACATGCATCAGAAGAACGAAGCGTTGTCGGTAAAGGATGACTCCGGGACAGTGGAATAATCACTCATTTTCCGGCAGCCCGTGATTTTAATCTGACTTTATCAGCAAACCTGGAAAGGCCATTCGGCCATGCCGCTGAGCGGGGGAGAAGATGCCGGCTCAATGTGAGTGATTATGGAAAATAAGGCAAGCCGTGCAGGCAGGATAATTGGCATATAACAGGAAGCCCAACATTAAAGTTTATTAACAAAAAAGCTTGCAACCGGCCAGACTCCATATAAAGTTGCACTCAAAGTAGATGTTTGATTGAGAGAGGAGGTGGCTAGCGTGTCAGAAAACGTTTCTTCAGAGACTCCAGCATACAATTTCACCATCGTTAAATGGTTCGCAATTTGCGCCGTGGTGTATCTGGCAGTCGGCGCCCTGGTGGGCGATATTATTGCATGGGAGTTGGCATTCCCTTCCCTGAATCTAAATGAATACATGACCTTCGGCCGCTTGCGCCCGTTGCATACCAACGCGGTTATTTTTGCATTCGGCGGCAGTACATTGATGGCCACGGCTTATTATATCGTGCAACGGACCTGTGCGGTGCCGCTGTGGAGCGATAAGATGGCATGGTTCACCTTCTGGGGCTGGAACGCGGTCATCGTCGGTGCTGTTGTGTCCTTTCCGCTGGGCTGGACATCGGGCAAGGAGTACGCCGAGCTTGAATGGCCGTTTGATATTGCCATTGCTCTGGTCTGGCTGGCCTATATGGGCAACTTTGTGATGACACTGGCCAATCGCAAGACCTCGCATATCTATGTGGCCAACTGGTTCTTCCTGGGCATGATGGTCATGATTACCTATCTGCATGTGGTGAACTCACTGGCCATACCGGTGACCATGACCAAGTCCTATTCGATCTTTTCCGGTGTGCATGATGCGATGATTCAATGGTGGTGGGGCCATAATGCTGTGGGCTTCTTCCTGACAGCCGGCTTTCTCGGCATTATGTATTATTTCATTCCCAAGCAGGCCAATCTGCCGATTTTCTCCTATCGCCTGTCGGTGTTGCACTTCTGGGCCCTGATGTTCGGTTATGTCTGGCTGGGTGCGCATCATCTGCAGTACACCGCGCTGCCTGACTGGGCCGGCTCACTGGGTGCCGCAGTTTCTATTGCCATGATCATTCCGTCATGGGGTGGCGCGATCAACGGGCTGATGACGCTGTCCGGCGCCTGGAACAAGTTGCGGGACGATTACGTGCTGCGATTCCTTGTCGTGTCCTTGGCCTTCTATGCCATGTCCACGTTTGAAGGGCCGGTGATGTCGCTGAAGACCGTGAATGCGCTTTCGCACTACACCGACTGGACCATTGGACATGTACATTCCGGCGCTCTGGGCTGGGTGGCCATGGTATCGATTGGTGCGATTTACCATCTGGTGACGCGTCTGTGGAAGACGGAAATCTATTCCGTAGGGCTGGTGAACAACCACTTCTGGATTCATACCATTGGCACGGTGATTTATGTCTGCGCCATGTGGGTGTCCGGTATCATGCAGGGTCTGATGTGGAGAGCCACGGATGACTACGGCAACCTGGCTTACACCTTTGCGGAGACTGTATCGGCTATGCATCCATACTATGTGCTGCGCTCGGTTGGTGGCCTGCTGGTTCTGCTTGGTGCGCTGATTATGTTGTATAACGTTGTCATGACCATACGAACTGCCGGGCAGCCTAAAACCGCTGCGGCACAGGCTTAAGGGGGGCGACCATGACATTTCAGGAAAAGCTTGAAAAGAATATCTGGGGGCTGCTGGTGATGGTGGCCATCGTGGTTTCGGTTGGCGGCATCGTCGAAATCGTTCCCCTGTTCTATCTCGATAACGTCATCGAGAAGCTGAATAAGGATGAAGACAGTATTCGTCCTTACTCGGCACTGGAACTGGAAGGCCGCGATGTTTACATCCGCGAGGGCTGCTATCTCTGTCACTCTCAGATGATTCGCCCGTTCCGTGATGAGAAAGAGCGCTATGGCCATTATTCGCTGGCGGCGGAATCGAAGTTCGATCATCCGTTCCAGTGGGGATCCAAGCGTACGGGACCGGACCTGGCCCGCGTGGGCGGCAAGTATTCGAATGAATGGCATGTGCAGCATTTGAAAGCACCCCGATCACTGGTGCCGGAATCGGTGATGCCAAACTATCCGTTTTTGGCTGAGGCTATGATCGACGACTCCCTGACTGAAAGGAAAATGCGGGCTATGGCGACCGTAGGTGTGCCCTATACGGAGCAGGATTTCTCCGGAGCTGTAGCTGCTGTGAAAGGCAAAACTGAAATGGATGCCCTTGTCGCCTATTTGCAGGTGCTGGGAACCATGGTGAAATTCCAGGAAGGAAAGGATTACCGTGAGTGAATCCATCCGTGAGTTCTTCAGCACTGACTGGGGTTCAATGACGCATGTTGACTGGACAGGTCTGGCCATCGTATTGCTGCTGACGCTGTTGATGATCGGTCTGTATATATGGGTGTTCAGGCCGTCGAACCGGGATAAATTCGAGCAATACCGCGATTTTGTAAATCAGGATAAGGATAACGAAGAAGATATCAGGAGGGAGGTTGAACATGGCAAAGCAAGATGAACCTCAACACGCACCAGATACAGGTCACGAGTGGGATGGTATTCGGGAACTGACCAACCCGCCGCCGCGCTGGTGGATGATCGCTTTCCACGCCAGCTGGATCTGGTGCATTGTTTATTTCATTCTATATCCGGCCATTCCGCTGGTGCATGATTCCACCAAGGGTATTCTGGGCTGGACGATGATTACGGAATTCAAGGCTGATGTGGCCGAGAATGAGGCCCTGAAAGCACCGTTCCTGAAGAAGGTGGCTGCCATGGACGGACAGCAGCTGCTGGCCGATGACGGCATGAAGAGTTTTGCTGAATCTTCAGCCAAGGCACTGTTTGGCGACAACTGCGCTGGCTGTCATGGTGCAGGCGGGCAGGGTGCGCCCGGACTGTTTCCGGCACTGGTTGATGATGACTGGCTGTATGGCGGTGATATCGACACGATTATCGAATCGATCACTGATGGCCGTCAGGGCGATATGCCGGCACATGCAGGAATGCTGACGGATAAAGAGATTGATGGTCTGGCTGATTTTGTCGTGGCTGCGGCAGAAGGCAAAGCCACCAGGGCCCAGTTCGCCAGGTTTGACGATGCCGGCTGTAGCGGCTGTCACGGCGAGAATGCGCAGGGTGGTGCGATTAATGAGCTGGGTTCCGGCGGAGCCAATCTGACCGACAGTATCTGGCGCTTCGGTAACAGCCGCGAGGATATCCTGCGCACGATCCGATACGGCGTGAATCAGGAAGATGTACCGAATACACGCGTTGCCATCATGCCTGCCTTCGGCGACAAGCTGAGCCCGGAAGCTATCAAGATGCTGGCCGTGAAGGTGCATGAGCTCGGTGGCGGCAAATAAACACAGGATGATGTCCGGAGGATGACATGGATGCAGTTGTTATAGGAACCATCATTGCGCTGGTCGGAACCCTGATTATTATTGGGTACATGGCCTACCGTTTTTTCAAAATCATAAACGGCAGTGAAGACGACGAATAAGCAAGCGGGTACATGATGGACTGGGGAGGCTGGATGCCTCCCCTTTTGCATTTTGTATAGCGTAATAAATCAGTCTCTTGCCAAAGGAGTGTGAATGAACGAGCAGAAAGACACCCAGAGTATTGAAGATATCTATGCCGATGCGGCCCACTGGCATGTCAATACAGGCGGCGAAACCATCCATGCCAAGCGGGTAAAGGGACGTTTCCGCACCCTGAAATGGTATGCCGGTATACTGTGGCTGCTATTTTTTATCGCTCCCTATGCTCGCTGGCAGGGACAGCAGGCAATCCTGTTCGATATCCCGCATCGCCAGTTTCATCTGTTTGCGATGACCATCTGGCCACAGGATATCTGGATGCTGTCGCTGGTGCTGATTCTGCTGGCGATGACGTTGTTCGGGGTGACTGCGGTGGCCGGCCGCGTGTGGTGCGGCTATTTCTGCTTCCAGACTGTGTGGACGGACTGGTTTACCTGGCTGGAGGACAGGATCGAAGGCAATCCGATCCAGCGCCGTAAACTGGATGCAGCCCCGTGGCACGGGCGCAAGATCCGCCTGAAACTGTTCAAGCACAGCCTGTGGCTGCTGATATCCATCCTGACAGGCGTGACATTCGCCGCCTATTTCACGGATGTCTATCAGCTATGGATAGGTTATCTGACATTTGAAGTGCCGCTGGTGGCCTGGGTGGTACTGGCAGCATTTATCTTCGGCACCTATGTGTTTGCCGGCTTCATGCGTGAGCAAGTTTGCTTCTGGCTATGTCCTTATGCCCGTATTCAGGGGGTCATGGTGGATAAGGATACGATCCTGCCGACCTATGATGTGAATCGGGGTGAGCCGAGGGGCAAGACGAAGGGCCGGGGGAGCACATCGGGTGAGCGCGGCGACTGTGTGGATTGCCATCTCTGTGTCGGTGTTTGTCCGACCGGTGTGGATATTCGCGAAGGCATGCAGGAAGGCTGTATCACCTGCGGCATGTGCATTGATGCCTGCGATACCGTGATGGAGAAGGTTGGCAACCCCAAGGGGCTGATTCGCTACATGTCCGAGAAAGAGATATCCGGTGAGAAGCTGCCGCCGCTGTATAAGCGGCCGCGGGTGATCGTCTACAGCATGATCTTCCTGATGTCCGTGACCGGAATCCTCTATTGCCTGACCCATATTCCACCGGTTGAATTGTCGGTGGTACATGAGCGGCAGCCATTGTTCATCCACATGTCTGATGGCGGTATCCAGAACAAATATACCTTCAAGGCGGTCAACAAGATGCCGGAGGATATACGCTTTCGTCTCAGTGTCAGAGGCTTGCCGGGTCTGAAGCTTTCGGCCAGTACAGGTGATATGGTGGTGCTGAAATCCGGCAAGGCGATTCCTTTTCATGTATTTCTGCGTGCCCGGCCTGAGCAGCTGCAGCAGGAGAATACGCCGATCTATTTCCAGCTCCGGGGTATCGACAAACCGGAGATACATCTGGAATATAAATCCGTGTTTATCGGCCCGAAATAGCAGGGTTCAAGGAGTAAATCATGAGTATGAAACAGCAGATCAAGTCGGATATGAAGAATCCGTGGCTGCAGGGCATTGTCGGGGCCGTGGCGGTTACGGTTGGCGTGAATATTGTTTTTATTACCTATGCCTTCATCTCACCGCCCAATCTTGTGGTTAAGGACTACTACGAAAGGGGCAAGAGTTATTTTCATGAAGAAAACCTGCGTGAACAGGCGGCAGCGGAGGCATGGCGGCTGCAGCTATTGCCCCCTCAGAAGCCCGTCGTGAACGAGGCGCAGGTATATCATCTGTATGTCATGGATCATCAGGGCAGGCCGGTAAAAAACGGTACAGCGACTCTGTTCGCCTACCGCCCCAGCGATGCGGCCAACGATTTCAAACATTCGATGAGCTATAGCGATGTCGGCACTTTTTCGCAGCGCCTTGTATTCCCGTTGCCAGGTCACTGGGATCTGATCGCCCAGGTGCGTTCCGGTGATCAAAAATACGATATAGCCAAGCGAATCTTTGTTGAAAAATAGGTGAGCACCCCGGACCAAGCCGCCTGCTACCACTGCGGCCTTCCTGTCGCCGGCGGCCTGCATGCCTGTCACGGAGATATCGACGGCGTCACGCATCCATTCTGTTGTTCGGGATGTCTGACCGTATGTAAGGTTATCCATGAATCCGGCCTGGATGGCTTTTATGACAAGGTGGCCCTGCGTGAGTCACAGCTTGCGCCGCCGCCGGATATGCCGGCTGATCTGGATCAATACGATCTTGATGAGGTGCAGCGCGAATTCGTGCTTGTCCAGCCGGACGGCACATTTGAGGCGATGCTGCTTATTGAGGGCATCCATTGTGCGGCCTGTGTATGGCTGATTGAAAAAGCAACGGGCGCCATGCCCGGTGTCGAACTGGCCGAGGTTAATCTTGCCCATCAGCGCCTGCGCATACGCTGGCATCCGGACCGGCTCAGGCTGTCGGAGATCATGCACAGGCTGTCTGCCATCGGTTATGCGGCCGTGCCGTTCAATCAGGATGCGGTAGAAGGGCAGGTTCAGCGCAGCAATCGTCGTTTGCTGTTCCGCATGGCTTTTGCGGGGTTTGGAGCACTGAATATCATGTGGATATCCATTGCTCTGTATGCCGGCGCTTTTTCGGCCGGAGACCCGGCCATGGCACAGTTCTTTCACTGGGTGAGCTTTGTGATCGCCACGCCGGTGTTGTTTTATTCCGGCGGACCATTTCTTTCCGGCGCCTGGAAGGCGGTCCGTGCAGCCCGCCTGAATATGGATGTGCCGATTGCTATTGGAGCACTGGCTACCTATGGCTATTCCGTATGGCAGACAGTGCAGCAGCTGGAGCATGTCTATTACGATACCGTTGTCACCTTCCTGTTTGTTATTCTTGTCGGGCGTTACCTTGAGGCCTTGGCTAAACGCAACGCATCATCGGCAACATTACGCCTGATGGAGCTGCAACCGCGTATGGCGACACGCCTGGGCGAGCATGGCGAGGAACGTATTGCAGTCAGGAAAATTGCCGCAGGTGATATCGTTTTGATCCGGCCGGGTGACAAGGTTCCGGCAGATGGCACGGTTACCGCTGGTGACAGCCATGTGGATGAGTCCATGCTGACCGGTGAATCACATCCGGTGCATAAATTCCTCGGCCAGCGGCTGGCGGCGGGCACGGTCAATGGCGAGGCGCCCCTGCAGATGTGTGTTGAGCACATCGGATCGGGCACTGCCCTTTCCCGCATTATCCACCTGGTTGAGTCGGCTCAGGGCTCCAGAGCCAGAGTGCAGCAGATCGCTGACCGCATTGTGCCGTGGTTCGTACTGACCACGCTGGTGCTTGCGACAGGCACTTTCATCTACTGGCTGGGGCAGGATATGGATACGGCCCTGCTTGCCGCTGCAGCGGTGCTGATTATCACCTGCCCCTGCGCGCTGGGTCTTGCGACACCCATGGCCATTGCCGTGGCAGCGGGATTCGGCGCCAAGAACGGGGTTTTGGTGCGCAATGGTGAGGCGCTTGAGCATCTGGCAGCGGTTGATCATCTTGTGTTCGACAAGACCGGTACGCTGACCGAGGGCCGGATGCGGGTGGTCGGGATGCATGTATACGGTGATATGGATGCAGATCGCCTGTTGCAGCTGGCTGCATCGCTGGAGCGGCAGTTTTCCCATCCGCTGGCCCGCGCGATTGCCGTGGCCGCGGATGAGAAGCAGCTTGGCAGCATGGCATGCGAAAAGGCATCGATGCTTGCAGGGGCCGGGGTGGTTGGTTGCGTTGATGGGCATGATGTGGCGCTTGGTAATGCCCGCTTGCTGGAGCATCTGGGGTTATCGGAGCATGAGTCCGTCGAGCAGCCCGGAAATGCCGGAGCCTGTATCTGGATTGCTGTCGACGGGGCATTATGCGGCCGGGTGATGGTCGAGGATCGCCTGCGCGACGGGGCACTGGAGTTGCTGGCCGAGTTGCAGCGGCGCAGCTTCGGCTTGACGGTGCTGACCGGGGACTCGGCCGAAGCGGCCAGCCATTTGCGAGCCGCACTGGGCGGTGATGTGGAGGTTGTCGGCGATGTATTGCCCGAGGATAAGTCGCAGAAGATTAAAGAGCTGCGGCAGCAGGGCAAAAAGCTGCTGATGATCGGTGACGGTGTGAATGATGCGCCGGCGCTGGCGCTGGCCGATGTCAGCATGGCCATGGGCTCTGGAACCGATGTGTCCATGGAATGCTCCGATGTTGTGCTGATGGGGTCTGAACTGGGGAGGGTGCTGTTTGCTCTGGCGCTGGGTCAGCAGACATTGCGCACGATACGCCAGAATCTGGGGCTATCGCTGGCCTATAATATAGTCCTGGTGCCGATGGCCATGGCCGCGATAGTGACGCCGGTCTTTGCAGCGATTGCCATGCCGGTCAGTTCGCTGCTGGTGATCGGCAATGCGGTTCTGATTAGACGTCGTGTCCGATCACTGTGAGGATTCACAGATTCCAAAATAAAAAGACGGCTGACACAAGGCCAGCCGCCTTATTTCCCGGAGGAGGAAGGGGTTACTTCAGGGTTTTGAGAAAGGCAACAACGGCTTCAGCATCGTCACCGCATTTCTTTTGTTTACCCATTTTCGTTTTGGCGTGATCGTCGCCGGTCAGTTCCCTGATGGCCTCTTTGGAGTCGCAAACCCAGGCCTTGAGGTTTTCTTCATCCCAGACCCAGTCGGCATGCTTCAGTGACTTTCCGTATTTCTTAAAATCCGTACTGCCCGCTTTTTTACCGACGATACCAAACAGGTTGGGGCCTGTTTTATGTTTCCCGCCCTGATCAAAGGTATGGCAGGCCTTGCATTTGCCCTCCGGCCCGGCGACTGCGGTGCTGGAAATCAGACCTGCGGCCATCAGCGCGATGGAGGAAAAGATAAAGATGGGCGGGCTCAAAATAGAAGTGCAACACTTTACGGAGGTAAAGTGTTGCGATGGGAAAGAGCTATAGTCACTTGAATAGTAGCGAGCGTGCCGTGATCCAACTTGGTCTGGAGCAAGGCTGTTCGCTGAGGTCGATCGCC